>NZ_JBYIVZ010000015.1:0-183612 GCF_057710365.1 Streptomyces sp. bgisy027
TTAGCTAGTAGTTGCTGCCTTGCGCATCGGAGCTGAGCTCCGCCGGCCCTCCTAGGTGAGAGCTTTCAAGCAGGGACGCGTGTCAGACAGGCGACGTATCGAGGAGCTCGAATGAGAAGGCCAGCGCCACCGCCGGACCCAGCCGAGTCGATTCGGCTCATTATCGGTGCTTCTCCGGAAATGATGGCAAAGATGTTGTCCGTCCCTGGAGCGGGACCGTCTGACCCCTATCTGCCGTGGGACAAGATTCGCTTCAAGAATCCACCGGACGACCTTTCTGTTGAGGAATGGTGGGCCGCAATCAAGCTGGCAAGACGTCAAATGACACGTCAGCTTCCTCTCCTGGACAAGGAAGGTCGGCCTTTTCGTTTCACTCTTCCCGATGTGGTACTCAAGGCTCTTGAGGAAACGAGTCGGGATGCCAGTGGCGAGATTGCAATGAGTGAACAGGTCACGAACCCATCCACTCGCGACCGGTATCTAGTGAACTCGCTAATCGAAGAGGCGATCAATTCGAGTCAACTCGAAGGGGCATCGACAAGTCGCGTAGTCGCAAAAGAGATGATCCGATCTCAACGCAAGCCGCGAGATCGCGATGAGCGAATGATCTACAATAATTATCAAGCTATGCGGATGATTGGAGACCTGCGTAGAGAGAAAATTACTCCTGAGCTCATCTGTGAGATTCATAGAGTGGTCACCGCTGACACTCTCGATAATCCAGCGTCTTCTGGGCGATTCCAGCTTCCAGGCGAAGATCGTGTCAGCGTGTTTCACGGTGATCTCGTGCTTCACGAGCCTCCGCCAGCAGAAACTCTTCCTGAGAGGGTTCAGAAGCTGTGTGACTTCGCAAATGGGGAGTTGGACGATGTTTACATCCCGCCTGTTCTTCGGGCGATCACCATCCATTTTATGATCGGGTATGATCACCCGTTTGAAGACGGAAATGGGCGTACGGCGCGGGCGCTTTTCTACTGGTCGATGCTCAATCAGGGATACTGGCTGACAGAGTATGTGGCCATCTCTCCAATTCTGAAGAAAGCACCATCACAGTATGCGTACAGTTATCTCCATAGCGAGGATGATGAGAATGATCTAACCTATTTTCATTTGTATCAACTGGGTGTACTCAAGCGATCTATCGCGGAACTGCACAATTACCTGAGCAGGAAGGCAAGGGAAGTTCGTGAGCTTCAGCAAAAGCTTTCTGCGGTTCCTGGGGTTTTCAATCACAGGCAGATCGCTTTGCTTGAACATGCGATGAAAAACCCGGGCTCTTCGGTCACTGCGCAGTCGCATATGACTAGCCATAATGTTGCGTACGAGACGGCGCGGCAAGACCTAATCGGTTTGGAGGGCATGGGCCTGTTTCGCAAGATTCGCTCGGGTAAGGCTTTCGTGTGGATGCCTGTTGAAGATCTTCCGTCTCGCCTAGATTCGATGGAGAGAGCGTAGTTCGGCTTCGCGTGGGCGACGTGGGAGCTTTTTGGAACGGCCGTACGGCGCCCGCCATCGGTCGCGTAGCGTCGCTGTGTGCTGGCACTTTTCGACCTCGACAACACCCTGATCGACCGACGCGGGGTCCTGGAGGACTGGGCCCGTGGCTTCGCGCAATCGCGGCGACTGCCGGGGGGATCAGAGTCCGTCATCTGTGGGCGGCTCCGCGAGCGAGCCTATCCGGCGGACTTCGTCCATCTGCGGGAGGCACTCGGGCTCGGCGACGACCCGGGCGACCTCTGGCGCGAGTACGTCGACGGCGTCGCGCGGTCGGTGCGCTGCCTCCCAGGGGTGCGGGAGGGACTCGAAGCACTGCGTCGTGCGGGGTGGACGCTCGGCATCGCGACGAACGGGGCGGGGGACATCCAACGGGCCAAGCTCGCCGCGACCGGGCTCGCGTCGCACTTCGACGGCATCTGTGTCTCGGAGGAGATCGGAGCCAGGAAACCGGCGTACGAGCACTTCGAGGCTGCCGCCGTGCTGTGCGGCGTCCGGCTCAGCGCCGGAGGGTGGATGGTCGGGGACAACGCTGAGACGGATATACGAGGGGGACGCGCAGCGGGGCTTCGTACGGCGTGGGTGGCCCATGGTCGTACATGGACCGATGGCCCCCGTGAGCCCGACATCGTGGTGCGGGGCGTCGCGGAGGCCATCGAGATGATGCGGGCAGCGGCAGGCTAGTCAGGCTCGCTGTCCGGGATGCCATGCAGGCATTCGAGCGCATCGGAGATGCTCAGGGATGTGTCCCTGAGGTCATCCCATCGGCTCATGACCGCGGCCGATGCCTCCGCCAGCTCGGAGGGAAGTCCGGCTTCCCGTAGGGCGCCGGCCACCTCGCCCATTTCGGGGCCCCAGCGCCACGACCGCGCGGCCACCTTCGGGATGTAGGCCGTCTCCGCAAGGTAGCTCGCAGTGCGGCCCTGCGCGATGTCGAGTAGCTCCACCTCTACTCCGTAGTCCTTGGCGAGGGCGTACGAGACCGCGGCAAGGACACGGCTCGCCTTCTGGTAGCTGCTGTACGACAGCTTCAGTGCGGAAGCGCGACCGATGCCGCCGGATAGCGGGTGCGCCTGTACCGCCGTGCCGGTGAAGAGCGATGCCACGGGCGTCAGCGCGTCCGCTGGGCCGGACAGGTACAGGCGAACGGACTTCGAGGCGGACGGGGGCGAGCCGATGACGGAGCCATCGACAACGACTGCCCCAGTCCGGCTCATGACGTCACAGACACCCGCCATGCTGGCCGGAGAGATGGCGTTGCAATCCACGTAGATCCCCGTGAACGGGTGGGCGGAGACCTCGACTGCGACGTCTTCCGCGTATGCCGGAGGGCAGATGCTGAGGATGACTTCGGCTCGCTCCGTCAGTTCGGCAAGGTCTCTCGCCGCGGTGAGTCCGTACCGCTGGGCCCGCTCCTTGGTCACGGAGCTGCGGCCGGTCGGGCACCACAGAACCTCAGCTCCGCTGAGCTTGGCCTGTGCTGCTACCGCGGCGCCCATGCTGCCCGGGTGCAGGACTCCGACGACGGTCATCCGACCAGTCCACGGATATCCCGTACTTCGGCGGGGGTGCCGGCCGACCGCGCGTCGTCGATGGCCTGGGCTGCCTGGGCTGCGCTGACCTGGTCGGTTCTGATGACGAGCGACCAGGGCTCCGCGGTGTGGTCCAAGAGATCCTGTCGAGTCTCGTGCCAGACCTTGAGCCGGGCTTCCACGTCTTTGTCTCCGCGCCCCTGGCAACGCTGACGCGTCACGTCTTCGGGGCACCAGAGGAGCACCCGCACCCAATTGATGGGGTGGGCTGCGACGGCGCGGGCTCCGGCGATCTGGCCCATGTGGAGGACGGGGATGCGCCCGGAGTCGACGAACGCGGAAACCTCGCTGCGGTCGATGGCGTACTCCGCGTCGTATCGGCTGTTGCGGTACAGGACCTCTCCGGCCTGCGCGAGTTCCTCGATGTGCTCGGCTGTCGTGAGTCGGTACCCCGCAGTCCGCCCAGGGCCTGCCTTGAGTCGCTGAAAGAGCGCGGACTCTGGCCGCAGGTTGGACAGTTCGGCAGTGATCGTGTCCTTGCCGGACCCAGGAGGGCCGTAGAGGATGACGCCGGAAGGGCTCACAGTCCACCTCCGCTCAGTACGTCACGGGCTTCGTCGACCAGGGCGACGGCGGCGCCAAGCCGGTTGTCTACGACGAAATGCGGGCCCTGCGGGCGCATCTTCAAGTCGAGTCCCGCGACGTATTCGTCCCACGCCTCCATCTTCCAGGCGTCGCGAGCCGCCCCGCGGAATTCGATGTACTCGCGCATCGACTCCGGGTCGCACTCAACCCATATGGTCGCGACGGATACGCGCTTTGACCGGCAGCGGTTCTGAAAGCGCTGCATTCATTCGACTTGGGAGAATTCCGAAATGAACGGGGCATCGAGGATCGTAGAAATTCCGCAATCCACGTTGTCCCATGCAGCCTCCATGAGGCACCGGTATTCGAGCGGCCGGACCTTTTCCCGGTAAAGCTCCGAACTCCGGTCATGCGCTTCTCCGCCCATTGCGACCAAGAGTTGATCCACCAGCGGACGTGTCAGCGAGTCCTTGTCCAGGATGGGCCAGCCGGTGAGCCCTCCGAGGAATTTCGCGAACTCCGACTTCCCCGATCCTGCATACCCTCCGACCAGGATCACGGTAGGGCCGTCGACACTTCCCCTTGCGGTGTGGCGGCGCCATGCGTCGACCACGCGATTGCGCAGCGCCTCGCTGTCCACGTCGTCAGTGCCTTCGCGGATGCTGCTGAGCGCTTGGCGTACTGCATCCGGTTGGTCGGGGAACTTTCGCTCAGCGGAAGCGGGCGCCGGTACGGATTCCACAGAGGCATCCTCTCCGGGCAGGGCTTTACGGATGCCAAGTTGAGCTTCGTTGCGACGATAGAGACGGCAGTACGCCCGGCGGTAATGCGGACCGGGATATACCGAACCCTTTTCGTGGCCCCAGATTGTTTGGAAGTTCGCGGCAATATTGAAGCCGTGACGCTCCGCGATTTCTCGGAGCTTCTCCCCCGTGTCTTCCAGGGTAAGCCCTATTTCTTCACGATGCATTCGCAGAAGATCGGGCTTCCAATCCGGGTGCTTCCGAGCCATCTGCCCCTCCTAGATAGTCAGAGCCGCGAGTGTAGCGGCTCGACTAGGCGTGTGGAAATTCGTGATAGCGCATGTGTAAGCGGATGTATAAAACCGCTTGGTCTTTCTCGGGTAGTGGGACGTGATACCGGTTTTCGCACCGCGGATGTGAAGTAGTGCACACACCGAACGAGGAGGTTCAGATGACCCGCGGCGCGATCGTGCAGGCTCCACCCCGGCTTGCTGGAAGGTCACTTCCCTTCCAGAGTGGCGACGCGTTGGCGCAGCTCCCCTACCTCGCTCCGCAGCTTCTCGACTTCCTCGCGCAGTTCGGCCACGGTCCCGACCGGATCGGCGAGCTGCGCAGCGCGGTCGGCGTCGGGCGTCAGGAAGGCGCCCTTGCCCTGGTGGCTCACCGCGAGGCCATCTGTCTTCAGTTGGTTGATGGCGGCGCGGGCCACGGTCACCGTGACCTCGTAGGACTTCTGGAGCTGCCCCAGCGAGGGGAGCTGTCCGGTCTCGGCGAACTCGCCGGCCGCGATGCGTCGCCGCAGGTCATCAGCGACCTGCTGATAGGCGAACCTGTCGCCGGTCCACTCGACCATCTACACCCCAAGTTTCGTCACTGTCTCTGCCTCATAGTGCCCAAGTCGCAGAGGTAGAACCAGCGCCCCACGCTGCTTGTTCCGCGAGGGGACTTGACTGACTCTGCCTCACAGTGCACTCTGAGGCAGAGTTGCAAAGCGGCTCAGCCCCGGAAGGGGCAGAGCCCTTGCAAGACCCGTTTGACCTGCACGAATAGCGCCCGGATGCACGGCCCGGAGCAAGCGCTACGAAGAACTCAACAGAGTGCCGACCCAGCCGCATGAACACGTGCGGTCGATGGGTGCGGGTCACCATCCCGACCGCCCATGTCGGGCCGGGTGACCTGCCCGGATCCGCCCTTCGGGGCGGTGACTGGCATTGCGTGATCTGACATCCGCAGAACCTTCCGCGGCAGTTGCTGCCGCGCTTCGAACTCAATGCCTCCGCCGCCGGGGCGGGCGCCGTCTCTCCAAAGCCTGCGCCCGCCCCGGCGGTCTTCCCGTCCCTCCACTGTCTGGAGCCTTCCATGCGCACGTACATCGGCCGACAGCAGGCCATCTCTGCCGAGGACTTCGCGGAACTGGCGCTCGGTACCCCGGTTGAGCTGTGGCTCGGGGTCGAGGGCGAGACGGACGAAGAGCGCTCGGCCCGCGAGGATGCGGCGCGCGACATCCTCGCCGACAACCCCGATCTTCCCGACGACCTGATCCGCATCGCCGCGCAGGTCATCGAGGAGAACCCGGACCTGTTCGACGTCCTCCCCCTGACCCGCCCCGCCCAGCGCCGCCGCGCGACACGCAAGGCGGTGGCCGCGTGATCACCACAACCCCCACCCCCGAGGCGCCCGCGTCCGGGGTGCCGCCGCTGACCCGCCCGGAGATGGGTCTTGCCGGAGTCGGTGCGCTCGCCGCGGCCGGAGTCGGCGCGCTCGGTCTGATCTCCTCCTTCGACGCGGTGTCCGCGGCCGCGCTGCGCTGGGGCTTCCACGCTCCGTGGATGCTGCCGGTCGGTATCGACGTGGCCATCCCGGTGTTCACCGTCGCCAACCTGCTGTTGATCCGGATGGACATGGCGCTTGCGTGGGTGCGGTTCGTGCCCTGGGCGCTCACACTCATCACCTGCGGGTTGAACATCGCGGCCGGACAGGGCATGTGGGCCAAGGTCGCGCACGGCACGATGCCGCTGCTGTGGGTCGTGTTCTCCGAGATCGGCGCACACATCTACGCCGTGCGGATCGGCGCGGCCACCGGTCGCCGCATGGAAAAGATCCGGGTTTCCCGCTGGCTGCTCGCCTTTCCCTCCACCTTCGCACTGTGGCGCCGCATGACGCTGTGGGAGGTCACCTCCTACTCCGAGGCGCTGGCACGGGAGAAGGAACGGCAGTTGGCCCGCGCCGACCTGCGCGAGCGCTACGGCCGCAAGTGGCGCTCGAAGACCCCGCGGCGCGAGCGCGTGATGCTGCGCATGGGCGACCTGGCCCCTGCCACCGAGCAGGAGACGCCCGCACCGCCCCCGGTAGAGAATCCGCCGGCGCCCCTGGTCGACGCCAAGCCGCGCCCCCGCCGCCGCGCCCCCGCCAAGGGCAAGGCCAAGACACAGCGCACCTTCGAGGAACTGCTGACCGAGGCGCGCGCGGCCACCGCGCAGTGGACCGAGGCGGAGCTGACCGCTGACCGTCTGCGCACCACGCTGCATGTGTCGCAGGCCAACGCCCGCACGCTGCGCGACGCCCTCAAGAGCGAGCGGGCCGACGGCCGCGCGCTGCACTCCGTGGACACTCCCGACGCCACGGTGTCCGGCGACGGCGCCGAGGGGGTGGCCGCGTGAACACCCTGGCCACGGTCCTGTTGTCCGTGCTGCCCATTGCCGCAGGCTGGGCGGTCCACGTGCGGTGGCTGCGAGGCTGCCTCAATACCGCCCGGCGTGACCCGCTCACCGGGTTACGCACCCGCGACGGCTTCACCCGTCGCGCCACGGTCCTGCTCAAGGACCCGCGCGCGGTCGTGGTGCTGGCCGACGTCGACAAGTTCAAGCACATCAACGACACCTACGGGCATGCGGCCGGAGACGCGCTGTTGAAGGCGACCGCGGAACGGCTCGCCCACCACGTCGGCCGTGCCGGGGTCGCCGGACGGCTCGGGGGCGATGAGTTCGCCGCCGTGCTCATCGACGACCACGGCACCGCGGCCGACATGCTCGCCGTGCTGCACGGCGTACTCGCCCGGCCGGTTGCTGACCAGGACCCGGCCGTCCGTACCACGGTCTCGCTCGGTTGGGTGCGGGTCGCAGACTTCCCCGCAGATGACCTCTCCGGCTTGCTGCGGCGGGCGGATGAGGCGATGTACGCGGCCAAGCAAGCCCGTGCCGGAACCCGCCGCGCTGGGCTCGGCTGGCTGTTCGCCACCGTCACAGGGCGTCGTGCCGGCCGAATGGCCGCCCGGACCGATGTGCCCATGGTGGGGGTGGCTGCCTGATGGCCGCATACGGCAAGTGCTTCGACCCGTCCGGTGCCCGGTTCGGGGTGCCCACGTTCCCGTGGCGGTTCGCCCCGGACGGCTACGCCACCCGCCGTCAGCTGCGTGAGCGCGGGCTACGGCCCGGTGGCCAGCCGGTCGCCGCGCAGGTGATGCGCCAGCACCGGGGCCGCAAGGCAGGGGTGCAGGTCGCCTATCTCTACCGCGAAGACCTGGCCAAGCCGGTCCGTCCGATGACGTCGCGCAAGTGGGGCGCGCTCGCCCTGGCGATGCTCGCTCGCCGCACCTGTCCCAAGTGCCGCGTGATTTACAGCTACTGCCTGCCGACCTCCCTCGGCATGTGCCTGCTGTGCGCCTACCCCGACAGCTCCCAGTCCGCCAACTGAACTTTCCCGAGGAGGGGTTGATCAATGCCGAAGCCCAACACCCGCCGCCTGGATCGCGAAATCCAGCAGGCCCAGCGCAAGCTTGACGCCGTCCGCAAACAGGAGATGTGGCCGCTGACCGGCCGGGAACGCCGCCAGGTCGTGGCCGCCCTGGCGAGTGGCTCCGTCCGCGTTGTCCGGGGCAAGAGCCCCAGCCGCGCGGAACGGAAGCTGGAGACGTTGTGGCAGTCGGTGCTGAACCGGCTAACCACGGAGCTGACCGCGTTGCAGACGGAGCGGCAGCGGATCGTGAACGGGGCCGCTATCGCCAAGGCTGCCAAGACGTCGTCGGGATGGTGGTGAGCACGGTCCGCCGCCTTGCCGCGTAGCACATCTCTGGAGCCAAGCCCATGTGAACCTGCCATGTCACGTTGATATGGGCTGCGCTCGTTCCCAGCGTCAGCATCAATTCGGGCCCGTTTTATACAGCCTCCGATACGCAGGGCGTATCGGACGTGCTGCTTCGCAGCGCCACCATCAACGCACGGGCCCGGCCGCTCACCTCCTACAGCGTCGGCCGGGCCCGCTCCCCCACACCCGGAAGTGGAAGGAACTATCAGTGAACCAGCCCGACGACAACGAACTGTTCCACCGGCTCGAAGCCGAGATGGCGGCCGACTCCGGCGCCGAGGTAGTCGACCTCGACAAGGCCCGGTCCGCCCGTGACGGGTCGGCCGCCCCGACTGCCGACCCGGTGCCCGACTCCCGCCCGACCGAGTCGGGTGCAGGGTCGGCCGACTGGGATGATGAGGCGTCGGCCGACTCGGTCGCCCGACCGGTCGACCGGCCCGACCTTCCGGCGCCGGGCATCACGACCTACAAGCGTCGGCCGATCCTGCCGACCTGGCTGACCTCGAAGCCGGGGTTCGTCTCGACCGCGCAGCGAGCGACGGGCAACGCCTTCTACGCCACCGCCTTCCACAGCATCCGCACCCCCTGGTACGCCCTCCAGCTCACGCTGAACGCGCCGCGCGGTGCGGCCCGTTTCGTGCGGGACACCAATCGGTGGGTGTGGGATGCCGAGGGCGCGCCGCTGCGCGCGTACGAGGTGCGCAGGGAGAACACCGCCGAGTACCTCAAGCTGTCCCGCCAGCGTGACGGGCGGGTGCGGCTGCGGGTGCTGGTCACCACGGTGGCGCTCGTCTTCGGCGCCGCATTCGCGCTGACCCTGTACGTGATGGCCCCGGCCTGGCTGGGCGTGCTGGCTGCGGCTGCGGTGCTGGCGTGCGGGTTCTGGGGTGCTCCGCAGGATCATCCCGTGATCGGGCCCGCGGTGCTCAAGACCGAGGTGCAAAAGCTCACCGGGCCGATCGTGCTGCGCGCTCTGGACAACATCGGCAACCCGAAGCTGACGGCCGCCATTAAGAAGGGCGGCGACATGAACGGGATGCGCTTCACCTCCGAGATCACCCGCGATGGCCCCGGCTACCGTGCCGACCTCGACCCGAGCTGGCGAACGACAAGTCCCTTGGCCTGCACCCGATCGTCGCCGGATTCGATGAGTGTCAGGTGCCGTTCGAGCACGAGAAGTACGGTGCGGAGATCGAAGAGATCTGCACCGACCTGGGTAAACGCGGCCCGGCACTGGGGATCGTGGCCCTGTTCGGCACGCAGCGCCCGGACGCCAAGTCGCTGCCCACCGGCATCTCGGCGAACGCCGTGCTGCGGTTCTGCCTGAAGGTCATGGGCCAGCCCGCCAACGACATGGTGCTCGGCACGTCGATGTACAAGGCCGGATACCGGGCCACCATGTTCTCCCGCTCCGACCGCGGGATTTGCTGGATGGCCGGTGAGGGCGACGACCCGCGCATCGTGGCGAGCGCGTTCGTGGACGCGGTCGGCGCCGAACAGGTGGTGGCCCGCGCGCGGAAGATGCGCGAGGCGTACGGCAACATCACCGGCCACGCCATCGGCGAGACGCCCGAGAGCGGTGAGCCGTCCTTTGACCTGCTCGCGGACATTCTCAAGGTGGTGGCCGCGGACGAGGAGAAGGTGTGGAACGAGAAGGTGGCCGCCCGCCTCGCCACGCTGCGCCCGGAGGTCTACGGCGGCTGGAAGGCCGAGACGGTGACCACGAACCTGCGCCCCCACGGCATCACGGCACAGGACGTGTGGGGCACCACCGACAAGGGCAAGGGCACCACCCGCCGCGGCATCGCCCGCGCCGACGTCACCACAGCCATCACCCAGCGTGACGGAAAGCGGTCCGGAGACTGACCGCGCACGGGTGCTAGGTCTAGCAGCCCGCACTGCTAGACCTAGCACCCCTACTAGCACCTCAAACCGGCCCTGATCAGCGACCTCGCGCCTAGCATCCGACCTGCGAGAACGCCGGAAACCCTGCCTGGAAGGGCACCCCATGACCCTCCTTCTCGTTGCTAGCGCCTGCCTCCTCGCCATCACTCTCGGTTACGCAAGCTTGTGTGCGGGGAGCCCGTACGGCGACTGCCGCAAGTGCCGCGGCTTCGGCTTCGCGATGAAGACCGACCGCAAGGGCCGCCTCAAGCGCGGCAAGCCGTGCCGCCGCTGCAAGGGCCACGGCAAGCGCATACGCGTCGGCCGCCACCTCTACAACCTCTGGCTGCACGTCTACCGCGACGGCACCCACACCCCCGCCGCTGCCAAGCGGCCCACCCCGAAGGGATAGCCCCGATGGCCGTCACCGTCTCCCTGGTCGCCCTGTTCGGCCTGGTCCTGTTCTTCCTGCTGCGCTCCAACACCCTCGGCTACGGCTCCGCGTTCGTCGCCGTGATGTTCGGCTTCTACCTCGCCTCCACCGGCGCCTCCGAGCCGGTGACCGAGCTGACCGCCGCCGTCGTCAACGCCCTCGGCAAGATCTAGGAGACCAGCCATGAACGAACAGACCGTGGCTCGCCACTGGCTCGCTGCCGCACTGCCCAAGGCCGCGCCCGCCATCGCCACCACGACCGTGCTCGCCCTCGCCCGCATCTGGAACGCCAACGGCGCCGAACACTCCGTCGGCAACGCCGTCCTGATGGGCGCCCTGTCCCTCGGCGCCGCCGCCGCGGGCGTCGTCGCGGGCAACGCCACCGGAGACTCCGTGCTCGCCGGGACCGCGTTCGCCGCCTCCGGCGCGCTCGCCTTCGCCGGAGTCGCCGGATACGCCGACGGACTCCCGCTGCCCCTGCTGCTGTGGTCCCTGGCCACCGCCGGCGCCTACGCACTCGCCGCCCGCTACTGGCGCACCGACCGCCGCGAGACGGTCGCGTACGAGCGCGACGTGAGCGAGCGGCGCGAGGAACGCGCCCACATCGAGCGCGTGGAAACCCTCCGCGCCACCACGCAAATCGAGGTGGCACGCACCGGCGCCGCCTACGCCGAACAGCTTGCGCAGGCACTCGTCACCCGCGCCGCGCTGCCCGGCTTCGATCCCACTGCCCTGGAGCGCGCGGGGCTGCCCGCGCTCCCCGCCGTCGACACCAGCAAGGAGCACTGACCCATGTTCGAGGTTCGTGTCATCTGCAACCCGGCCGACAAGGACCGCGTCACCGACGCCCTGTCGCAGGCCTTCACCGTCGGCCCCGTACGCCAGCACCCCACCCGCGACGGCGAGCGGCTGCGGCTGTACGTCACGGCCGACCACCACAGCAACACCGGCCCGTGGCCCACCCCGGGAGAGGCCTACGCGCTCGCCCCGAACATCGTCAGCGAGATCGGATGGACCGCCCGGACGGCGGCCGACAAGCCGTTCGGCACCCCGTTGCCGCGTGACTTTTGGCTCCGCAAAGCGGCGTTGCTGGACCGCATCGCCCTGCAAGACGTCGGCGATGACGCGGCCGAGGTGGCGGACGAGGCCGCGGAGCGGCTGATGAGCCTGGACGACGCGGGCGTCATCTGCGAGCCGCGCCACTACGTCCGCCAGCAGTACGCCCACTGGATCAACAACCAGTAGCCATGCCCGGGGCGGGCGCCGTCTCTCCAAAGCCTGCGCCCGCCCCGGTCCTCCCGTCCCTCCAAGAGAGCAGGAGACCAACAGCATGACCCATGCCATCGCTCTGCCGCGAGACCCACTCGCCGCAGCCCTGGACGCCGCCGCGCGCGGCTGGCACGTCTTCCCCCTCCGGCCCGGCACCAAGCGCCCCGCCCTCCACGGCGAGGGTGCCTGCCCGCGCACCGGCCCGTGCGTGGGCAGGCACCTGAAGTGGGAGCAGCGAGCCACCACCGACCCTGACCGCATCCGCGCCGCCTGGAGCACAAACGCGTTCAACGTCGGCATTGCGACCGGCCCGTCCGGGCTGCTCGTGGTCGACCTGGACGTGCCGAAGGACAAGAGCAGTGCGGACGCGCCTTGCGGCGCGACGACCTTTGAGGCGCTCTGCGAGCGGGCCGGACACGCCGTCCCTGACACCTACCGAGTGCGGACCGCGAGCGGCGGGACCCACCTGTACTTCACCGCCCTGGACGGCGTTCGCTTGGCCAACACCGCAGGAACCATCGGCCCGTTGGTCGACACCCGTGCGTGGGGCGGCTACGTCGTCGCCGCGGGCAGCACCACCGACGCCGGAACGTACGAAGCCGTGAACAGCTCGGTGGCGGCCCTGCTGCCCGAATGGCTGCAAACCATCCTGAAACCCGCCCCGGCACGCTCTATGGGGCTCTTGAGGCTTCCTGCGGTCGACGGTATCCGCGCGGCCTTGTCCGCACTGGAAGCCGAGTGCGCCGTCGTGTCCGCGGCCCCGGACAAGCAGCGCAACACCACGCTGAACCGGTGCGCCTTCAAGGTGGGGCGCTTCGTCGCGTGGGGCGACATCCCCCGGCGCGTGGTGGAAGAGGCCTTCCAAAGGGCGGGGGAGGGGCGGGGACTCACCGCTGCCGAGTGCCGCGCCACGATCCGCAGCGCCCTGGACAGCTCCATCCGCAAGGCCCGACCCCGGGAGGCGGCATGAGCGCGCCCCGCTCCGCCCCCTTGGAAGGCCAACCCCCCGTGAGCAGAGGGCAGGTCGCCGAACTCGCCTTGCCCGCACCGGCCGCGGGCGACCCGAAGGGCGTCGCCGAAGGCGTCCGAACTGCTCTTGGTACTGACCCACACGGTGACGATGGGCGCCGCCCCATCGCGTGGCTGCACATCAGCGCGCCCGGTCGCGGCGCCATCCCCACCGCCACGTCGTGGTGCGCGTGCGGACGCGACCGTTCGGCCGTCGGCATCCGCCGCGTGCTCGCCCTGGTCACCGATCACGACTCGCACCGCACTGCCTGCCCGTTGCGCAACTCCCAGGAAGGACGGGCCGCATGACCGACCAGGCCCCTGCCCCGCCCACCATCGACGGCGCCGCACTGCTGAACGAGGTGGAAGCCTTCCACCGGCGCTTCAACGTCTTCCCCACCGAAGCCGCCTACGTCGCCGTGACGCTGTGGGACGCGCACGCTCACCTGCTCGACTGCTTCGAGTCCACCCCCCGCCTCGCCTTCCTCAGCCCCGAACCGGGGTCGGGTAAGTCGCGGGCACTGGAGATCGTGGAAACCCTCGTACCGCACCCCATGGCTGCGGTCGACGCGTCCGCCGCCGCCCTGTTCCGCGCGGTCTCCGGAGTCGACGGCAAGCGGCCCACGATCCTGTTCGACGAGATCGACACCATCTTTGGCCCCAAGGCCGGAGAGAACGAACAGCTCCGCGGGTTCATCAACGCCGGGCACCGCCGCGGCAAGGTGATGTACCGGTGCGTTGGGGACGGCGCCAACCAGACCGTGCAGGCATTCCCCTCCTACACCGCCGTCGCGGTCGCCGGTCTCGGCTCGCTGCCCGACACGATCCTGACCCGCTCGGTCATCATCCGCATGCGTCGGCGGGCCAGGAACGAGAAGGCGGAACCGTACCGCTCGCGCATCCACGAGAAGGAAGGCTTCGCCCTGCGCGACCAGCTCGCGAAGTGGGCCGAAGAGACGCGCGAGTTCATCATGGGCGCGTGGCCGGAGATGCCCGACGGGGTCACCGACCGCCCCGCCGACGTGTGGGAACCCTTGCTCGCCGTCGCGGATGCTGTCGGGGGCGACTGGCCCCGCCGGGCCCGCGAAGCCTGCACGGAGCTGGTCAAGGCCTCCCAGGTCAACGACAAGGGCAGCATCGGCATCCGCCTCCTGACCGACCTCCGCGACCACGTGATGGTAGGCGTCGACCGCCTGCCCACCATCGCCGTACTCGACAGGCTCAACGCCCTCGATGACGCCCCGTGGGTCGACCTCGACGGCAAGGCGCTCGACAACCGGCGCCTGTCGAAGATGCTCAGCCAGTACGTCACCGCCGACGGAACCCCCGTCGCCTCGCGGAACATCCGCACGGCCGGAGGGGTCCTCAAGGGCTACTACAGCGAAGACCTCGAAGACGCGTGGGCCCGCTACTGCCCGCCCCCGTCCCCGTAGGTCCGCTACTGCCGCTACATCCGCTACACCCCAGGTCAAAGGCCCATTTCCTGTAGCGGCAACCCCGCGATGTAGCGGCTACGGCCGCACCCCCGCGTAGCGCCGTAGCCGCTACATCCCGCACGTCCGCTACACAAACACCCCCGCTGACCTGCGATGTAGCGGCGTAGCGGATGTAGCGGACTTCTGAGAAGGCCCCAAGACACACCCGCCTAGACTAGGAGACACTCCGGAATGAGCGTCACGCTCGCCGCTCCCGCCGAGCGGCTCCTGTACCGACCGGAAGAGGCCGCGGCAGCGCTGGGCATCGGCCGCTCGCTGGTCTACGAGGAGATCCGCCTCGGACGACTCCAGACCGTCCGCATCGGCCGTCGCCGACTCGTGCCGCCCGAATACGTCGTGCAGTACGTCGAGCTCCTCAAGCGCGAGGCAGAAGCCACCGCCTGAACTCCCCATCACCCCAGTTCCACAGGGCCGCGCCCTATAGGGCGCGGCCCTGTCCTATGGAGGCATAACAGAAGATGAGCGAGACCCCGAAGCGCACCCGCGCTGGCCATGGTGCGGACACGATCTATTGGGACCCCGCAAAGAAGAGCTACGTGGGGGCCGTCTCCCTGGGGTACGCCCCGAACGGCAAGCGCCGTCGACCGAAGGTGTACGGCAAGACGAAGACCGAAGTCCGCAACAAGATCCGAGACTTGAAAAAGGAGATGCAGACCGGCGTCAAAGCGCCGGCCAACTACATCGTGGCCGATGCGGTGAACGACTGGTTGGAGCGCGGGCTTAAGGGGCGCGACGAGAAGGGCACCATCGGCAAGAACCGCTCGATGGCGAACAAGCACCTGATCCCGTTCATCGGCAAGGCCAAGCTGAAGGAACTCAGCGCGGACGACGTTGACGACTGGTTGGACGACAGGGCCGAATTCCTCGCGACGCGAAGCCTGCGTGACCTGCTCGCCATCCTGCGCCGCTCCATCGCGCACGCGCAGCGCAGGGACAAGGCCGCGCGGAACGTCGCCCTACTCGTCACCGCACCGGAAGGGCGTCCCGGCCGTCCGAGCAAGGCACTCAACCTTGAGCAGGCGAAAGCCGTGCTCACCGCCGCGCGCCCGTCCCGCCTGTACGCCTACCTCGTGCTCTCCCTCCTGAGCGGCGTCCGCACCGAAGAGGCACGACCCCTCACCTGGGATCACGTCTTCCTGGAGACGACGGACGGCATTCCGCCGCACGTCGCCGTGTGGCGCTCGGTGCGAAAGCACGGTGAGACCAAGACCAGGAAGAGCCGCCGGACCATCGCTCTGCCGAAACAGGTGGTCGACGTCCTCGAAGAGCACATGCGATGGCAGAAGCAGGAGCGGGCATCGAGAGGGAAGGAGTGGAGTTCGACCGGCCGTGTCTTCACGACTCGGAGCGGTGAGCCGCTGGACGCAGCCAACGTCCGGCGAGACTTCAAGGCCATCGTGAAGAAAGCCGGACTGAAGCCTGAGTGGACGCCGCGGGAGCTCCGGCACAGCTTCGTGTCCCTGCTCTCCGACCATGGCATCCCCCTGGAACGGATCGCGCTCTTGGTCGGTCACAGCAGTCAGGCGACCACAGAGGCGGTCTACCGCAAGCAGCTTCGCCCGGTGATCACGCAGGGCGCCGAAGCGATGGATGACATCTTCGCCGAAGGTCAGGAAGGGGAGGACACGGAGGGACAGGAAGAGGGCGACGCGGTGGCCTGACCAAATTCGTTTGGCCCCCTGTTTGGCCCCCGGAGCATGACAGAGGGCCAATCGCGATCATGCGATTGGCCCTCTGACCAGCGTCGGGGTGGCGGGATTTGAACCCACGACCTCTTCGTCCCGAACGAAGCGCGCTGCCAAGCTGCGCTACACCCCGATGTCACTGCTTGTCGCGGCGACGACGTTTACTTTAGCCCACTGGTGGCTGGAGACGAAATCCGGTTTTCGGGGCGTGGTGGGCGCGGTGGCGGAGCGGGTTGGGGCGGGCGTGGTCGAGGGCCACGAGGAGGATCGCCAGGGCGTAGATGGCCAGGCCGATGAGGAGGGCGTTGCCCAGGACGCTCTTGTAGCCGTGCCGGGCCACGTCGAGGAACGGGTAGAGGTAGCGGGCCGGCGTGCCGGGGACCAGGTACTCGCCTCGGGCGAGGGTGAAGGCCAGGTAGGTCAGGGGGTACAGGAGCCACGTCGTCGCCTGGCGCAGGTGCAGGTGGCCCGAGGGTGTGAGGAGCAGCCAGTCCACCAGGGCGGCGACGGGAGTGACCGTGTGCAGGACCTGGGTGGTGAGCGCGTGCCAGCCCGTGGGGGCGGTCGCGGTGCTGGTGAGGATGCCGGGCAGGGCGTAGGAGCTTCCCTCGTTCGCCAGGAGCAGGTGGTAGACGAGGCCGGTGGTCAGGGCGTAGAGCAGCGTGGCGCCCGGCAGGGTCGAGGGAAGCGGGCGGCGTGCGTACCAGGCGAGGCGGGCCGAGATGGCGAAGACCAGGGCCAGCAGGATGTTGCTCTGGATCGCGAAGTGGCTCAGGGTGCGCAGGGGGCTGCCGAGGACCAGTTCCACGGCCACGGCAGCGGCCGCCGTGAGGGCCACCAGCAGGCGGAACACTGCGGCCGGACGGCGGGGGGTGGGGGTCACCACCGCCGTGGCGGGGACGTGGGAGGGGAACAGGACAGGTATGCCCGGTATCGCGGGAATGTCCGGGATGTCCCTGGGTATCGGGGCGGTCATGCCCTCACGCTAAGCAGCGTGGGCGAAATGGGCGATATGGATGGTCTGGGTGGGTTACGGCAACTGGCTCTGCCGGCTGCCACGGCTATGGCTAGGGCTACGGCTACGGCTAGGGCTACGGCTCAAACCTCGCCGCTCAACCGACCGGCTACCTCCGACTCCGACTCCGACTGCTCCCCTCCGACTACTCCTGCCCCACCAGCGTCAGCAACGTCGCCTCCGGTGGGCAAGCGAAGCGGAACGGGGTGTAGCGGCTGGTTCCGCAGCCTGCGCTGACGTGGAGGTAGGACCTGCGGCCCTCCGCCGTGTGCGTGGACAGGCCCCTCGCCCGGTCCGTGTCCAGGTCGCAGTTGGTGACCAGCGCGCCGTAGAAGGGGATGCGGAGCTGGCCGCCGTGGGTGTGGCCGGCCAGGATCAGGGGGTAGTCGTCCGCCGCGTACGCGTCCAGGACCCGCAGGTACGGCGCGTGCACCACGCCCATCGCGAAGTCCGCGGCGCCCGAGGGACCCCCGGCCACCCGCTGGTACCGGTCCCGCTTGATGTGCGGGTCGTCCACGCCGGTCAGCTCCACCGACATGCCCTCGACCTTCAGCATGCCGCGGGTGTTCGTCAGGTTCAGCCAGCCCGCCGCGTCGAAGCCGTCCCGCAGGTCCTCCCACGGGTTGTGGACCGCACCGACGACGGGCGCGTTGCCGTTCAGGCCGTGGCGGCCCTGGGCCTTCTCCAGCAGGTACCGGGCCGGGTTGCGCAGCGTCGGGCCGTAGTAGTCGTTCGAGCCGAAGACGTACGCGCCCGGGAACTCCATCAGCGGACCCAGCGAGTCCAGCACCTCCGGCACGCCCTCGGGGTCCGACAGGTTGTCGCCCGTGTTGATCACGAAGTCGGGGCGCAGGCCCGCCAGCGAACGCAGCCAGCGCTGCTTCTTGCGCTGGCCGCCGACCATGTGGATGTCGGAGACCTGGAGCACCCGCAGCGGCCGCATCCCCGCCGGCAGGACGGGGATCGTCACCCGTCGCAGACGGAAGGAACGGGCCTCGAAACCCGCCGAGTACAGCAGACCGGCGGCCCCAACCGCCGTGATTCCCAGGGGTACTCCGTATCGCGCGCGCATACGACCATCGTGTCAGACCGGCGAAGCGCTCCGTGCCAGGCAGCCGCCCCCCGGCGGGCCCGCCGCCCTCCGTACGGCACGCTCCCGCACGCCCCTTGAAATCAACGGGCGTTCCGCGCACCACACCTGCGACAATCGACGTCATGACCACGCTCAAGTCGAAGCTTCAGGAAGACCTCAACGCCGCGATCAAGGAGCGCGACGAGCTCCGCTCCTCGACGCTCCGGCTGACGCTCGCCGCGATCACCAAGGAGGAGGTCGCGGGCAAGGAGAAGCGTGAGCTCTCCGACGACGAGGTGCAGAAGGTGATCACCCGCGAGGCGAAGAAGCGCCGCGAGGCGGCCGAGGCGTTCACGCAGGGTGGTCGCGCCGAGCAGGCCGAGCGGGAGAAGGCGGAGGGCGAGGTCCTCGCCACGTACCTGCCGAAGCAGCTCAGCGACGACGAGCTGAACGAGATCGTCGCCCAGGCCGTCCAGGAGGCCCGGGCGGCCGGCGCGGAGGGCCCGCGGGCCATGGGCGCGGTCATGAAGATCGTGAACCCGAAGGTCGCCGGTCTGGCCGAGGGCGGCCGCGTGGCCGCGGCGGTCAAGAAGCTCCTCGCGGGCTGACACCCCGCCCGGCGGCGAGGGCCGACACTCCCGCCCAGCAGCCGCATCAACGCCGACGGCCCTTGTCCCCTCCGTACGAGGGGACAAGGGCCGTCGGCGTTCTGCGACCTCTGAGGGTGCTCAGTCGCGCCCTCCGGTGCCATTCCCGTTCGTCTGGCCCTGCCACCAGCCCTCGGGGATGGAGAAGGTCGGCGTCGGTTCCGTGCCCCCGTCGGTGCCGCCATTGCCACCGTTGCCGCCGCCGTTGTCCCCGCCGCCGATCAGGCCGCCGATGAGGTTGTCGTCGCCGTTGCCGTTGTCGTCGTCGTTGCCCCGGCCCTTGTCGCGGCCCTTGTCGCGTTCCTCGTCCTCGTCCGGGATGTGGATGGTGTTGAACTCGTCGACCGGCTTGCCCTCCAGGGCGCCGAGCATGGCGTCCCGCCAGATCGGGCCCGGCACCCGGCCGCCGTAGACCAGGTCGTTGTACACACCGCCGATGTAGATGTTGCGCATCTTGACCTTCTGGGTGGCGCTGCCGACCCAGACGGCACCCGAGAGGTTCGGCGTGTAGCCGACGAACCAGGCGTTGCGGCGCTCGTCCGTCGTACCGGTCTTGCCGGCGCTGTCGCGGTCGGTGAGGCCGGCTTCCTTGCCCGTACCGGAGTCGACCACGCCCTGGAGCAGGCTGTTGACGGTGTCCGCGGTCTGCTCGGACATCGCGCGCGAGCAGGTCGACTTCGGCACCTCCAGCGACTTTTGCTGGCCACCGACCTTCTGCGAGATCGACTCGATGGCGATCGGCGTGCAGTACATGCCGCGGGAGGCGAAGGCGGCGTACGCGCTCGCCATCGTCAGCGGGGACAGGCCGATGGAGCCGAGGGCGATGGCGGGCTTCTCGGGGAGCTTGTCGCCGTTGCCCTGGCGGACCTGGAGCTTGTCGGTGATGTTGACCACCGGGCACAGGCCGATGTCGGCGATCATCTGCACGAAGTAGGTGTTGACCGACAGCTCCATCGCCTTCTTCAGGCGGTAGGGGCCGCGCTCCGACTCGCTCTCGTTCTCCAGTTTCTCGTTGCGCAGGTTGGTCCAAGGCGCGCTGTCGCAGGTCTGTACCGGGCTCGGGTACTCCATCTCGTACGGCGAGGAGTACTCCTGCGTCGGCGGCCGGCCCTCCTCCAGCGCGGCCGCGGCCACGAACGGCTTGAACGTCGAACCGGTCGGGAAGCCGAAGTTGGAGCCGCCGTACTTCGAGTCCACCGAGTAGTTGATCTCGGTCTCGTTCTTGCCGAAGCCGAAGGGCTTCGACTGGCCCATGCCGAGGATCTTGCCGGTGCCGGGCTCGACGAGGGTGGTCGCGGCGGCGACCTTGTCGTCCTGGTAGACGTGTTCCTTGAGCGAGGCCTGGACCGACTTCTGCGACTGCGGGTCCAGGGTCGTCGTGATGGTCAGGCCGCCCTGGTTCCAGATCTTCGCGCGGGCCTCGCGGCTCTTGCCGAAGACCGGCTCGCTCTTGAAGACCTTCTCGACGTACTTGCAGAAGAAGCCGGCGCCCTTGACCGCGGTGATGCAGCCGTTCTTGGGCTTGCTGACCTTCAGCCCCAGCGGTGTTTCCTTGGCCTTGTCCGCCTCCGCCTGGGAGATGTCGTTCATGTCGGCCATGCGCTGCAGGACGGTGTTGCGCCGCTTGGTGGCCTCGGCCTCGTCGTTGACCGGGTCGTAGCGGCTCGGCGACTGGACGATGCCGGCGAGCAGCGCCGCCTCCTGGACCTGGAGGTCCTTGGCGGACTTGGAGAAGTAGCGCTGGGCGGCGGCCTCGACGCCGTACGCCTGCTGGCCGAAGAACGTGATGTTCAGGTAGTTCTCGAGGATCTTCTTCTTGCCGAGCTCCTCCTCCACCTGGATCGCGTACTTCAGCTCCTTGATCTTGCGGCCGAGGGTCTGCTGGGTGGCCTGGGCGACCTTCGTCGGGTCGTCGCCGGCCTCCTCCACGAAGACGTTCTTCACGTACTGCTGCGTGAGCGTCGAGGCGCCCTCGCTGACACCACCGCTCTGGGCGTTGCGGTTGAGGGCGCGCAGGACGCCCTTCAGGTCGACCGCGCCGTGCTGGTAGAAGCGGGCGTCCTCGATCGCGACGATCGCCTGCTGCATGTACGGCGAGATGTCCTTGAGGTCGACGACCGTACGGTCACGTGAGTAGACCGTGGCGATCGTGCCGCCCTCGGCGTCCAGGATCGTGGTGCGCTGGCTCAGCGGTGGCGTCTTGAGGTTGGCGGGGAGTTCGTCGAAGCTCTCGACGGACCCCTTGGCCGCGAGCCCCAGCGCGCCGACGGCGGGCAGCGCGATACCGGCCAGCACGGCTCCCGCGAGCACACTGACACCGAGGAACTTGGCGGCCTGCTGCGTCGGCGACAGACCACCGCCCGAGCGGTTCTTTGGCATGGGGGCAGCCTAAACCGTAGACATGAGCGAACCGAGAGCCGATTCGTCCGCGAGCCCGCACGACGACGTGAGTCATGCCATGCACGCGGATGCGGCCCATTCGCCGGACAGGCGTACAGGCCTTGGCCTAAGCTGCTCCCAACTGTCACAGCAGTGCGGCCACGTATCAATACGTCCGGCGACCCCGAATCGTTCTGGCGGTAGCCCACTTTTTTTGGTGGGGACGTGTCCGAATCCGCCTTGTGTGTCATTCGGCGTCCGTTGTGACTCAACAGAACTGTCCCGAATTGCCGGGAAAGTCGCGCATGTCGCCAGCTCACTCCCCCGGGTGATCTGCCGCTTACGCATAGTCCGTTCGGGCCATTCAAGATTGGGCCCGAAGGGGGTGTTGCGCTGTGCCCACCTTCCGTAACGTCCTCAACTGGCGGCGGTGAATATGCCGCTGCCGCCGTGGGGGAGCCTCGATTCGGGAGAGGACGGCGCCGGTATGGGCTGGGTAGTCGACTGGAGTGCGCAGGCGGCCTGCCGCACTACCGATCCGGATGAACTGTTCGTTCAGGGAGCAGCGCAGAACAGGGCCAAGGCGGTGTGCACAGGATGCCCGGTGCGCACGGAGTGCCTGGCGGACGCGCTCGACAACCGTGTCGAGTTCGGCGTGTGGGGAGGAATGACGGAGCGGGAGCGCCGCGCCCTGCTGCGCAGGCGGCCGACCGTCACCTCGTGGCGCCGGCTGCTGGAGACGGCACGCACGGAGTACGAGCGCGGGGCGGGCATCCTGCCGCTCGACGACGACGAGGTGTACGAGAACTTCGCGGCGGTGGGCTGAGGGGGCCACGAGGTCTCTCCTCGGACGGATCCGGCAGGTCTGCCGGGTCTGCTGTGTCAGACCTCGGGATCAGGCAGCTCGTGCCGATGGGCCGCGAGCCGGTTCCCGATGTCGCGCAGCCCCGTGAGGTCATGCACATCGCCGGGCAGCGCGGCCACTTCGGCCACCGCCACCTCGGGGTGGAGCGCGGTGAAGCGGTCACGCGTGCGCTGCTCGCGGGAGAGCAGTTGCATGCGCTCGGCGTGCAGTCTCAACAGGCTTGCCGTGAGCTGGTCGACGGACCGCTCCACATGCGTCTGTGGCTCGTCCGTGGCTGCGGTTCGCTCCAGGTCCGTGACGGCGGGGGAGCCTGTGTCTGGAGCCGGTGCCTCGGAAGCGGCTGATTCTGAACTGTCGTACGTGTCGGGGGAGTTACGAAGTCCAGCTTTCCCGCCCTCCTGATCCACAATGCGGGGCTCTTCAAGATTTTCCGCGGCGGCGAGCGCCCGCTCGGCGGACAGCCGGTCGGCGCCGCTGCCGTGGACCCGGTTGAGCACCAGACCCGCGAGCGGCATGTCCTCGGCGGCCAGCCGCTCCACGAAGTACGCGGCCTCCCGCAACGCGTCCCGCTCCGGCGCCGCCACGACCAGGAACGCGGTCCCGGGTGCCTGGAGCAGCTTGTACGTGGCGTCCGCGCGCGTGCGGAACCCGCCGAACATCGAATCCATGGCCGCCACGAAGGTCTGTACGTCCTTCAGCAGCTGACCACCGAGCAGCTTGCCGAGCGCGCCCGTCATCATCGACATGCCGACGTTCAGGAACTTCATCCCCGCGCGCCCGCCGACCTTCGCCGGGGCCAGCAGCACCCGGATCAGCTTGCCGTCTAGGAACGAGCCCAGCCGCTTGGGGGCGTCCAGGAAGTCCAGCGCGGAGCGGGACGGCGGGGTGTCCACGACGATGAGGTCCCACTCGTCCCGGGCCCGCAGCTGGCCCAGCTTCTCCATCGCCATGTACTCCTGCGTGCCGGCGAAGCCCGCGGAGAGCGACTGGTAGAAGGGGTTGCCCAGGATCGCGGCGGCCCGCTCGGGGTCCGCGTGCGCCTCGACGATCTCGTCGAAGGTGCGCTTCATGTCGAGCATCATCGCGTGCAGTTCGCCCTCGCCCTCCACGCCCTTGACCCGGCGCGGGGTGTTGTCCAGCGAGTCGATGCCCATCGACTGGGCGAGCCGGCGGGCCGGGTCGATGGTGAGCACGACGACCTTGCGCCCGCGCTCGGCGGCCCGCAGCCCCAGCGCCGCCGCCGTCGTGGTCTTGCCGACGCCGCCCGAGCCGCAGCACACCACGATGCGGGTCTTCGGGTCGTCGAGCAGCGGATCGAGGTCGAGCACGCTCTTGGCGGAGAGATGGTGGGGCCGGCGGGCGGCGTCCTGTGTCTGGGCCGGTTCCGGACGACTCATGACATCCCCTGCTTCCGACGTACCGCGTACGGCCTCCGACTTGTGAACGGACTCATGACAGGCCCTGTTCCCGCAGTTCACGCGCGAGGGCGTACAGGCCCGCCAGATCCATGCCCTCGGTGAACTGCGGCAGTTCGTGCACCGGCAGCCCCGACTCGTCCAGGACCGCCCGCTGCTCCTGCTCCAGCGCGAACCGCTCGGCGTACTCGTCGGCCTGCGTCAGCAGCGGGGTCACCAGCTTCTCGGCGTTCCCGCCGCGCCGGGCCCCGCCGAGCCCGGCCGAGGACAGGGCCTTGGCGACGGCCGTGCGCGGGACACTGCGCACGAGTTCCAGATCGGCCGCGTCCAACACCTCCGGACGCACCATGTTCACGATGACCCGGCCCACCGGCAGCCGCGCCGCCCGCAGCTCGGCGATCCCGTCCGCGGTCTCCTGGACGGGCATCTCCTCCAGCAGCGTCACCAGGTGCACTTCCGTCTCCGCCGACTTCAGCACCCGCATCACGGCCTGCGCCTGATTGTGTATCGGCCCGATCCTGGCGAGCCCCGCGACCTCGTCGTTGACGTTCAGGAAGCGGGTGATGCGGCCGGTGGGCGGCGCGTCCATGACGACACAGTCGTAGACGAACCGTCCGGCCTTGTCCTTGCGCCGCACGGCCTCGCACGCCTTGCCGGTGAGGAGTACGTCTCTGAGCCCCGGGGCGATGGTGGTGGCGAAGTCGATCGCGCCGAGCTTCTTCAGGGCCCGGCCCGCACCGCCCATCTTGTAGAACATCTGGAGGTAGTCCAGAAGGGCCAGTTCGGGGTCTATGGCGAGGGCGTACACCTCCCCGCCCCCAGGAGCGACGGCGATCTTCCGCTCCTCATAGGGCAGCGCCTCTGTCTCGAAGAGCTGCGCGATGCCCTGCCTGCCCTCGACCTCGACGAGAAGCGTCCGCTTCCCCTCGGTCGCGAGGGCGAGCGCGAGCGCGGCGGCGACCGTGGTCTTTCCGGTCCCGCCCTTGCCGCTGACGACCTGGAGCCTGCTCACATCTTCGAGCCTAACCAGTCTGTGCGCCGACCACGCAGCAGCCTGTGGATAACTTGAGTGCGGTCGGCTGCGTGGCGGCTTGTGGCCAACGGATAAAGTCGGCCACATGACCAAGTGGGAATACGCAACCGTGCCTCTGCTCGTCCACGCCACGAAGCAGATTCTGGACACCTGGGGCGAGGACGGCTGGGAGCTCGTCCAGGTCGTGCCCGGGCCGAACAACCCCGAGCAGCTCGTGGCCTACCTGAAGCGGGAGAAGGCGTGAGCGCGGCCGAGGCGAAGCTCGCCGAGCTGGGCCTGAGGCTCCCGGAGGTCGTGCCGCCGCTGGCCGCGTACCAGCCGGCGGTCCGGTCCGGCGTGTACGTCTACACCGCCGGCCAGCTCCCCATGGTGGACGGCAAGCTTCCGGTCACCGGCAAGGTCGGCGCGGAGGTCACGGCCGAGGAGGCCAAGGACCTCGCCCGCATCTGCGCGCTGAACGCCCTCGCGGCCGTGAAGTCCGTGGCGGGTGACCTGGACCGCATCGCGCGCGTGGTGAAGGTCGTGGGCTTCGTGGCGTCGGCATCCGACTTCACGGGCCAGCCCGGCGTCATCAACGGCGCGAGCGAGCTCCTCGCGGAGGTCCTCGGCGACAAGGGCGTCCACGCACGCAGCGCGGTGGGCGTGGCGGTGCTGCCGCTGGACGCGCCGGTCGAGGTCGAGGTCCAGGTGGAGCTGACGGGGGCGTAGGCCTCCGGCGGTTGGGCCGTTGTGCGGTGGTGAGGTTGCCGTGTGGTGGTTGGGCCGTTGTGCGGTGGTGAGGTCGCCGTGTGGTGGTTGGGCCGTTGTGCGGTGGTGAAGTCGCCGTGTGGTGGTTGGGCCGTTGTGCGGTGGTGAAGTCGCCGTGTGGTGGTTCGGCTGTTGTGCGGTGGTGAGGTCGCCGTGCGGTGGTCGTCGTATACGGCTGAGCTGCCTGTTGCGGTCGTATGCCGGCCGTTGCCGTGCGGCGGTCGTCGTGACGCAGCAGCCTGTCCGGGGGCCGGGCAGGCTGGGCATCGCGGCGCCGGGAAAATGGGCCGCTTCCGGGTCCCCGGGCAGGGCACAGTGGGCCCATGACCGGGACGGTTCTGCGCAGAGGGCTCGATGCCCAGGGGTACATCGCACGCGAAGGGGCCCTCGGGCGGGTTCCGCGGGACTTCCGGCCCGTCGTCGCCGCCGCGCGGGACCGGCTGTTGGACGTGTTCGGGGCGCGGTTGGACAGCGCCTACCTCTACGGGTCGATTCCGCGCGGCACCGCGCGCGTGGGGCGCAGCGACCTGGACCTGCTGATCGCCCTGCGCGAGGAACCGACCGAGGCGGACCGGGCTGACGCCCGTGCGCTCGACGAGGCGCTGGACAAGGAGTTCGCGCAGATCGACGGGGCGGGGACGCTGCTCAGCAGCCGCGGTCGCCTGCTGAGTGACCTGGAGACCTACGACGGCGGCTGGTTCGTCGCCTGCCTGTGCACGCCCCTGCTGGGGGACGACCTCGCCGAGTATCTGCCGCGCTACCGGCCCGACACGCTGCTCGCGCGCGAGACGAACGGCGACCTCGGTCTCCTGCTGCCCCGGTGGCGGGCACGGATCGACGGTGCCGACGACAGCGACGACGCCCGCCGGCCGCTCGTCCGGTTCATGTCGCGGCGTCTGGTGCGGACCGGGTTCACGCTCGTCATGCCCCGCTGGGGCGGGTGGACCAGCGATCTCGGAGAGATGGCGGAGGCCTTCGGGACGTACTACCCCGCGCGGGCCGAGCAGCTGCGGACGGCGGCCGAGCTCGGGGACGAGCCGACGGGGGACGCGGGCGTCCTGCGGTCGTACGTCGAGGATCTCGGGCCGTGGCTCGCCGAGGAGTACGCGCGCGTGCACGGGCTCAAAGCGCCGCGGCCCGACTGAGGGCGCAGGGTGCGGTGCTCGGGAGGCGGCCCGGCATTGGCATCGGCATCGGTGTCGGCATTGGCATCGGTGTCGGCATCGGCTAGATGATGCCGTGCTCCTCCAGGTAGTCCAGCTGCGCTCGCACCGACAGCTCGGCGGCCGGCCACAGGGAGCGGTCCACGTCCGCGTACACATGGGCGACGACCTCGTCGGGGGTGCCGTAGCCGTCCTCGACCGCCGTCTCGACCTGGGCGAGCCGGTGGGCGCGGTGCGCGAGGTAGAACTCAACCGCGCCCTGCGCGTCCTCCAGGACCGGCCCGTGACCCGGCAGGACGGTGTGCACGCCGTCGTCGACCGTGAGGGACCTCAGCCGGCGCAGCGAGTCCAGGTAGTCGCCGAGGCGGCCGTCGGGGTGCGCCACCACCGTCGTGCCGCGGCCCAGGATGGTGTCGCCGGTCAGGACGGCGCGGTCGGCCGGGAGGTGGAAGCAGAGGGAGTCGGCGGTGTGCCCGGGCGTCGGCACGACGCGCAGCTCCAGGCCGCCGACGGTGACCACGTCCCCGGCGCCGAGACCCTCGTCGCCGAGCCGGAGCGCCGGGTCGAGGGCACGCACGTGCGTGCCGGTCAGCTCGGCGAAGCGGGCCGCGCCCTCGGCGTGGTCCGGGTGGCCGTGCGTGAGCAGGGTCAGGGCCACGCGCTTGCCGGCCTTCTCCGCCGTGGCGACGACGTTGCGCAGGTGTCCGTCGTCGAGCGGGCCGGGGTCGATCACGACGGCCAGGTCGGAGTCCGGTTCGGAGACGAGCCAGGTGTTGGTGCCGTCCAGGGTCATCGCCGAGGCGTTGGGGGCGAGGACGTTGACGGCACGCGGGGTCGCGGGGCCGGAGAGGACCTCGCCTCGCGGCTGGCCGGGGAGGGCTGCTGCGTCCGTCATGCGAGGGGGCCTCCCGGGGCGGCGGGCGCGGCGGGCACGGTGGGCGGTGTGGGCGCCGGGGGCGGGGTCATGCGGGGGTTCCGCCGGTCGGGATGTGCTTGGTGAACTCGTCGTGTCCCGGCCAGGCGAGCACGATCTCGCCGTCCTCGCCAAGACGGGCCCGGGCGAGGACGGGGGTGAGGTCACGGTCGGGGGCGGCGGTCAGGGCCTGGGCGGCGCTGCCGTACGGGGTCAGCTGACGCAGGGTCGCGATGGTCGGCGGCATCATCAGCAGTTCGCCCTTGTCGTACGAGGCGGCGGCGTCCGTGGGACGGATCCACACCGTGCGGTCGGCCTCGGTCGAGGCGTTGCGGGTGCGTTGGCCCTCCGGGAGAGCGGCTACGAAGAACCACGTGTCGTAGCGGCGGGGTTCGAACTCCGGGGTGATCCAGCGGGTCCAGGCGCCGAGGAGGTCGGAGCGGAGGGCCAGGCCGCGGCGGTCGAGGAACTCGGCGAAGGAGAGGTCGCGGGCGACGAGGGCGGCGCGGTCGGTCTCCCAGTCCTCGCCGGTGGTGTCGCCCACGACGGAGTCGTCGGTGGGGCCGGCGAGGAGGACGCCGGCTTCCTCGTACGTCTCGCGTACGGCGGCGCAGACGATCGCCTGGGCGGCGGCCTCCTCCAGGCCGAGCCGTTGTGCCCACCACGCGCGCGTGGGGCCCGCCCAGCGGATCTGCTGCTCGTCTCGCGGGTCCACGCCGCCGCCGGGGTAGGCGTAGGCGCCGCCTGCGAAAGCCATGGAGCTGCGGCGGCGCAGCATGTGTACGGACGGGCCGGTGGCGGTGTCCTTGAGCAGCATGACTGTGGCCGCTCGTTTCGGGGTGACGGGGGTGAGACTGCCGTCCGCGAGCGCGCGGATGCGGTCCGGCCACTCCGGTGGGTACCACTGCCCGTTTGCCATGGGCGGAGGCTATCTCGTGGCGCGCGGATGTTCGAGGGGTGCCTGGTGCCTGCGGCGGCCGGTGCGGGATGGGTGGGGGTGCGGGTAGCGCCGGTGGTCCGGTGGGTGGGTGGGTCGGGGCCGTGCCGGGGGTGTCCGTCCTCGGTCGGGCGGTTGCTCTCGAACAGAGAGGCGGGCGCTTCTTGACGCCCGCCGCTGCGGGCGGACACCCCCGGCACGTCCCCTCACGGCCGTGGGCGGGCGCGGCGCGTGGGGGTACGCCGACCACGCGCCCACACCGGTCCACCACCATTTCCGCCCGTCCGGCGTTTGAGGACGAGGCCGTTCAGGGGGCGGGCACGTGCGGGCGGGTACGAAAACAGGGTCCCGCCTCGGAGTGAGGCAGGACCCTGATGTCGTACGGGCTAGCGGGAGCGCTTTGCCAGGCGTTCCACGTCCAGGAGGATCACCGCACGGGCCTCCAGGCGGAGCCAGCCCCGCTGCGCGAAGTCCGCCAGCGCCTTGTTGACCGTCTCACGCGACGCGCCGACCAACTGGGCCAGCTCCTCCTGTGTGAGGTCGTGGACGACGTGGATGCCCTCCTCGGACTGCACGCCGAAGCGGCGGGACAGGTCGAGCAGCGCGCGGGCCACACGGCCGGGGACGTCCGAGAAGACCAGGTCGGACATCGCGTCGTTGGTGCGCCGCAGCCGGCGGGCGACGGCGCGCAGGAGCGCGGTGGCCACTTCGGGGCGGACGTTCAGCCAGGGCTGGAGGTCGCCGTGACCCAGGCCCAGCAGCTTGACCTCGGTCAGCGCGGTGGCGGTCGCCGTGCGCGGGCCAGGGTCGAAGAGCGACAGCTCGCCGATCAGCTCTCCGGGGCCGACGACGGCGAGCATGTTCTCGCGGCCGTCGGGGGAGGTGCGGTGAAGCTTGACCTTGCCCTCGGTGACGACGTAGAGCCGGTCGCCCGGGTCGCCCTCGTGGAACAGGGAGTCGCCACGGGCGAGCGTCACCTCACTCATGGAGGCGCGCAGTTCCGCGGACTGCTCGTCATCGAGCGCCGCGAAGAGCGGGTTGCGCCGCAGAACGTCGTCCACGAGTTCTCTCCTTGTCGACCTGCTCAGGGGATCACTCCCCTGTCTACCAGGGGACCGTGCTCCCCATTTTGCCGGACGGTCCAAACAGTGTGATCTGTCACAAGGATGCCGCACAGGTGTCCCGAGGTAAGCGGCAGGGGTCCAATTGGGGGCCGATCTTCAGGGTCCGGGGCGGATGTCAGTGCCGGGCTTTAGGCTGGCCGGGTGTCCAAATCGCCGGTGAGAGCACAGGCCAAGGGGGCTGGGCGGGTGGTTGTACGTCGGGATTCCGCTATGGGCGAACAGGACCCCGGTGGCGGAAGGAAAGCGGCAGAAGCGGTGAAAAAGGCGCCGGGTGGTGCGGCAGCCGGTGGCCGGAAAACGGCGGCAGGCAAGAAGGCTGCTGCCACTGGGAAGGCCGCCCCTGCGAAGAAGGCCGCCCCTGCGAAGAAGGCCGCCCCTGCGAAGAAGAAGGCCGTCCCCGCGAAATCGCCGGCCGCCAAGAAGGCTGCCGCCAAGAAGGCTGCCCTCGAGAAGGCGGCCGCCAAGAAAGCCGGCGCCGCGAACGTGACCACCAAGAAGGCGATCAAGAAGAAGCCCGTCGTCGTGTCTGAGGCGGCCACCACCGACGTGCAGGGCGCCTCGGCCGTGCAGACCGTGTCCGCCAGGCCTCCCGCGGCCGAGTCCCGCACCGCTCTGGTGCGCCGTGCCCGTCGTATCAACCGCGAGCTCGCCGAGGTCTTCCCCTACGCCCATCCCGAGCTGGACTTCGACAACCCCTTCCAGCTCGTCGTCGCCACCGTGCTGTCCGCCCAGACCACCGACCTGCGCGTGAACCAGACGACCCCGGCACTGTTCGCCAAGTACCCGACCCCCGAGGACCTGGCCGCCGCCAACCCGGAGGAGGTCGAGGAGATCCTCCGGCCCACCGGGTTCTTCCGCGCCAAGACCAAGTCGGTCATGGGGCTGTCGAAGGCGCTGGTGGAGAACTACGGCGGTGAGGTTCCGGGGCGGCTCGAAGAGCTCGTCAAGCTGCCCGGCGTCGGCCGTAAGACCGCCTTCGTCGTGCTCGGCAATGCCTTCGGGCGGCCCGGGATCACCGTCGACACCCACTTCCAGCGGCTGGTGCGGCGCTGGCAGTGGACCGAGCAGACGGACCCGGACAAGATCGAGGCCGAGATCGGCGCGCTGTTCCCCAAGAGCGACTGGACCGACCTCTCGCACCACGTGATCTGGCACGGCCGCCGCATCTGCCACGCCCGCAAGCCCGCCTGCGGCGCCTGCCCCATCGCCCCGCTCTGCCCGGCGTACGGCGAGGGCGAGACCGATCCGGAGAAGGCGAAGAAGCTCCTCAAGTACGAGAAGGGCGGCTTCCCCGGGCAACGGCTCAACCCGCCGCAGTCCTATCTGGACGCGGGCGGCAAGCCGGCCCCGCCGCTGGGGGCCGGATGACGGGGCGGGCGCAGGGCTCGGGGGTGCCGGCCGGTGGTCGTACGGCCGTCGGGGCTCCCTTCCTGTGGGTGCGGGCCGGTCGCCGTACGGTCGTCGGGGCTTCGCTCCCGTGGGGGCGGGCCGGCGGTCGTGGTCCCGTCGCGGAACGATCTATGTGCCCTCGGGCGTTTGACTGGGCAGAACGACGGGGGTGGCGATGAAGCGGGCGAGCGATACGCAGGACGGGCCGGTGGTGGTCAGCAAGGACGGGTTGCCGCAGTGGCTGGACCCGGTGGTGCGGGTCGTCGAGACCGTCGAGCCGTTGCAGCTGAGCCGCTTCCTGCCGCCGGAGAGCGGTGCGGGACGCCAGTCCGCCGTACTGATCCTGTTCGGTGAGGGCGAGGAGGGGCCCGAGCTGCTGCTCATGGAGCGGGCGAGCTCGCTGCGGTCCCATGCCGGACAACCCTCCTTCCCCGGCGGCGCCCTCGACCCCGAGGACGGGGATCCGCACGCGGACGGGCCGTTGCGGGCCGCTCTGCGCGAGGCCGAGGAGGAGACCGGGCTCGATCCGAGCGGCGTCCAGCTCTTCGGCGCCCTGCCGAAGCTGTACATCCCGGTCAGCGGCTTCGTCGTCACTCCCGTGCTGGGCTGGTGGCGCGAGCCCACTCCGGTCGACGTCGTCGATCCGAACGAGACGGCACGCGTCTTCACGGTCCCCGTGGCGGATCTCACGAATCCGGACAACCGCGCCACCACCGTCCACCCCAGCGGCCATCGAGGCCCGGCATTTCTGGTCGAATCGGCACTGGTGTGGGGCTTCACGGCCGGGATCATCGACCGGCTGCTCCATTTCTCGGGCTGGGAGCGGCCCTGGGACCGGGGGAAGCAGGTCCCGCTCGACTGGCGGTCATGACAGGGTGTCTGCCGTGCTGTTTCTTCCCGGGGGCCGTCGTGTCCGAAAGCCGCTGAGTGGCGGGCCGGGCCCGTGGCCGACCTGTGGTGAGCGAAGAGTGACGAGGCGAGGCTCGAACCGGTGAACGTGCTGGACATCCTGTTGCTGGTCGCCGCCGTGTGGTTCGCGATCGTGGGTTATCGCCAGGGCTTCGTTGTCGGCATCCTGTCGGTGATCGGCTTCCTCGGCGGTGGTCTCGTGGCCGTCTACCTCCTCCCGGTCATCTGGGACGCGCTGACCGACAACGCCGAGGTGAGCACCACCGCCGCCGTCGTCGCGGTCGTCGTCGTGATCGTCTGCGCCTCCGTCGGCCAGGCCCTGACCACCCACCTCGGCAACAAGCTGCGCCGGTACATCACCTGGTCCCCGGCCCGCGCCCTGGACGCCACCGGCGGCGCCCTCGTCAACGTCGTCGCGATGCTCCTCGTGGCCTGGCTGATCGGCTCCGCCCTCGCCGGGACCACGCTGCCGACGCTCGGCAAGGAGGTCCGTGGCTCCAAGGTGCTCCTCGGCGTCTCGCGGGCGCTGCCCGACCAGGCCGACACCTGGTTCGCGGACTTCTCCACCATCCTCGCGCAGAACGGCTTTCCACAGGTCTTCAGCCCGTTCTCCAACGAGCCCATCAACGAGGTCCAGCCGCCCGACCCGGCGCTCGCCAACAGCCCCGTCGCCACGCGGGCGCAGCGATCCATCGTCAAGGTCATGGGCACGGCGACGAGTTGCGGCAAGGTCCTGGAGGGCACCGGCTTCGTCTTCTCCGACCGCCGCGTCATGACCAACGCGCATGTGGTCGGCGGCGTCGACGAACCCACCGTCCAGATCGGCGGCGAGGGCAAGCGGTACGACGCGACGGTCGTCCTCTACGACTGGGAGCGCGACATCGCCGTACTCGACGTACCCGATCTGGACGCGCCCGCGCTGAAGTTCACGGCCACCGACGCCGAGAGCGGCGACAGCGCGATCATCGCGGGCTTCCCGGAGAACGGCGCGTACGACGTGCGAGCCGCGCGCGTGCGCGGGCGCCTGCCGGCCAACGGACCGGACATCTATCACCGCGGCACCGTGCGCCGTGACGTGTACTCGCTGTACGCGACCGTCCGTCAGGGCAACTCCGGTGGTCCGCTGCTGACGCCCGAGGGCAAGGTCTACGGCGTGGTGTTCGCCAAGTCCCTCGACGACGCCGAGACCGGCTACGCGCTGACCGCGGACGAGATCCAGGAGGACATCGCCAAGGGTCGTACCGCCAACCAGCAGGTGGACAGCGACAGCTGCGCACTGTGAGGCCGTGAGGCCGGGGCAGGCACGAGAGCCTGCCCCGGACGGTCGAGACGGTTGAAGAGCGGCGGCCCGATCAGCCGCGCGGGTGGCGCAGGCGCACCGAGACCCAGCGGGCCCGGCGGCGAAGAATGCGCGGAATGCCTACCCGGAGGTCCGCGCCCGGCATTTGCGGGGCGCTGCCCCGCTGATGGGAGCTCAGCCCGCCGGCCGAGCGGCGATTGCGTGCTGCGTCACTGTAGTCGTGCGTCCAGCCCATACCCCGACGTCTGCCCCTGCCCCATGGTCGATAACCGCCCCCAGGGCCCCCAATTGGCCTATGCGCCAGGCAATTGGCTGTTCGTAGGACAGGTGTTCAGTTCCGGATACCGGGCGCATCGGCGCGGTCACCGATCGGGTTCGGGGTCTTTGAGCCAGTTGATCAGTTCGGTGGAGAAAGCGACCGGGTCTTCCTCATGAGGGAAGTGCCCGAGGCCGTCGAACAGGCGCCAGCGGTACGGCGCTTCGACGTACTCGCCCGAACCGGCCGCGCTGCGCGTGCGCATGACGGGGTCGAGCGAGCCGTGCAGGTGCAGCGTCGGTACGCGTACCGGTCGCTTCATGCGGCGGTTGAACTGGATGCCGTCGGGGCGGGCCAGCGAGCGCACCATCCAGCGGTACGGCTCGATCGAGCAGTGCGCGGTCGACGGGATGCAGATCGCGCGGCGGTACATCTCCACCGCGTCGTCGTCCGGCAGGCGCGGGCCGGACCAGTCCCGGACCAGCCGGCCGACGAGCGCGCCGTCGTCGGCCGTCAGCTGCCGCTCGGGGATCCAGGGCCGCTGGAACCCCCAGATGTAGGAGCCGGCACTGGTCTGCTTGACGTCCGAGAGCATCGCCGAGCGCCAGCGCCGGGGGTGCGGCATGGACGCGACCGCGAGCCGGCGGACCAGCTTGGGGCGCATCACGGCCGCCGTCCATGCCAGGTATCCGCCCAGGTCGTGGCCGACGAGCGCGGCGTCCGGCTCACCGAGCGAGCGGACCACGCCCGTGATGTCGAGGGCGAGGTTGGCCGGGTCGTAGCCGCGCGGCGTACGGTCGCTGCCGCCGACGCCCCTGAGGTCCATCGCCACCGCCCGGAAGCCCGCGTCGGCGAGCGCGACGAGCTGGTGCCGCCAGGTCCACCAGAACTGCGGGAAGCCGTGCAGCAGCAGCACCAGCGGGCCGTCGCCCAGCTCGGCGATGTGGAAGCGCGCACCGTTCGCCGCAACATCCCTGTGGGTCCAGGGGCCGTCCGGGCGTACGACCGAGGAGGGGGTGGCGGGATCCGTCATGACGACGAGCGTGCCACAGCCTCGATGGCTGCGGGCGCCCGGTCCTCCAGCTCCGGCTGCGGGGCGGGACGCGGGTGCGGCTTGGCCTTCTGCAGGACGCCCGCCGTCTCCTTCATCGAGGCGGCGACCTTCTGCGGGCCCTTGCTCTGCTTGGCCTTCTTCGCGAAGACGAAGCCGATCAGGGCGAGGACGAGGGCGATGAGGACGTTCGCCGCGAAGGACAGCAGGAAGCAGAGCGCGAGGTTCCAGTCGCTCCAGGTCCGAATGCCGTACGCGAGGGCGAAGTTCAGCATCGGCAGCGAGAACAGCAGCACCCCCCCGGCCACCGTGATCAGGCCGCCGCTCGTCGCGCCACGCTTGACGTCCTGCTTGAGCTGCGCTTTCGCCAGTGCGATCTCGTCATGCACCAGCGCCGACATCTCGGTCGTCGCCGAGGCGAACAGCTGGCCGATGCTGCGTTCGGCGCCGACCGGGCTGCCGTCGGGTGCGCTCATCGCGGTCTCCCTCAGTGGTGTACGGATCCGTCTTCTGCCTGACTGGGTGCGGTTCCGTCTTTTGTACCGTCCCGTCAGATCATGCCCGACGGTGGTCCTCCTCGCCTGCCCTGCCCGTCACTTCGGCACGCGCGTGGCGTGCGGCGAGTTTCTCCTCGGCGAGGCGGCGGTGCTCGGCGGCCTTGCGCTCGTGGATGGCGGCCATGCGCAGGTGGTACTCCGGCTCGTCCTGCTCGTAGATGTCCGGAATGCCGTCGGCGTCCTCGTCGCGCTCCTCGTCCTCGACCATCCCGCGGTACTTGGCGTTCCGTATCTTCAGCAGCACCGTCGCCAGGACCGCCGCGATGAGGGACCCGATCAGTACGGCTGCCTTGACCTCGTCGGTCAGTGTGGCGTCGCCGGCGAAGGCGAGCTCGCCGATGAGCAGCGAGACGGTGAAGCCGATGCCGGCGAGGGTCGCGACGGCGAACACGTCGGCCCACTCCAGGTCGTCGCTGAGCGAGGCCCTGGTGAAACGTGCCGTCAGCCAGGTGCCGCCGAAGATGCCGACCGTCTTGCCGACCACCAGGCCGAGGACCACGCCGAGCGTCTCCGGCTTGGTGAAGACATCGCCGAGCGCGCTGCCGGAGACGGCCACGCCGGCACTGAACAGTGCGAACAGCGGGACGGCCAGGCCGGCCGACAGCGGGCGCACGAGGTGCTCGATGTGCTCGCCGGGGGAGTGCTCCTCGCCCTCGCGCCGGGTGCAGCGCAGCATCAGGCCCATCGCGACGCCGGCGATGGTGGCGTGGATGCCGCTGTTGTACATCAGCGCCCAGATCACGAGGGCGAGCGGGACGTACACGTACCACCCGCGTACGCCTTTGCGCAGGAGCAGCCAGAAGACGACCAGTCCGACGACGGCGCCGCCGAGCGCGGCGAAGTCGATCTGCGACGTGAAGAAGATCGCGATGATCAGGATCGCGAACAGGTCGTCGACGACGGCGAGTGTGAGCAGGAAGGCGCGCAGGGCGCTGGGCAGGGAGGTGCCGATGACGGCGAGCACCGCGAGCGCGAAGGCGATGTCCGTGGCCGTGGGAACCGCCCAGCCGGCCGAGGAACCGTGCCCGGTGACATTGGTCAGGGTGTAGACCAGCGCGGGCACCGCCATGCCGCACAGCGCGGCGACGACCGGCAGCGCGGCCGCCCTGGGGTCCTTCAGATCGCCGGCGACGAGCTCGCGCTTGAGCTCGATGCCGGCGACGAAGAAGAAGATCGCGAGCAGTCCGTCGGCGGCCCAGTGCTCGACGGACAGGTTGAGCCCGAGGGCCTCGGGGCCGAGGTGGAAGTGGCCGACGCTTTCGTAGCTGTCGTGCAGTGCGGGTACGTTCGCCCAGATCAGCGCGGTGATCGCGGCGAGCAGCAGCAGGACACCGCCGACGGTCTCGGTGCGCAGCGCGTCCGCGACGAAGGTCCGCTCGGGGAGCGAGAGCCGTCCGAAGACCTTGCGGACGGGAGCGGGTGTGCGGGGCGCGGTCACAGGGAGACCTCCGGTCGGTGGGCAGGACGGAGCACTTGCCGACCAGACTTCCCGGCGCACCTGTGCGTGATGTTTGCTTTGCTTAGTTTACCTAAGGGTGCGCCGGATCGCATCCGTCGGATTCCACCGTACGTACGCGAGGGGCACCCGGCGCGGTCGCCGGGTGCCCCTCGCACTGTTCCTTGCTCAGTTCCTTGCTCAGTCCTCGCTCGGCGCGGCCGGCAGCTTCGACTGGATGAGGTCCATGACGGTCGAGTCGGTCAGCGTCGTCACGTCACCGAGCTGGCGGTTCTCGGCGACGTCCCGCAGCAGCCGGCGCATGATCTTGCCGGAGCGGGTCTTCGGCAGCTCGGCCACCGGCAGGATCCGCTTCGGCTTGGCGATCGGGCCGAGGGTGGCGCCGACGTGGTTGCGCAGGTCGGCGATGAGGTTCTCGTCGTCGGCGTTCGCCGTGCCGCGCAGGATCACGAAGGCGACGATCGCCTGCCCGGTCGTCTCGTCGGCGGCGCCGACCACGGCCGCCTCGGCGACGGACGGGTGCGAGACCAGCGCGGACTCGACCTCGGTGGTCGAGATGTTGTGGCCGGAGACGAGCATGACGTCGTCGACCCGGCCGAGCAGCCAGATGTCGCCGTCGTCGTCCTTCTTGGCGCCGTCGCCGGCGAAGTACTTGCCCTCGAAGCGTGACCAGTACGTGTCGAGGAAGCGCTGGTCGTCGCCCCAGATGGTGCGCAGCATCGACGGCCACGGCTCGGTCAGCACCAGGTAGCCGCCACCGCCGTTCGGGACCTCGTTCGCCTCGTCGTCGACGACGGTCGCGCAGATGCCGGGCAGCGGGCGCTGCGCGGAGCCGGGCTTGGTCTCGGTGACGCCCGGCAGCGGCGAGATCATCATCGCGCCGGTCTCGGTCTGCCACCAGGTGTCGACGACCGGGGCGAGGTCGGCGCCGATGTGCTTGCGGTACCAGACCCACGCCTCGGGGTTGATCGGCTCACCCACGGAACCCAGCACCCGCAGGCTGCTCAGGTCGAACTTCGCGGGGATGTCGTCGCCCCACTTCATGAACGTACGGATCGCCGTCGGTGCCGTGTACAGGATGGTCACCCCGTACTTCTGCACGATCTCCCAGAAGCGGCCCTGGTGCGGGGTGTCCGGCGTGCCCTCGTACATCACCTGCGTCGCGCCGTTCGCCAGCGGCCCGTACACGATGTACGAGTGGCCCGTGACCCAGCCGACGTCGGCCGTGCACCAGTACACGTCCGTCTCCGGCTTGAGGTCGAACACCGCGTGGTGGGTGTACGACGTCTGGGTGAGGTAGCCGCCGGAGGTGTGCAGGATGCCCTTGGGCTTACCCGTCGTACCGGACGTGTACAGGATGAACAGCGGGTGCTCGGCGTCGAAGGCCTCGGGGGTGTGCTCGGCGGACTGCCGCTCGACGATCTCGTGCCACCACACGTCCCGGCTGTCGTCCCAGGCGACGTCCTGGCCGGTGCGGCGCACGACGAGCACGTGCTCGACGTTGTCGACCTTGCCGATCGCCTCGTCCACGGCCGGCTTCAGCGCGGACGGCTTGCCGCGCCGGTAGCCGCCGTCGGAGGTGATGACGACCTTGGCGTCCGCGTCCTGGATACGGGTGGCCAGCGCGTCCGCCGAGAAGCCGCCGAAGACGACCGAGTGCGCGGCGCCGATGCGCGCGCAGGCCAGCATCGCGACCGCCGTCTCGGGGATCATCGGCATGTAGACGGCTACCCGGTCGCCCTTCCGGACGCCCAGCTCCAGCAGGGCGTTGGCGGTCTTCGACACCTCGTCCTTGAGCTCGGCGTAGGTGATGGCGCGGCTGGCACCGGGCTCGCCCTCGAAGTGGATGGCGACACGTTCGCCGAGCCCGGCCTCCACATGCCGGTCCACGCAGTTGTACGCGACGTTGAGCTCGCCGTCCTTGAACCACTTCGCGAACGGCGGGTTCGACCAGTCCAGCGTCTCGGTCGGCTCCTTGGCCCAGGTCAGCCGACGGGCCTGCTCGGCCCAGAAGCCGAGCCTGTCAGCCTTGGCCTGTTCATACGCCTCCGCCGTGACGTTGGCGTTCGCGGCCAGGTCGGCGGGGGGTGCGAACCTGCGCTCTTCCCTCAGCAGGTTGGCCAGGCTTTCGTTGCTCACGACATCTCCCTTTCCCAGGGTGTCCGTTGTGTCCCAGGCCACAGCTCATCAGACCCGGGGCCCCGATGACAAGGGTCGCCGGAAAATTGGTTTAGACCTGTCAACGGGATGGGCCCCGAGCTGCGGTTTGTGCCGGGGTTATCCGTTTCCACGGACGCCGGACGAGGGCGGTTCAGGTCTGTAACCCCTCTCACATCCGGGCCGGGCCCAGGCGGAAACGAGGGCCCCGTGGGAGCGCGGATCACATGGGAGTGCCGACCACATGGGAACGCGGCCCCGTGAAGCAGCGGGGCCGCGCACAGCTGCCTGTGTCAGGCCGACAGATCCGCCGCACCCACGTGATCGAACACCCTGTCCTCGTGGCCCTCGGTGAGCAGGTACGCCTGCGCCTCGCCCACGTGGAAGTACATCCCGTGCAGCTCCAGCTCGCCCGCGCGCAACGCCCGGGCCACCGACTCGTGGGCGCGCAGGTGCTCCAACTGCTGCACCACGTTGGTCAGGCAGAGCTGCTCGACCGCGTCGGCCGGTGCCCGCCCGGCGAGCCTGGGCCAGGGCCGGTCCTCGTCGGACATCCGCTCCAGGCTCGGCCGCCCGTGCCGCAGCCACCGTCTGAGCGGGGTCTGCGCGGCGCCCGGCTCGGAGGTGAGCAGCGCCTGCATGGCCCCGCACCCGGAGTGCCCGCACACCGTGATCGACCGGACCTGGAGCACGTCCACCGCGTACTCGATCGCGGCCGCGACCGAGTCGTCGCCGCTCTCCCGGCCGGGCAGCGGAACGAGGTTGCCCACGTTGCGCACCACGAACAGGTCCCCGGGACCACTGGAGGTGATCATCGATGTGACCAGTCGGGAGTCCGCGCAGGTGAGGAACAGCTGGGACGGCTGCTGCCCCTCACGCGCCAGCCGAGCCAGCTCGCCCCGCACCAAGGGGGCGGTGTTGCGCTGGAACGCGCTGATGCCGCGGGCCAGTTGGCGGGCGCTGGGGCGGCTGCCGTCGGCGGCTGTGCCGGCGCCGGCTCCGGTGCCGGCTCCGGTACCGGTGTCTGTGGCTGCTTCGGTGCCTGGGCCTGAACCCGTGCCGGTGGCCGTGCTTGTGCCGGCGTCCTCGCTTGGGCCGGCGGTGCTGTCCTTGGGGTCGTCGGGTCGGGAGAGGGCGTCCGTGCCGCCGCCGGTGGGGCTGGGCTCGCTGACCTTGTCGGGTTCGCCGGTGCCGCCGTGGCCTTCGGTGCCGTCCGTGCGGACGGTGCCGTCGGAGTCTGAGGGCGCCGCGCTTCCACCGGTGTCGTCGGTCCCGGTCGCCCGGGCGTTTCCGGGCTGCCCGTCACGGAGCAGGGCGGCTTCCGGGATCTCGCACTGGTGGTTGCGCCAGGGCGTCCAGGGGTGGCAGCGGCAGTCGGCACTCTCCTGCGCGGCGACCCCGGTGAGGGCCTGGAGGCCGGCCGGTCCCGTGGGCTCACCGATGCGGACCCCGGACCTGCGGCCGACGAGTTCGACGGTGCCGCCGTGCACGGTGTGCGTGTTCTGCCAGTCCTGCAGCGACTCGTAGGCCGCGTGGTCCATGAACGACCCGTCCAACTCCACGACGGCGTCGGCGCCCTGGGGCACGAGATGCAGGGCCCGGCTCAGGCGCGGCACCGCGAGGAACGTCAACTGTCCTCGCACATGTACGTGATGGACTCCTTCCGTCTCGGCGTGCGTGATGCGGGTACGGGTGAGGCGGTGCAGGGCGACGCCGACGGCCATGGCGATGCCCAGGGCAACGCCCTCCAGGACGCCGAAGAACACCACGGCGAGGGTGGTGACCGCATACACCAGCACCTCTCGGTGGCGGGTCACCGTGCGGATGTGGTGCAGGGACACCATCTGGATGCCGACGGCCATCACCAGGGCGGCGAGCGAGGCGAGTGGGATGAGCTCCAGGATCGGGACCATCAGCAGCGCGGCGATCACTACGAGAACGCCGTGCAGCATCGTGGAGTTCCGGCTCACGGCACCGGCGTGCACATTCGCGGAACTGCGCACGGCCACACCCGCGATGGGCAGCCCGCCCAGCGCGCCGGAGACGACGTTGGCGGCGCCCTGGCCGAGCAGTTCGCGGTCCAGGTCGGAGCGCCCGACCCGGGCGGACTGCTCCGGCCGGCCGGCGACCAGCTTGTCCACGGCGACCGCGCCGAGCAGCGACTGCACGCTGCACACCAGCGTGATGGTGAGCACGGCGGCGACCAGACCGAGCACCGGCCCTTGAGGGAGCGCGGCCAGTGCGTGGCTGCTCCAGGACGGCAGGTCGACCTTGGGCAGGCTCAGGCCCATGAGCGAGGCGGCCGTGGTCGCGACGGCGACGGCGACGAGCGGGGTGGGCACCTTGCGCAGCAGCTTGCCGGCCCGGCCGGGAAGCCTGGGCCAGAGCACCAGCAGGGCGAGGGTCAGCACGCTCACCGACAGGGCGGCGGGATGCACCCGGGCCAACTGGGCGGGCAGTTCGCGCAGGTTGTCCAGGACCGAGCTGTGCGGGACGCCGCCGAGGACGATGTGCAGCTGGGCCACGGCGATGGTGACGCCGATGCCGGCGAGCATGCCGTGCACGATCGCGGGGCTGACGGCGAGCGCGGTGCGGGCCACGCGCAGCAGACCGAGGCCGAGTTGGGCGAGGCCGGCGAGGACGGTGATGGCGCAGGTCGTACGCCATCCGTACTGGTGGATGAGCTCGGCGGTGACGACCGTGAGTCCGGCGGCGGGGCCGCTGACCTGGAGCGGGGCGCCGCCGAGCCGTCCGGCGACGAGGCCTCCGACGGCGGCGGCGACGAGGCCGGCCTGGAGGGGCGCGCCGGTGGCGAGGGCGATGCCGAGGGAAAGGGGGAGTGCGATCAGGAAGACCGCGATGGAGGCCGAGACATCGGCACCCGCGAGGCGCGGGCGGCGGGCCGGCGGTGGGCTGTGTGGTTCGTGGCTGTGCTCTTCTCGACGTGGCTCGTCGGCGCGGGTCGGAACGCAGGCTGACATGTTTCCCGTCTCCTCCGGGCAGCGCGGCCGCGAGTCTGGCGGTCCCCCTCGGGGCGGGGGTCGGGTCGCGGCCGAGTGGTCACGGCATACAGCGGCGGGATGCATCAACTGTCGGTAAACGGATCGTAATGCAGAGTAAAGTGACGGAATAGATTTTCCGAGCAAATGGACTAATAAATCCCTCTCAAGAGTGAAGTAGCTAATTAGTCGGCTTGTCGTATTAATTCCTTTCTCGGTCCCGTGCGACCTTGGCGGCGCTGTCGCCCTCCGAGAGAAGGAAGTAGGTGGACCGAACATGGCCGCCACTCGCAGGTTCGCCGCCCCCCGAAAAACCGCCGCGACACACCGAATTGCCGCGAGCACCGCTGCCGCCGCGGTCTGCGCCGCATCGCTCGCCGGTTGCGCGAGCCGTGACACGAGCGGGCAGTCGGCGCCCGGTCCACAGAAGGCGAAGCCCGCGGCGCCCGTGCCCCGGAGCGCGGTCCGTCTGATCGGTGACGGGTCCACCGCGTACACCGGCGCACAGCCGCATCTGCCCCGGCCCGAACGGCTCAAGCCCGGTCAGAAACCCCCGCAGTTCGTGGTGTTCTCCTGGGACGGTGCCGGCGAGGACGGGCAGAGGCTGTTCTCCCACTTCCGCAAGGTGGCCAGGGCGAACAACGCGACCATGACGTACTTCCTCAGCGGCGTGTACATGCTGCCGGACCACAAGCGTGACCTGTACCGGCCCCCGCAGCACTCGCCGGGCCGCTCCGACATCGGCTTCAACGACGCGGAGGGAATCCGCGACACCGTGAAACAGCTGCGCCTGGCGTGGCTGGAGGGCAACGAGATCGGCACCCACTTCAACGGCCACTTCTGCGGCAGCGGCGGCGGCGTCGGCGAGTGGTCGGTGGAGGAGTGGAAGGACGAGATCACTCAGGCGAAACGATTCGTCAAGTCCTGGAAGACCAACACCGGCATGACGAAGGCGTCCCCCCTCCCCTTCGACTACGACAAGGAGCTCATCGGCGCCCGCACACCCTGTCTGGAGGGCCGCAAGAACTTCGTCACGGCTGCCCGCGAGATGGGCTTCCGCTACGACTCCAGCGGCGTCAACAACCAGCTCTGGCCCGTCAAGAGGGAGGGCCTGTGGGATCTGTCGATGCAGCTCGTGCCGTTCCCGGGGCACTCCTACGAGCAGCTCACCATGGACTACAACTTCATGGTCAACCAGTCGGGCACCAAGAGCCAGGGTGACCCCGGCAAGCACGAGTTCTGGGGCGACCAGATGCGGGACGGCCTGCTCATGGGCTTCCGCCGCGCCTACGAGGGCAACCGCGCCCCCCTGATCATCGGCAACCACTTCGAGTCCTGGAACGGCGGCACCTACATGCGCGCCGTCGAGGAGGTCGTCGAGGCGGTCTGCAACAAGCCCAACGTGCGCTGTGTGTCCTTCCGGCAGCTCGCCGACTGGCTCGACGCCCAGGACCCGGCGGTCCTGCGGAAGTTGCGCACCCTGGAGGTCGGCGAGGCCCCGAAGCAGGGCTGGGTGTCCTTCCTGTCCGGACGTCCCGCACCCGCCCCGAAGGGGGTTCCCGGGGCTCCGCCGCTCAAGCAGTAGGCGTCAGCGGGATGTCGCACTCGGGCGGGGCGCACACGCTCTCCCCGAGCACGAACCCGGGGTCGATCTGCGCAGCCAGGTCGGCCCCGGTGCGCTCGTTCCCCCAGGACCAGGCGTTCTTCAGGTGGAAGTGCACCATCTGGCGGGTGTAGCGCTCCCAGTCCCGCAGCTCGTAGGTCGCGTCCACGGCCGTGTGCAGCCGGCGGAGAGGTGGTTGTCGTCCTCCAGGAGGTCGAACCGGGGCGGACGGCCCTTCTCCATGGAGCGCACCCAGTCCGAGTGCCCGACGGTCACCAGCAGGTCGTCCCCGACCTCGGCGCGGAGGAAGTCGAGGTCGTCCTGACCCTGCACCTTGTTGCCGACGACCTTCAGGAGGACAGGGTCGTCTTGCCGCTGCCGCCCTTCCCGACGAAAGTAATTCTCATTTTCACGAACAGTAGTCTTCTGATAGCTGTATGTGTACGGCGCATGGGGAAGGCCACTCGATCGTGGGGTGCGGGCGATCGGTGGGGCGCGAAGCTCGTTGGGGGGTGGCGGCGGCCGAGAGGCGGGCGCGTAGTGCCGAGAGGCGGGCGCGTAGTGCCGAGATGGGGGCGCGTAGTGTCGTACTCATGAGTACGACAGGTGCGTCAGCCGATCCGCTCGCGGCCCTCGGTTCGCTTCCCGGGGTGCCCGAGTCCGTGGAGTCCGTGCGCAAGGCGGTGGACCGGGTCTACGGGCACCGGATCATGCGGCGGCGCAGCAACGAGATCACCTCCGAGGCGGCGCTGCGCGGCGCCCGTGGCTCGGCGGCGCTGTCGGGTGCCGACTGGGCGCTCGAAGAGGTGCGCCGGCGTACCGACTTCAGCGGTGACGACGAGGCGCGCGTCATGGGCGCATCCCTGCGGCTGACGGCCGAGGCGGGCCAACTGCTGTCCATCTGGCGGCAGTCGCCGCTGCGCGTACTGGCCCGCCTGCACCTGGTGGCGACGGCGAGCAACGAGGGCGAGGTCGGGCGTCCGCGCCAGGCCGGCGAGCCCGTCGACGAGCCGCTGATCGAGCTTCCGCTGCCGAGCGCCGAGGAGGTGCACGGCCGGCTGGAAGGGCTGGCCGAGCTGATCATCGCGGGCGGTTCGGCGCCCGCTCTGGTGACGGCGGCCGTCGTGCACGGCGAGCTCCTCGCGCTGCGCCCCTTCACCTCCAACAACGGCCTGGTCGCCCGTACGGCCGAACGCATCGTCCTGGTCGGCAGCGGCCTCGACCCCAAGTCCGTCTGCCCCGCCGAGGTCGGTCACGCGGAACTCGGGCGTGCGGCTTATCTGGCGGCCCTCGAAGGCTATGTGTCCGGCACTCCCGAGGGTATGGCGGCCTGGATCGCCCACTGCGGCAGGGCGATCGAGCTTGGGGCGCGCGAGTCGACGGCGGTGTGCGAGGCGCTTCAGCGCGGGGCGGCGTAGGGCGGGGTGCCGCAGGGCGGGGTGCCGCAGAGCCGGGTGTCGTAGGCCCGGGTGCCGTAGGGCGGGGTTTCGCCGGCGCGGAGCGGGACGGCGCGGAGCGGGACGGCGAGCAGCAGGGCGGCGCGGAGTGGTTCGGCGCACGCGTGCGTGAGGCTTCGTCGGCTTCCGGGAATCCCGCGCGGTGCCCACAAGAGTTGCGGCGGTACGAGGATTCGTACCGCCGCTGGCATGTTCACCGGGTTACCAAGCGTCCTCGATATGTTGCCCATCAGGTCGGGAACTTTGCCCGTGGCCTGGTGCGGCTGGCCCGTAATCGACGGGTCGACGTCGCGTGGGTGCCCAATGTTCATGCTCGGTCCGTGGGGCCAAATGCGTATTTAAGGTGATCCTCTCGGATGTCCTTGGTCTCGCGGGCCGTTGACTCCTTTGTACTCCAGGTCACAACCAAGCGGAAGGCTTGGCCGCAGTTCTTTACTTTTACTCTCAAACCACTTCAAACGGGCGCTTGTTTGTCGAGCGGGGTGTGTGCAAAGTCGAAGGCGCAGGTCAGGCGGGCGCCGTACGGCGTCGGTTCGCGTACCAGACCAGGCCCGCCGTGGCCGCCGCGGCTCCTATGGCGGCTGCCGCGACCAGTGCCGGACGAGGCGGTACGGAGAAGGAGGGGATCCGCTGCTTGAGCCGGACCGGGCGATGGAAATCGAGAATCGGCCACCCGCGCGCGAGTGCCTCGCGGCGCAGCGCGCGGTCCGGGTTCACGGCGTGCGGACGCCCGACCGTCTCCAGCATCGGCAGGTCGGTCGCCGAATCGCTGTAGGCGTAGCAGCGGTCTAGGTCGTAGCCCTCGGACTTGGCGAGTTCCCTGATGGCCTCGGCCTTCGTCGGGCCGTACGCGTAGTACTCCACCTCTCCGGTGAAGCAGCCGTCGGCGCCCACGACCATGCGGGTGGCCACCACGCGGTCGGCGCCGAGCAGCTCGCCGATCGGCTCGACCACCTCGGCGCCCGAGGTGGACACGATCACCACGTCGCGGCCGGCGATGTGGTGCTCCTCGATGAGGGAGGCGGCCTCGTCGTAGATGATCGGGTCGATCAGGTCGTGCAGCGTCTCGGCGACGATCTCCTTGACCTGCTGGACGTTCCAGCCGCGGACGAGCGCGGAGAGGTACTTCCGTGTGCGCTCCATCTGGTCATGGTCCATACCGCCCACTCGGAAGACGAACTGGGCATATGCGGTCCGCAAGGCGGCCCTGCGGTTGATCAGACCGCCTTGGTAGAACGACTTGCTGAAGGTGAGCGTGCTCGACTTCGCAATGACCGTCTTGTCCAGGTCAAAGAAGGCCGCTGTGCGGGGCAAGGAGTGGTTTTCCACGACCCTGAGCATAGGCGCAGCCCATTCGGCGTAAGGTGGGCGCGTGGGTTTGCCTGAGAGGGCTCTCGGGTACACCATGGAAGTCACGGATCGTTCGCGACCGTGCTAACCCGGTCCGACTCCTCCCCCCCCCCGGAGTCGGCCGTGGAGACGACCCCCGCTCTCCCCCCCGGCGGGGGTCGTCGCATGTCCGGGTGGGTTTTCCCTTTTTGAGTGCTGCCGCAGGGCTGCGGCGAGGCGGCTGCGGCCGCCTGTTCGGCATGCTCATGTTTCGTGACCGTGTGTAGTCATCGTGCTGCTCTGCGGGAGTCGCGCAGGGGCCGGTGCGGGAGTCGGTGCGGGGTTCGGTGCAGGGGTCACCTGTTTGGGTGACGGCGATATTCACAGGTGCTGAGTTGTCCACAGTTATCGACCAAGATCCACACGATTTCCGGGACCGCTGCACCGTGATTCCAGCGCGTCCGGCTCGGGCCGACTTGTTGGCCGGTTCCGTTTTGTCGGGCGTGTTTGGCCGGTTCGTATCGGCCGTTCATATGGAGGCCGGTTGCCGGTTCTTCACACGTTTGGGAATCGCGGGGCCGCCGGGCTGCGCGAGCGATGCAGCGAAGGGGGACGGAAACCGTGACCGCAGTCGTCACACACGATCCGCCGTCCGCCGCCTCCGGGCGGCCGGGCAGGCCGTTGATCGTCACGGAAGACGCCGAACTGCTGGACGACCTGCTGCGCCTGTGCGCGGCGGCCGGCGCCACGCCCGAGGTCCACCACGGAGTGCCCGAGCCCAGAGGCAGTTGGGAGGCCGCGCCGCTCGTCCTCGTCGGCGATGACGCCGCCCGCCGCGTGCGTGGCGCGGGACGCAGGGGCGGGGTGGTGCTGGTGGGCCGGGACCAGGACGACGCCGGGGTGTGGCGCCGGGCCGTCGAGATCGGGGCGGACCACGTCCTGATGCTGCCGGACGGCGAACAGTGGCTGGTCGATCGCATCGCCGACGTCACCGAGGGCGTCGGCAGCCCCGCCCTCACCGTCGGCGTGATCGGCGGCCGGGGCGGCGCAGGAGCCTCCACGCTCGCCTGTGCCCTCGCCGTCACCGCCGCGCGTGAGGGACTGCGCACTCTCCTCGTGGACGCCGATCCGCTGGGCGGCGGACTCGACGTACTCCTCGGCGGCGAGTCGGCCGAAGGACTGCGCTGGCCCTCGTTCGCCGGCTCGCGCGGACGGCTCGGCAGTGGCGCGCTGGAGGAGTCACTGCCGAAGCTGCACTCCCTGCGGGTCCTGAGCTGGGACCGCGGCGAATGCCTCGCCGTTCCGCCGCAGGCGATGCGAGCGGTGCTCGCGGCGGCCCGGCGCCGGGGCGGCACGGTCGTCGTCGACCTGCCCCGCCGCATCGACGACGGCGTCGCCGAGGCCCTCGCCCAACTCGACATCGGGCTCCTCGTGGTCCCCGCCGAACTCCGCGCGGTCGCCGCAGCCCGCCAGGTGGCCTCCGCGGCCAGGCTCGTCCTACGGGACCTGCGGGTGGCGGTACGCGGCCCCTACGCACCCGGACTCGACGACCGCGAGGTGGCCCGGCTGCTGGACCTGCCGCTGGTGGGTGAGGTGCCGGTCGAGTCGGGGCTGTCGCGACCGCACGGGAGCGAGGAACCGCCGGGGGCGGCCGGGCGAGGACCACTGGCGCGGTTCTGCCGGGAGTTCTGGGAGCGCTCTTTGCTTGAGGCGAGGGCGGCATGAGTACGGCGGCGCGGCTTGATCGGGGAGTGGGTGTGTGGGCGGCGTGGGTTCGGTGGTGGGGCTTGATCAGGAGAGTGGGTGTGTGGGCGGCGTGGGGACGGCGACGGGGCTCGATCGGGTGAGCGGGCGTGAGGGCGGTGCGGGTGGTGGACGGCGGGACTCGGCCGAGCGAGCCGGTCCGCCGGCCCGGAGCTTGGTTCCGGAGCGGTTGGCGGCCAGGGCCGTCGGCATGCCGTCGGAGTTGCTGGACGGGGTGCGGCAGTGGCTGGCCGAGAGCGGGGCCGAGCCGACGCCCGCGCGGGTGGCGCAGGCTCTGCGCGAGCAGGGCAGGGTGCTGGGGGACGCCGAAGTCCTCGGCGCGGCTGCGCAATTGCGGTCCGAGCTGGTCGGGAGCGGCCCGCTGGAACCACTGCTCGCGGATCCGTCCGTGACAGACGTACTGGTGTCGGCGCCGGACCGTGTGTGGGTGGACCGGGGCGGCGGCCTGGAGCTGACGTCCGTGTCCTTCCCGGACGCGGCTGCTGTACGACGTCTCGCGCAGCGCCTGGCCGCGGTGGCCGGGCGGCGACTGGACGACGCGCGGCCCTGGGTGGACGCCCGCCTGCCCGACGGGACCCGGCTGCACGCGGTGCTGCCACCCGTCGCCGTCGGCTGCGCGTGCCTGTCGCTGCGAGTTGTACGGCCCCGGGCGTTCACGCTCGACGAACTGGTCGCGGCCGGCACGGTGCCGCCCGGCGGGGACGGGGTGCTGCGCGCACTGGTCGACGCACGGCTGTCGTTCCTCATCAGCGGCGGCACGGGCAGCGGCAAGACCACACTCCTGAGCGCGTTGCTCGGACTGGTGGGGGACGGCGAGCGGATCGTGCTCGCCGAGGACTCCGCGGAGCTGAGGCCGGACCATCCGCACGTCGTACGGCTGGAGAGCAGGCCGGCCAACCAGGAGGGCGCCGGGCTCGTCGCCCTCGACGACCTGGTGCGGCAGGCACTGCGGATGCGGCCGGACCGGCTGGTCGTGGGCGAGGTGCGCGGCCCCGAGGTCGTCCATCTCAATGTCCGCTAAGCACCAACACTCCACAGCGTGACAAGCCCCAGGTCAGGGCTCATCCCTAGCTAGCGCTCCGATCGCCGCGCCCCTGCGCCTTCGCCTCACGCAGCATGTCCACGATCAACTTCCGGTCCTCGACGGACAGCGGCATCTCCCACGCCGTGCGCTCAAGCCGGTCCGACAGATCGGCATACGGCCGTTCCTGCTCCTGCGAAGCCTCGGTCTCCTGGCGTGCGATCTCCCGCAGGATCTCCGCGGCATCGGCCCGGCCCGCGCCATCAAGCCGCTCCGGCGCCAAGCCGACCGTCCGCGCCATGTGCGCCAGCTGCATGTCGCCGACCTTGGTGGCTACTGGGGTGCCGTCCTTCATGAGGTAGCCGTTCTCGATCTGGCCCCAGCGGGAGGCCTTCACGACCCCGCTTCGTTCCGCCGCTTCTGCGCGCGTCATGCCCCGGGCCTGGCGTGCCCTGCGGATGAGGACCGCCTCGGGCGGGGGCTCGGGGGCGGCTTGCTGCGCCGTCATCTGCACTCCCGGCTCGGTTGACCAGCAAGTAAGCGTACGCAATCTCGCGTAATTACGCACGTCAGTACGTCGGACTCCCTTGGATTACGGCCAATTATTGACTGCTAGCTGTAATCCAGCGTAATCTCTCCAGCATGGAACAAGCCCAAACCCGGCTTGCTCAGGACCCTGTGCGGGTTCTCCGCAAGCGCGTACAGGCGGGCCTCGCTCAGAACGAACTCGCGGCACGTGTCGGCATCTCGGCTGCACAGCTGTGTCGCATCGAGAAGGGGAAGAGCGGCGCATCCGCTTCCGTCCTTTCCCGGCTCGCCGCGCAACTCGACTGCGAGATCGCCGACTTGATGCCGCCGGACCCCACGGCGGCGATGGCGGACCCCACGGCGGCGATGGCGGAAAGCAACGCGGCATGAGCGGCCGCGTCTGCCTGACACCTGACGAGGCGTTCGAGGCCGGGTTCAACGAGCCGTGCCAGCACGGCCGGCCCGACCCGGACGACTGCTCGCGCTGTCGGCTGACGGACGCCGAGATCGGCCGCCTGGTCGTGCTCCTGCAGGGCGCCATTCGCCCGCAGCAGCAGAGCGCCAGCACGGCCGCCTGACCACACAAGAACGGGGCCGCGCCCGGCTGGACCCCGGTGCACGACCCCTCGGCACATCCACACCCAAACCTCACCCAGGAGTGGAATCCCGTGAACACAGCATCCCAGAACCCCGGGGCACAGCCCCCGGGATCCCCCGCCTGGCCTCCGGCCCCGCCCGTACAGGCTGCGTTCGCCACGTTCGGGCTGGCTCTCCCTGCCCCGGCGGGGACGCAGTACGACGACCCGTGGCAGGGCAGTGACGTCCCGTTCGACCTGCGGTCGCCGTACCCGGAGCCGTCCGTCGAGGGCCCGGTCTGCGCGGTGTGCGGCGCCCTGGCCGGCGCGGGGGACACGGCGCTGTACCCGGACCCTGCGGGCCGCCGCTACCCGTCGGGCGCCCAGGTGCTGTTCTGCGGCACCTGCGCACCGGCCGCGACGCCTGCGGGCCGTGCCGTCACCGCGGTGGTCGCCAGGGAGATGGCCAAGGACGCCCCCGTCACCCCGCGCGACATCGCGGCCGCCGAGGTGCAGGCCGGCATCGTCTTCGACCCGCAGCGCATCGAGGCCGTACGGACTGCCGAGCGTGAGCAGGCCCGCGCCGAGGTCCGCGCCGAGCTCGCCCAGGCGCAGCAGGACGCCGAGACCAGCGCGTGGTTCCACGCCCGCTGGCGCGCGGTCGGCCAGCTGTGCCAGGGCCGCCACCCCGACCACATGCTGAGGGTGGGCGAGGTCCTGGCCGCCCTCGACGACTGCGCCCCCACCACCGCACCCCTCGCCATCACGTGGGACGGCCTGGTGATGGGCCCCTCCGGCGACACCCCGCACGAGAACACGATCGTCCCCTGCACCACCGCACGCGGCGGCCCGGCCGCCCTCGTCCTGGGCGACGAGCAGCGCCAGGCCCTCGGCGAAAAGCTGCTCACCACCGTGCAGCCCGCCGAGGCCTGCCACACCCCCGGCTGCGGGACCACCGACGCCGAGTTCGCTCAGCTCCGCCGGCCGGTGGAGCGCGGATGGATCTTCGTCGAGGTCGCCGGCGTCGACGACGAGGGCGGCCCGCGCTGGTGGTGCAACCTGGCGTGCGCGTACGCGGCGATGACCGCGGCCGGCGCGGAGCTCGCCGCCGCCGTCGACCCCCACCAGCAGGCACCGAGCGCGCCCGCGCCGGACACCGGCACCGACGCGTGGCCGCCGAACGGGGGACACGACGCCCGGTGCGCGTACGCCGGCGGCATCGGCCCCAACTGCACGTGCGCCGAGGACGACAAGGCCGCCGGGGGTGCCCGGTGAGTGAGACCACCAAGCGGGACCCGCTCGCCAACATCGAGGCCTTCGAGGCCGGCGCGTTCCGCGTCGCCCATGTCGCCCGCCAGCTGCTGGCCGACCATCCCGACCTGCCGATCCGGGAGATCCGCCCTCAGTCCTCCGCCTACCAGGACCCGGGCAGGACGTACGCGAGCCTGGAGATCTCCGCCGGGAGCACCGCCGGTGTGCGTGCGTGGGCCGATGCCCTCAGAGCCACCGTGAAGGTCACGTTCTACGACCACAACAGCACTGCGGCAGCTTTCGAGTCCCACCAAGCCCAGGCAGTGGTCAGCGGGGTGGACGTTGCAGTCGTGGCCACGCGCGGTCATCTGAACGAGGACGAGCTCGCGGCCTGGCGTGCTCAGCAGTCCGCGGCCGCCGGGGGCGGTGAGGGCCGGTGAGCGCCGTCGAGGGGACCACCGAGGCCGGTGGGTCCGGGAAGAGCATCCACGACAGTGCGCTGTCGGCGGACGACGCCACCCGGGCCACCCTGCCGCACCTCCCTTACGCCGATGCCGTCCACGCCGCCCTCGCAGAGGTCGTGATGGTGCCGGATCTCCTCGAGACCGGCGTACGCCAGGAGCACCCGCGCAGCAAGCGGGAGCTGTTCTTGCGGCTTGAGTGGCTGCCCGGCCACGACGACCTGGTCCCGGCCGCCGCTCAGGCGGACGGGCTGACCGTCGAGTGGTCGCACCTGGCCGGCTGGTCCGTCCGCTGCGGCGACGCTCTGGCCGTGCTCGACGTGGACGAGCTCGCCGACCCGGCCACGGTCGCTGAGGCGGCGATGCACGCCGCGCTGTGCGGCCTGGACTGCACCTGCGAGAAACCGCCTGCCGGGCGCTGGGATCAGGCCCTGTCGCTGGACATCGCCCTCGTCCACTTCGACGAGCGTGAAACGAGGACCCACTGATGAGCGAGCCACTCAAGGACAAGGAGATCGCGCAGCTGCGCCGCGGCGGCCTGCTCCTGCCGCCCGGCCCTCGCCCGGGCAGGCGCTGGCTGCCGGGCACGCCCGCCGAACAGCATCTGCTGTCGGAGGGGCGCCGTCTGGATCGCGTGCGTCTGCTGCTCCTCGAAGAGGTCGGGCGCCTGCGGCAGGTGGCCGCGCGTATCCCGCGCGCGGAGGTCCTCGCGGCCGCGGCCCGCGAGGCGGAGCGCATGAAGCGCTGCCCGCTGTCTCAGACCGAGCTCCTCATCGTCACCGGGGCGGCCCGCGGCGAGACGGCCGAACAGACGGCCGCCCGGCTGCACTTCGCTCACGACACCGTGCGCACGGCCCGCGTCCGGGCCGTCGACAAGCTCGGGGCCAACAACATGCTGCACGTCGTCGCCCTGTGCCTGACCGAGGAGTGGGTCAGCCGCGACCAGGTGCGGGGGGTGGCGCCGTGATCTTACTGCTCGGCGTCTTCTACCTCGGCCTCGTCATGGCCGCCGTGTTCGCGCTGGCGGTGATCTTCGACCGGCTGCCCGTGCGGCGTCCGGCGCGCACGATCGGCCAGCCGGTCCAGCACACCGCGCCGCCCCTGCCCCACGCCACGGTGTGGGCGCACGCCGACCTGCGCCACACCCGCCCAGGCCCGCCAGGTCCCGGCCGCCACCGGCGACCCACGGCCTGACCCACCCCGATCCCCGGGTGGGCGGGACGTGCCCTGACAACCGTCCCGCCCACCCGGCAACACCGAAGGACACACGCTTATGCGTCGCGACACGCGACTTGAGATCATCACCCGGGTTCTGCGTCAGCCTCAGCTGGCCCGGCCGTTCGTCGGCCGCGAACTGCGCGAGCCCGTACTGCGGCTGGACGGCGGCCGCAACGAGTGGACGGCGTCCATCCCGCAGGTCGCCGAGGCCATCTACACCGCCCTGTACGGACGCGCCGCCACCGAGCCCGAGCCGAGTCCGCTGGCCCGGGCCGAGGACGCCGGGCGGCGCCGCGGCCTCACCGGCAGGACCGCGCTCATCACCCTCGCGATGACCGAACTCATCCCGGGCGCGGAGCCGGACCGTATGACGGTGCAGGTCGCCGAGCGCTACCTCAACACGCCCCACATCAAGAACACCTGGAGCGGCACGCCCAGGGGCCTGGCCGAGCACATCGCTACTGCCGTGTGGGGAAACGCGGACGGCCCGGTGAGCCCGCTGGCCCAGGCCGAGGACGCCAAGCGGCGCCGGGATCTCGTCGGCGAGGTCGCCGCCCTCAACTCCGGCTACGCCGCGCTCACCACGGCGCCCTGGTATCCGGCCCGCCCCGGCGACATGGTCCACGTCCACTACGAGGCCGCCGGCACCACGGCCGCGTTCGGTGAGACGTACCTCGTCGCCGCGTCCGAGGGCGGGTTCCTGTCCATGCAGCTGCTCGCCCACACCCTGCCCGAGGACACCGAGTTCCTCGACGGCATGGTCGGCTGCTTCGCCGTCGACGACGACCCCGACCCGCTGACCGAGCTGTGGATGGAAGCCGGCCCGCACCGGCTGACCATCGTCCGCGACGGCCGGCCCATCCACGTCGGCGGCGCTCGGTGAGCGGCGTCGACCAGCATGCCGAGGCCCACCGGTTGAGGGCCGAGCTGGGCTGGGGCGCGCGCCGTGTCGCGACCGAGTTGGGAATCAGCCGGCATGCGGCCGCCAAGCTCCTTACCCGGCCACTGGCCGAGGCCGCCGCGCCGGTGGCTGAGGTGGCTGAGCGGCCACGTCGGCCGGTGGCTGAGGTGGCCGCGCCGGTGGCTGCCAGGGTGGCCAGCCACCTCGACGTGATGGTCGGCCAGGCGCCGCCCCCGCCGCGCCACATGGTGGTCGTCGACCTGAAGCGGTTCCCGGGCCTGGCCGAGGACCTGGCGCTGCTCGAGGAGACCGGCGCGTACGCGGCCGAGGTCATCAACTACGCCGTCGGCCGGCTCGCAGGCGCGGTCCGTACAGCGCGCGAACGCGGCGTGCTGCGTGAGGGCCAGCGCTGGGAGTTGACGCACATGTGGCTGCGGCCGGCTGACCGGCCGGCCGCCTGATGACCGGCCGTCCGCCCCGTAGTTCCCGGCGGGACGGGCGGCCCATCTGAACCGACCACTCCTGGAGGTGGCTGTGGTGATCCGCGCATGGGCCGTGCTGACTGCGGCCGTGGTGGCTGCCCTGCTGCTGGTGGCCGACTGCGACGGCCCGCCAGCCGGCGCGGTGCCCCGGCCACACCCCAACCCCGCACCCGTCGACCCGGCCACCGGCCGGCAGCCGTGACCGCCAAACCGTGGCCGCCTGCCGAGCTGCCCGGGCTGTGGGTGGTCGCCGACTACAACCCCCGCCGCGGTGGCTGGGTGCGCACCCCCTACGCCCGCCTGACCTGCCCCCACGGCTGCCTCTTCGAAGAGCGCGGCGAGCCGGCCGACGTCGCCCGCTTCGTCAAGGCCGCCCCCTTCATCCACGCCCGGCGCTGCCCGGGCACTCCGACCGCAAGGAAGTGAACCCATGTCCACCAGATCCGTACCGACCCCGGCAGACCTGGCCGCCGGCCGCTGCGGCGCCCCGCTCACCGCGGCCCCCACACCCACCTGCCAGGCTCCGGCCGCCCGCACACAGACCACGGCCGCGCCGCGCTACGACCGCCGCGCGTGGGAAGCCGCCGTACAGACCGACACCGGCCTCTACTACGCCCCGAGACTGGTCGCCTTCGTGCTGGCCCACCACGCCGGCACGGACGGCTACCTGCCCGCAGGCGGTATCCAGCACCTCAGCTCCCTGGCAGAGAAGACCCGGCTGACCCAGCGCTCGGTAAAGCTCTCCCTGCGCGACCTGGAGCGGACGGGCCTGATACGTCGCGTGGCGACCCCGCAGGGACAGCAGACCCACGTGGCCCGGGCCATCACGCTCACCATCCCGTCCGCCCCCGGCGCCCGCCAGGAGCCACCCAGTACCGGCGATGCCTCATGAGCGGCGCCGAGCGGCAGTTATCGCTGCTGCCCGCCGATCCGCCCCGCTGGGGCGGGCCGGCCGCCGTGAGCGCCGATCCGATCCGCACGTCGGGGCGTACCGAGTACACGGTGCGCTGCGACGGCCCGGGCGGCTGCGGCGAGCGGCACCGGCACACCGGCCCCGGCATACGCACCGCCCCGTGCGGCGCCACCTACACCGTTCCCGGCGGCGAATCCGTCGACGACACCAGCTAGGACACCGTGACCCACTCCCGCGCGCTCGCCTCCGAGCCCCGCCGCAGCAGCGGCGGGGCCGGTGGCGCGGGCCGCGGGCAGTGGGTGAAGTACCCGCTGCGCCTGGTCCTCGACGCCGGCGCGTACGCGGACGCGGACACGAAGGTCTACGGCAAGGTCCGGGCCCTGTCGAAGAACCGGTCCTGCGAGGCCTCGGTGGAGAAGCTGGCCGACTACACCGGCCTGGGCGTCTCCACCGTCGAAAAGGCGCTGCGGCGGCTGTCGAGGCCCGCACCCACCGACGGCGTGCAGGAGCTCACTCGCCGGCAGCGCTCGCACCGGGGGACCGGTACGGGCCGTACGAACGAGCGCACGTGCCGTCCCCTCGACGAGGGCGAGCGGTTCGTGTGCGCGCCCGTACGGGCCGCGGACACCCTGCGCGGCACCCTGCACCGCCTGTACCTCCTGCTGCGCTACACCACGTTCGTCGAGAAGCGGGACCTCACCCTCGGCGAGATCGCCGCGGTGCTGCGCCACCACGGCGGCCGCCACGCCGGAAAGCCCCTGCACGAGGGCACGGTCGCCCGCCTCCTGGACGAGCTCGAAGACACCGGCTGGATCAGCCAGGACAAGCGCGCCGGCTACCGCGGCCGCCACGCCATCACCGTCCACGACGACCCCGTCCGCCCGGTCGACGAGCCCCCCGCTCCGGACCCCGCCCCGGTGCCGACTCCCGATGCTGAAGGCGGGGTGGCTCCCGATCTTGAGGGCGGGGCCCCCGCGTATAAGGAAGACCAAGAACTGAACGACCGGGGAAGCACGCAGGAGCGTGGGGCTTTCCGCCGTAGGCGAGATGACCGTAAGTGGGTCGCCCCGCCTGTGGATAACTCCCGGACCGGCTCGGTCGCTTCGGTCGCTCCCGCCACGTTCCGGCCCGCTGTACGCCCCCCAGAGCGCCCCGCGTACGCCGGACCGCCGCTGACCCTCAGCCCACGCGTCTGGGCCGTCCTGGCCCCCGTCGCGGATCTCCTGCCCGCCTGCACGGTGTTCACCGTCCGGCGCATCGCCCGCGAGATCGGACGGCAACTCGACTCCGGGATCTGGCCCGACGACATCCGCGACCAGATCACCCGCCTGCGTGCCTGGACCCCCACCGAGGACATCCACGACCCCGGCCGCTGGCTGCTGGGCGCCGTCCTGCCCGTGCGCTCCAAGTGCCGCCGCCCCGAGTGCCACTTCGGATTCCTCGCCCACACCGGCCAGCCCTGCAAAGCCTGCGCCGAGATCGACGACGCCCGCACCCGCGAGCGCTACCGCACCGCCCACCCACCCCATCTGAGCCACCACTGCACCGACTGCCACCGCCCAGCCCGCACACCCCTGCCCGCCGGCCTGTGCACCACCTGCCGCCCCACCGCCTGACCGACAAGGACCCGATGCAATGCCCTACCCGACCCCACGCCCGCCCGCCCCCAACGGGCCCGCCACCTGCCCCAGATGCCTCGCCCAGGTCATCTGGTGCACCACCGAACGCCAGAAAGCCCAGATGGTCGACCGCGACCGCGACGAGCGAGGCAACCAGGCCGTACGCCAGGACCACACCGGACGGTGGCTCGTCCGCCAGCTCTCCAAGGACCGCCCCACCCCCGAGGGCGCCGAAGCCCTGCACATGCCCCACGCCGCCACCTGCACCGCCCCGCCCCTGCCCGTACACGGCACACGCCGGCGCATGTCCGCAGGCAGGGTCCGCGTCGGCGTACGGCCGCATCGGTGGCAACGATGACCGCCCTCCACGCCCACGCCGACCAGGCATTCGAACACATCTTCGGACCCCGAGCATGACCCTCGACGACACCCTCACCGCCTTCGAAATCCTGCTGCTGCTCTGCGGCGCCGCGGCGCTCATCATCCTGTGGGCCGGCGCCTACCTGATGATCTGCCGCGCCATCGAAGCCCACCGCCACCTCCGCGGCCGCCACCACACCACCACGACCGCCGAGCAGGACCAGGCCGCCATCGACGAAGCCGGCCACCACCCCGAGCCCATGCTCGACGCCATCCGCCACCTGCACGACGCCTGCTGCGAACGCTGGTGGACCACCCTCAACACCCACCACGACCCCACCTGCCCCAACCACACCCGCAAGGAGACCCGGTGACCTACGAACAGCCCTGAGCCTCGCGCGCGCCTGTGATTGCGCGCGCGGAACGCAGGCGCGCGCGTACGCGCGAGAGACCTGTCATTACTATCCAGTAGCCATGGCCGGTCGTCACCGGCCGGAAAGAACGATCATGACCTCGGCAGACGAGCGCACCGCCTACATCCGATCGATGATCCATCCCACCACCCGCAAGGCTGCCTGCCAGCTCGACTGGGGGCCCATCAGCGCCATCCTCGACCCCGAGGACGTCCTCACCACCGCCCGCGACCTCATGGCCGCCGCCGCCCACGCCGAGATGGACGTCGCGTTCCTCAACTGGTGCCGCACCAGCCTTAAGGTCGACACCCTCACAGCCGGCCACATGCTCCGCGACATCCGCGGTGTCCGCCCATCACCCGCCGGCAAGCCCGCCCTGCGCATCGAGGCCTGCGCCGGATTCCACACCGGCCTGCCCTACGTCCACATCGCGCGCGGCTCCATGAAAGGCGAGCTCAGCCCCGACGAGGCACGCACAATGGCCGGCCACTGGACACACGCCGTCCACGCCGCACAGCTCGACGTCCGACTCGGCTACGTCCTCGGCAACTACCCCCAGCTCACCCCCGGCGACATCGCACAGATCTTCACCGACCTGCAGCAGGTCCAACGATGAGCAGCTGCGCCATCTGCCCCCGCACCGCCCCCGACGGACAGCACGCCTGCCCCCTCCACACCGACGAACTCCGCGCATGGCTCGCCGAACTCCCCTACCAGACCCGCCTGCTCGAGGAATTCGTCGCACCCGCCGGACGCCCGTCTGCAGGCCGGATCGGCGGCACCGGCCGCGCCCACGCACCCGTCCCCGTCGACATGCGCGTCCTGGCCCTCCTCGGCCCCGGCCACGCCGACCCCGGCACCGCCGACGAAGAACCCGACACCATCCCCATCCGCGCATGGCTCGACGCCTGGGCCGGATTCATCGCCTACAGCCACCCCGCCGTCCGCCGCGACCTCTACGGCACCCAGTACACCCGCCCCTGCGAACAAGCCGTACCGAAGAAAGGCGCCACCATCCCCGGCTGGTGCACCTGGCTCACCGCCTACCTCCCCCACGCCCTCACCCACCCCTGGATCGCCGACTTCCACCGCCAGCTCGGCGACCTCATCGACCGCATCCGCGACCTCACCCACGCCGTCCCCCACCGCCACGAATACGCCGCCCAGTGCCCGGCCTGCGAGGCCTTCGCCCTGGCCGCCGTCGACGGACAGGAAGGCATCACCTGCAGCCGCTGCGGCCACCACCTCACCCACGCCGAATACGACCAGCACGCCGCCGACTTCCTACGCGCCCACCAGGCCGCGGCCACAGAAGACGCAGCCTGACCATGCGGAAGGATGACCCCATGGACGACTCGGTGCGGATCCCCCTAGACGGCCACCGCGCCATCGCCTTCCACGACGCCCCACGCGACGACGCCTCTCCACTGCCGTGCTGCCCGCAGTGCGGCGGCGACGCGGTGCAGGTCGGCTGGTACGAGTACGAGGAATGGATGGAGATCGACGTGGACCCCTGCGGGCATCGCTTCCGCGTGGAGCTGCCGGTCGTGGTCAAACGGACGCGTGACGGCTGGGAGTCGTGGGAGGAATGGCACCTCTGACGGCTGTCACACCCTTGTGCCACACTGCCCCCTGGCACTCGGCTGGTCCCGGTCGACGCTTCACACGGCCCGCCTCGCACCCCGGTACGAGACGGGCCGCCGGCGTTCCTGCTGGACAAAGATCACCACGTAGCGTCACACTCATGCCAACGGCACACGTGTGCCCATCTCCCGAAACCCTTCACGGAGGTGACACACGCATGCACGAGCCGCTCTACACCGCCACCCAGGCCGCCGAACTCGCCACCACCTGGCGCCGCCTCGTCTCCGCCGGCGCAGCCGCCGTCACCCCCGCCACCATCCGCCAATGGCGCAGCCGCGGCCACCTCACCCCCCACGGCATCGACGACCACCGCCGCACCCTCTACACCCGCACCGACATCGCCCACGCCGAACAAGTCACCCGCGCCCGCGCCCTACGCCTCGTCGGCATCAGCACCCCATAGCCCCCGCTGCCCGGGCCGTACGACGCCAGTGCGGAGCGCCGTACGGGGCAGCGCCCGGGCAGCGGGACCGAACACCCCGTCACAGCCCCGCCACAGCGCCGTCACAAGCCCCTCATACGCGCCCGTAACCAGACGCCCGGCCGCCACCGTGCACGACATGCGAATCCGACACCTCAACGTCCCTACGGTCTCCACACTCACCGCGGCCATGCTCCTCACCGCCTGCAGCAGCGACGGCAAACCGCTCGACGAGGCCGCCGCCGTGATGTGCGAGGACTTCGTCAAGCAGCGCCTGAAGTCCCCCGGCAGCGCCGAGTTCCCCGGGGTCATGGACTCCGACTACGCCAAGACCACCGTCCTCAGCGACACCAAGCCCTGGAAATACAAAGTCGCCGGCGTCGTCGACAGCCAGAACGGCTTCGGCGCCAAGGTCCGCTCCGAGTACGTGTGCACCGTGTCCACCAAGGACGACAACACGTGGACCCTCGAGGACATGCAGATGACCCAACGCTGACCCCACCGCACAGCGCGGCCCAGTACCCGCCAGGTACGGGGCCGCCACCATGACCACGCACGGCGGCGTGGAGGCGAGGCAGCCTGGTGACCTGAACCCCGGGCTGCCTCGCTATCGGAAGGAGACCCATGCTCCCCATGCCCCAGCTCCCCGCCGCCATCGGCAGCGCCCAGGTACACGCCGCCCTCGAGGTCCTCGGCCTCCCACACCACGTCCGCTCGCTGACCATGGACGCGCACGGCGTGACCCTCGTCCTCCTCGCCCTGGACCAGGACGGCCACCTCGTCATGGCCGGGGACGACAACGTCCTCCTCACCGTGCACGTCCCGTACGCCCAGGAGCACGTCCACGATCCCCTCACGCCCGAGCAGGTGGAGAAGATCAAGAGGGACTGGGAAGCAACGGTGCGCCCCGGGGGACCCAACCATGGGCCCGTGGTGCTGTAGCCATGCCATCCCGCGCGTCACGTCCCTGCACCACAGCAGGCTGCCCACGCGAACCCGTGCAGGGCAGCGCCAAGTGCGCCGAGTGCCTGGCTGGCTCACGCCGTGACCGTCCCTCAGCCACAGCCCAGGGCTACGGAGCCGAGCACCGCGACCGCTTCCGCACGGGCGTCCTGGAACGCGACCCCACCTGCGTGTGCACCGACGAGGGACACAAGCACGGCAGCCCGTGCGGTGCGCGCAGCGAGCACGCCGACCACTACCCGCTGTCCAAGCGCGAGCTCCGCCGGCGCGGCCTCGACGAGCACCACCCCAACTACGGCCGAGGCCTGTGCGCCTCCTGCCACGCCCGGGCCACCGGCAAGCACCAGCCCGCCGGCTGGGCAGCCACGCCCCGCGAGCCTGACGTTCCTCCGTTCTGATCTGACGGAACGTGACGGTGCCGGCCGGGGGAGGGGGCCTGGAATTTCTGGTCCTGGGAGGGGTCGGAACGCGGGGGGGAGCGGGCTCTCGCGCTGACAGGTAACGGGATCCGCCGTACCGGGGCCGCCCGCCGTAACCGTGCGTGACCATGGAGGTGATCATGGGGAAGCGTGGACCGGCCCCCAAGCCCACGCAGCTGCGCGTGCTGCACGGCGACCGCAAGGACCGGATCAACACCGACGAGCCGCAGCCCGACGCCGGCGAGGTCCTCCCGCCCGGCTGGCTGAGCGACGCCGCCCTCGAGGTGTGGGAGCAGTTCGCCGGCGACCTCGAGGCCAAGCGGGTGCTGACCCCGTGGGACACCGAGGCCTTCGCCAACTGGTGCGACGCTGTGGCCCGCCGGCGCGACGCCGCCGAGCACGTCGACGAGGAGGGCGCCGTCGTCGAGCTCGACGTGTTCAACAAGAACGGCGAGCTGACCGGCACCCGCCGCGCGAAGAACCCGTGGCTGCTGGCGCTGGACGCGGCCGACGCCCAAGTCCAGCGCTACGGCGCCCGCTTCGGCCTGACCCCCAGCGACCGCGCCCAGCTGAAGATCCCGAACCAGGGGGACGGGAAGAGCGCGGAGCGGCTGCTGTCCTGACGCAGGGAGGGCGCCATGGCTGCCGCGCGCACCACCACCCGGCCGACCTCCCGCAAGCCGTCCCGTACGCGGCCCGCACGGCGCACGCGTACGGTCCGCATCGACCACCACAAGCGGTGGCGGCCGGCCAGCCGCCGCGGTGGCGTGTGCGGCTACACCCTCGACGGCAAGACGTGCACCCGGCGCGGCGCGCACTACTGCGAGCCGCGCGCCGACAAGGTCGTCAAGTTCTTCGCCGAGCTGCTCATCCACCCCGCCGGCGCGCTCGCCAACACCCGCTTCGAGCTCGCGCCGTGGCAAGAGCACGAGATCATCCGGCCGCTGTTCGGCGAGGTCCACTGGTCCGAGCAGTGGGGCCGCTACGTCCGCCGCTACACCCGTGCCACGGTGGTCATGGCGCGCAAGAACGGCAAGAGCGCGCTGCTGTCCGGGATCGCGCTGTACATGCTGTGCGCGGACGGCGAGGAGTCCGCCGAGGTCTACGGCGCGGCCGCGAACACCCGCCAGGCGGGCAAGGTGTTCGAGCCCGCCACGAAGATGGTGAAGAAGTCGCCGATCCTGAGCGAGCGGCTGACCCACATCAAGAACCAGCGGCGCCTGGTCGACGAGAAGACCGGCAGCCACTACGAGGTCATCCCGGCCGACGCCGATGTCGAGCTCGGCCACAACCCGCACGCGTTCATCCTCGACGAGGTCCTCTCCCAGCCGGACGACTCGCTGTGGACGGCCATGCGCACGGCGGCCGGCGCCCGCGTGCAGCCGCTCATGCTGGCCATCACCACCGAGACCAAGGACGGCGCCAGCTTCGGCGCCGACTTCATCGACGAGGCCGACCGCGTCCTCGAGGACCCCGCGCGGGCACCGCACCACTTCGTGTTCGTGCGCAAGGCGCCCCGTACGGTCGACGAGCTGGAGCGGCTGTGGCGGCTGTTCCCGGCGCGGCCGGAGCTGCCCGTCTCGCTCGATCCGTGGGACGAGCGGAACTGGGCCTGGCCCAACCCCGCCCTCGGCAACTTCCTGTCCTTCGCGTCCCTGCGCGAGGAGGCCGAGGAGGCCTGCAAGAACGTCGCCGCCGAGAACGGGTTCCGCCAGTTCCGGCTGAACCAGCGCGTGAGCCAGGTGACGCGGTGGATCTCGATGGACCTGTGGAACGCGTGCACCCGCGAGGTCGCCCCCACGCCGGACTGGGTCCGGGCGCGGCTGAAGGGCGAGCGCTGCTGGGGCGGGCTGGACCTGTCCAGCAAGCTCGACCTGACCGCCTGGACGCTGCTCTTCCCGGACGGCTCGGCGCTGTGGCGGTTCTGGGTCCCGGAGTCCATCACCCCGGTCCTCAGCGACCACACCAACGGCCGCTTCGAGGAGTGGGTGCGGGACGGATGGATCACCGAGACCGAGGGCGACACGATCGACTACGACACGATCTACGACGACATCGCCGCGGACCACGGCGACTTCAAGATCGTGAGCGTCGCCTACGACAAGTGGTGCGGCGAACCCGTACGGCAGGCGATCACCAAGCGGACCCGGCTGAAGATGCAGGAGTCCGACACCACCTACCTGCGGATGACGGCGCCGATGAGTGAGCTCATGCGGCGGCTGAAAGCGGCCGAGCTCGCGCACTTCGGCAATCCCGTCGCGCAGTGGATGGCCGACAACGTCGAGAAGAAGAGCCCGCGCGACGACCCCGACCGCCTGCGCCCGGTCAAGCCGGACCGCGACAAGACCGGCAAACGCATCGACGGCATCCCCTCGCTGCTCTTCGCCGTCGACGGCGCGATGCGCGGCATGCCCAAGCCGTCCGTCTACGAGACCCAGGGCATGGCCCTGTGACCACCAGGAGGTGACGGGTGGACCGCTGGGACGTCCTCGCGCTGCTCGGGATCGTGCTCCTCGGCGCCGGCCTGTGGCTGGTCGCCCCATGGCTCGGCCTGACCGTTGTAGGCGGCGCGCTGCTCGCCGTCGGCCTGGTCTTCTCCGTCCTCACCGAGAAGGCCGACGCGCGCCAGGCGCTCATCGATGCCAAGGAAGGGCGGGTGACGCGCTGATGGGCTTCCTGCGTTCCGCCGTGCAGACGGTAGCGAGGGCCTCGGCCGGTCCGCTGTCCGGGATCGCCACCCCGGAGAAGTGGGTCGTCGACTGGTTCACCGGCGACATGGCCAACAGCGCCGGCGTGCGCGTCGACTACGACACGGCGATGATGTACGCCCCGTTCTTCGCCGGCGTGCGCGTCATCGCCGAGGATCTCGGCCTGCTGCCGCTGTTCCTGTACGAGCGGATGCGCCGCGGCAAGGCCCGGGCTACCGGGCATCCGCTGTATCCGCTGCTGCACGACGCTCCCAACGACATGATGGGCGCGATGAGCTTCAAGGAGGCTCTGCAGGGCCACGCCATCACCTGGGGCGGTGGCGCCGCCTACGTCGTCACCGACGAGCGCACGGGCGTCATCGAGGAGCTGTGGCCGCTGCGCCCGGACCGGCTGAAGGTCTGCGTGCGGCAGATGGGCAAGGGCCGTGTCGAGCGGTGGCTGAAGTACCGCGACGACGTCAACGGCATCTACGCCAACCTCGCTCCCGGCGAGTTCCTCTACGTCAACGGCCTCGGCTTCGACGGCGTGCGCGGCTACAGCGTCGTCGAGCTCGCCGCGAACAGCATCGGCCTGGGCCTGGCCACCGAGCACTACGGGGCGAAGACGTTCAGCAACGGCTCGGCGCCGGCCGGCGCACTGTCGCACCCGGAGAACCTCTCCCCCGAGGCGCGCAAGCGCATGGCGGACGACTGGGAGAACATCCACCGCGGCATCGACCGCTCCCACCGCGTGGCGATCCTCGAAGAGGGCGTGACCTGGCAGCAGGTCGGCCTGCCCAACGACGCGAACCAGTTCCTGGAGACACGCAAGCTGCAGGTCACCGACATGGCCCGCTGGCTGCGCCTGCCCCCGCACAAGATCGGCGACCTGGACCGGGCCACCTTCAGCAACATCGAAGAACAGCAGATCGACTACGTCAGCAGCGCGCTCAGCGCGTGGCTGACGCGCTGGGAGCAGGCCATCCTCACCCAGCTCCTGCTGCCCGAGGAACGCGCCCGGTACTTCCCCGAGCACCTGGTCGACGCGCTGCTGCGCGGTAACACCGTCGCCCGCTACCAGGCCTACGCGGTGGGCCGTCAGTGGGGATGGCTGTCCGCGAACGACGTCCGCGAGCGGGAGAACCTCAACCCGGTCGACGGCGGCGACGCCTACCTCGTCCCCCTCAACATGGTCCCGGCCGGCAGCAGCCCGGCGACCGACGACGAGGACGACGCCCGGGCGGTGGCGCGCCGGCACGCGCGCATGCTGGCCGGCCGCTCGGTCGCCGCCCGCGAGCGGATCGCCGAGGCGTGGGCGCCGAAGATCGCCGAGGCGGACCAGGAGATCGCCGACCTCGAGCGGAAGAAAGTCGGCGGCCTGGTCGACGAGCACCTCGACACCGGCGACCGCGGCGGCCGGTCGACGTCGGCGTTTATCGCCGCGCTGCAGGTCCTGTACGCGCAGGACGGGCCGATCGCCGCGGCGATGACCGCGCTGTGGCTGCCGATCATCACCGCGTTCGCCGCCGACGTCGCCGAGGACGCCGCCGATCAGGTCGGCCACGAGGACGAGGTGGACCTCTCCACGTGGGCGCACGCCTACACGCTCTCCCACGTCGCCTACCGGCTCGCCACCAGCTTCGGGGGACTGCGCAAGCGCACGGAGGCCGCCGACAGCCAGCAGGACGCCGCCGAGGCGGTCGTCGACCTGCTGACCAAGTGGCAGCAGGAGCGGCCCGAGCAGACCGCCCGCTGGGAAGCGGCGCAGCTGCCCAACGCCGCGGCACGCGAGACGTGGAAAGAGGCCGGCGTCCGCCAGCTGCAGTGGGTCGCACGCGGCTCGAAGAACTGCCCGTACTGCACCAAGCTCGACGGCCGCACGATCGCCATCGAAGAGCCGTTCATCGCCAAGGGCGACGAGGTCGAAGGCGAGGACGGCGAGACCCTCAAGGCCAAGCGGAACACCTTCCACCCCCCGGTACACGCCGGGTGCGACTGCGAGGTGGTGCCCGTTGTCGCCGACTGAGCAGCCGCCGGACGGCATCGAGGAAGGCAGCTGCTCGGCGTGCGGACGCCCCGCCGAGCGCGGCCCGTCCGGCGCCTGGTGGCACGTGCGCCGTGAGGACTCCTGCGGCCGCACTCCGGCGCGCTTCTCCGCACGCCAGCAGCAGACCGCGCCGCGTGACCGGCAGATACGACACCCCGGGAGGGACCGATGAAGGGGCAACGCCACTACCTGCGCGGCTACGTCCAGCGCGCCGACGATGACGACCAGGGCGACGACGCGGCAGGCAAGCCGCTGACGATCGTCGCCGCGACCGAGGGCCGCAAGGGCGACGGCCTGAACCTCACCATGAAGGGCGCCGAGCTCGGCCGCTTCGAGGCCAACCCCGTTGTCGGCTACGGGCATTCGTACTGGGGCCGTGACGGGCTGCCGATCGGCCGCTCGGACAAGACGTGGATCGACGGCGAGAAGCTGAAGATGGCCGTCGTCTTCGACCAGGACGACGACTTCGCCCGCAAGGTCGAACGCAAGTACCGCAACAAGATCATGAACGCGTTCTCCATCGGCTTCGACGTATGGAACATCGCCGACGACGGCACCCCCGAGGGCTGGGAACTGTTCGAGGTCTCCGCGGTGCCGCTGCCGATGGACCCCAACGCGATCGTCGAATCCGGCCGTGACGACCAGCTCGCCCTGGTCCGCCACCTCGCCGGCGGCCGGCCGGACGCCGAGGCCTTCGCCCAGGCCGTCATGGACCACCTCGACCAGCTGAGCAGCGTGCCCGGGCGGGCGGGCGCGGTGCTGTCGAAGAAGAACAAGCAGCTCGTCACCTCCGCCCGCGACGCGCTGAGCGAGCTCCTCGACGCCGCCGGCGGCACGGACGACGAGGACGACGAGCGCGCCGCCGCGCACGAGGCCCGCATGCGGCGCCTGAAGGTGGCCGGCCTGCGGCTGGCCACGACCTGACTTCCGCCCCCTGCACCGCGGGCGGCACCACCTAACACCCAGAAGGGGACGGAGAGATGACGACCCTGAAGATCCGCGAGCTGAAGGCCCAGCGCAGCAAGCTGGGCAAGGAGGCCACGGCGATCATGCAGGCGGCGACCGACGCCAGCCGCGCGATGACGCCGGATGAAGAGACCAAGTTCGACTCGATCATGGACGAGCGGGACAAGCTCGACGCCACCATCGAGCGAGCCGAACGCCTCCTCGAGGACGACCGCCGCAGCGTCGACGACCTGCCCGACGACGACCCGAACCGCCCGGGCGGCCGCGGCGCCGAGGAGCGGATGGACGCGTGGAACGCCTACCTGCGCAACGGGCGCTCCGCGCTGTCCGCGACGCAGGCCCGCGCGCTGAACGCGGGCAACGACCCCGAGGGCGGGTTCCTCGTCGCACCCGAGCAGTTCGTTCAGCAGCTGCTCGCCAACGTCGACGACATGATGCCGATCCGGGGCCTGGCCACCGTGCAGCGCCTGACGATGGCCGAGTCCCTCGGTATCCCGACGCGGGACGCGGACCTGGACGACGCCACCTGGACGAGCGAGGTGGCCACCGGCAACCAGGACGACGCGCTGCGGTTCGGCAAGCGCGAGCTGCGGCCGCACCCGCTCGCCAAGCGGGTGAAGATCTCCCGCACGCTGCTGCGCAAGGCGACGATGTCCCCGGAGGCGATCGTGCGTGAGCGCATGGCCTACCGGCACGGCACCGCGCAGGAGAACGCGTTCATGACGGGCGACGGCAACCAGAAGCCGCTGGGCCTGTTCACCCCGGGCAACGCCGAGCTCGGCGGCATCACGACCAGCCGCGACCTGGACGTACCCACGGACGGCACGAACTTCGTGCACAACTCCACCGACGGCTTCGCGGCGGACGCGCTGATCGACGCCAAGTACACGCTCAAGAGCCAGTACCACCGCCGCGCGCGGTGGCTGTTCCACCGCCTGGTCCTGGCCGAGGTCCGCAAGATCAAGGACGCCAACGACCAGTACATCTGGAAGGCCGGCCTCGGGGACCAGCCGGACACCATCCTCGAGATCCCCTACGTCCTCTCGGAGTTCGCGCCGTCGACGATGGCCGACAACGACTACATCGGCATGCTCGGCGACTTCTCCTTCTACTGGATCGTCGACGCCCTGCAGTTCGAGATCCAGCGCCTGGTGGAGCTGTACGCGGAGGCCAACCAGGTCGGGTTCATCGGCCGCGCCGAAGCCGACGCCATGCCGGTCCTGGAGGAGCCGTTCGTACGGCTGCAGTCCAACGACACCGTCGCCTGATCCCAGCCCTCTGACCGTACGCACACGGCCCTCGGGGCCGGGAAGGACAGCGCGCCATGCGCAACGACATCAAGAACCATCTGTCGATCGTGCAGACGATCGAGCCGGCCAACTACCAGGCCACCGAGACCGGCACGGACGTGGACCTGGCAGGCTTCGACGCGGCCGCCGTCGTCATCACCGTCGGTGCCGCCACCGACACCGGCTTCAGCTTCGAGGTGCAGGAGGCCGACGACGACGGCACCGGCGCCCCCGACACCTACGCAGCGGTGGCGGCCGCGGACCTGGACGGCACCGAGCCGGCCACCGCGGTCGCCGCAGCGGTGACCGTGCTCGGCTACCACGGCATCAAGCGGTGGCTGCGCGTCGTCGCGACCGACACCGGTACCGGCAACGCGGACTTCGGCGTCGCCGTCGTGCGGGGCAAGGGCCGGGTGAAGCCGTAATGCGCATCGAGTTCACCCGCCCTGTCGCCAGCCCCACGCTGACCGCGCGGGCCGGCGAGATCCGCGACCTGCCCGAGGCCGAAGCGCTCAAGCGGATCGACGCCGGCCACGCGGTCGCCGTCGACCAGCCCAAGCCGCGGCTGCGTGACCGGCTCCCCGGCCGCCGCAAGACCGAGCCCAAGGCCGAGCAGAAGGCGGCCGAGGACACTCCGCTGGAGAAGCTGACCGTCGAGCAGCTCAAGGCCTACGCCGACGCGCAGGACATCTCCCTTCCGGAGAAGGCCAAGAAGGACGAGCTCCTGGCCGTCATCACCGCGGCCCTCGAGGAGCGCGAGGACGGCCGGGAGTGAGCGAGGAGGTGGGGTGCCGTGGCCTACGCCTCCGCCGATAACCTGCGGCTGCTGCTGCGGCACCCCGGCGCGTTCACTACCGACGAGACCGCCCAGGCCGAGCTCCTCATCGAGCTCGCCGAGGGCGCCATCGACGACGAGATCGGCCAGTCGCTGGAGCAGTCCACCGACACCGTCATCCTCGACGCGCCGACCCGTCAGGAGCGGTGGCCGGACACCCCCGGGACCGGCTCGCGCAAGCTCATCCTGCCGCGCTGGCCCGTCAACTCGGTCACGTCCGTGACGATCCTGCACGAGACCGAGGCGAACGAGGTCCTCACCTTCGGCGAGGACGCCGACTTCACCTGGTCGCGGGCCGGCATCCTCACCCGCGTGAACGGCTGGTGGCCCACCTGGGACCAGTCCGTCGAGGTCGTCTACACCCCCGGCTACGCCACCATCCCCAAGGGCGCGAAGCGCATCGTGCTGCGGATGGCGGCCGCCGCCTGGGACAACCCGACCACGCTCGCATCGGAATCACTGGGCGATCACTCCCGCAGCTTCGCCGCGGAGATGCTCGGGATGGTGCTGTCCGAGGCGGACAAGAAAACCCTCGGCGTGTACCGGGCGCGGACATGATCGGCCACTGGCTGAACCGCGAACTGCAGGTGTGGCGGCCGGAGACCGCGGACGACGGGCACGGCGGGCAGACCACCAGCCCCGCCCTGCAGCCGGATGCGGTGCGCGCGAAGGTCGATCAGCCGTCCGCCACCGAGCAGCTGGTCGCCGCGCAGACCACCTCGGAGCACAGCCACGACGTGTTCCTCCTGCCGGGTGCTGACGTCCGCCGCGGCGACGAGCTGCACGACACGGCAACGGGCGAGCAGTGGCGGGTGCTCGCCGTCATCGGCCCGTCCACCGCCCGCTACCGCAAGGCCATGTGCCAGCTCATCCAAGGAGAGGGAGAGACCAATGGCTGACCTCAGCCTCATCACGGTGCCGGTCGACGCCGGGATCGCCGACGTCGCCGGGCAGGCCGTCGCCGCGGCAGGCGGAGGCGACACCGCTCCCGTCGGCCCGCACCGCTTCCTGTACGTGGCCAACGGCGACGCCAGCCCGCACACGGTGACCGTGGCCACCCCGGGCACGGTCAAGGGCCTGGCCATCTCGGACGCCTCCCTGGTGGTGGCTGCCGGGGACCACGGGATCCTGCCGCTGAACAACGTCTACCGCGGAGCCAACGGCCGCGCCGCCATCACCTACGACGACGTCACCTCGGTCACGGTCGCGGCGTTCGAGCTGGAGAGCTGAGCCGTGGCCGAGCACGAGCGCGCGGGCGCGCCCGCGCGGGTGTTCGTCGCCAGCGAGGCCCATGAGTGCAAGCAGCGCGCCGAGGACGAGGACCGGCCGCTCACCGAGCGGCTGGTGTGGGCGCAGCTCGCGGTGGCAGCCGAGCTGCACATCATCCGCAAGGAGATGCGCCGCGAGAGCAGACGCCGGTGAGCCGGGCCGAGGTGACGGTGCGGCTGGACATCGAGCTGTTCGCGCGGATCGCCGGCCGCGAGTACCCGATCACCGTCTACACCGCGCGCGACGAGCAGGCCGCGCTTGACCGGGGCCGGTTCGCCGCGCTGCTGCGGCAGGCCGCCGACACCATCGAACGCGGGGAGGGGGCGGGGCGATGGCACGCGGGCGCTCGCACGTGACGATCACCGGATTGGCCCGGCTGCGGCAGCGCCTGGAGGACCTGCCGGACGAGCTCAAGCAGGCCCTGGCCAAGGGCGTGAAGGAGTCCGCCGAGGCGGTACGCGACGACGTCAAGCGCAACGTGCCCGTCGACACCAGCGGCCGCGACAACCGCCACCTCAAGGACACCGTCGACATCCGCTACCGGGACGATGACCTGGTCGCCGATGTGGGCTGGTTCGACCAGCAGGACTTCTACGCCGTCTTCGTCGAACGGGGCACCCGCCGCCAGGCCGCGCAACCCACCCTGCACCCCGCGCTCGAGAGAGAGCGCGGCCAGTACCGGGCGCGGCTGACCGAGGAGGTCAGGAGGGCCCTGCGGTGAGCATGCCCGTCTCCGCCTCCGCCGACGGCCCGCTGCAGGATGCCGTGCTCGCGCTGCTGACGGCGGACACCGAGCTGATGGATCTGATCAAGGGCGTGTTCGACTGGGTGGAGGAGAAGCAGCCCTACCCGTACGTGGTGCTCGGGGAGTCCGTCGAGACACCGGACAACAGCCACGACAGTCACGGCTCGAGCACGGTGATCACGCTGCATGTGTGGTCGCAGTACCTCGGCTACCACGAGGCCCGCACGATCGCCAACCGGCTGCGGGCCCTGCTGGAGCACCGGCCCCTGACCATCGTCGGGCACCGGCATGTGGCGACCTACTTCGTGTCGCAGCAGACGCTGACCGATCCCGAACCGCCGGGCGATATCCGGCACATACCGATCTCGTTCCGGGTGCTGACCGAGGTACAGCCCTAATCCCGTGAACGGCCCAACAGCAGAAGGGAAGTGACCGGCCATGGCTGGTGAGGACGCAACCGGGACCCAGCTGAAGCGGGACTCCACCGGGGGCGGGGTGTTCGTGACGATCGCGAGCGTGGAGTCCCTGTCGGGACCGTCCCGCACCCGCAACATGATCGATGTCTCGGCGCACGACTCCCCGGACAAGTACCGGGAGTTCACCAAGGGCATGAAGGACGGCGGCGAGGTGAGCGCCACGATCAACTACCGGCCGGGCGAGACCACGCACCAGGCCCTCGACGCCGACTTCGAAGAGGACGACCTGCGCGACTACCAGCTCGTGCTCCTGCCGGGCGATCCGGACGAGCACACCTGGGACTTCACCGCCGGCATCAGCGACATCGGCGATGAGTTCCCGATCGACGACAAGATGGGCCGCGAGGTCACCTTCAAGATCTCCGGCAAGCCGACGCTGACCGCCACCGGCTGACCGAGAAAGAAGCAACGGGCATGAGCAGCATCAAGGAAGCGATCCGCGCCGCCCAGGACATCAAGGTCGAACACGACGTCGACATCCCCGAGTGGGGCGTCACCGTCGACGTGTGGGGCCTGCCGTCCGGGGACTGGGAGGCGTATCAGAACAAGCTGAACAAGCTGCGTTTCCAGGAGGGCAAGAGCGGCGCGGAGATGGCGGTGAAGTCCAACCGGGCCGAGATCGTCGCCAAGTGCCTGTACGAGCAGGGCACCGGCCAGAAGGTCTTCCCCGACCTCGCCGAGGGGATCTCGATCCTGTCGAAGAAGTCCGGCGGCATCGTCGACGGCCTGTTCAAGCTGTGCCGGCACCTGTCCGGTGAAGACCGGGACTTCGAGGAGAAGGTGAAGGACGCGGAGGGAAACTCCGACGGCGACCAGAGCTGAGGCTGCTGTACGACCTCGCCGTGGCCTTCCAGGCCTCGCCGGGCGAGGTCATGCAGCGCTTCACCGACGACGAGATCGTCCACCTGGTCGCCTACCAGAACCTGTACGGGCCGATCACCCCGCGGCGCCTGGACGTCCTGCTGGCCCGCCACGCGATGGATGTGCTCAGCCCGCATCTGAAGAGAGGCCGGCGCACCCTGCTGCGCGACCACCTGATGCTGTGGTCGCACGCGGACCGGCCGCGCCAGTCCGGCCGGGAAATGCTCGCCATCGTCAAGGACTGGCAGCGGCAGTACGACCAGGACGACGAGCAGCGCGCTCAGCGGATCAGGCGCACACGCAGGAAGGCGGTGACGCATGGCAGTCCTCGATGAGCTCCTGGTCCGGCTCGGCGTCGACATGTCCGAGGCCGAGGGAGAGATCGACCGCGGCGCGCAAGGCATCGAGAACCGGCTGACCGGGCTGCAGGCCGCCGGCGGTGTGGCGGCCGCGGGCCTGGGCGCCGCGTTCGTCATGGGCCTTGATTCCGCGATGGACATCACCACCGTGACGGACCGGCTGCAGGACCAGCTTGGCCTGACCGAGCAGGAAGCCGCCCGGGCCGGCCAGATCTCGGGGGACGTGTTCGCCGCCGGGTGGGGTGAGTCGATGGGCGAGGTCGGCGACGCCCTGGGCGCGGTGGTGTCCTCGGTCGGCGAGCTCGGTGACTTCACCGACGCCGAGCTGCAGGACATGTCCAAGTCCGCACTGCGGCTTGCCGATCGGCTGCAGGTCGACGTCGGTGAATCCGCCAAGGCGGCCGGGCAACTCGTCAAGCAGGGCCTCGTCGACGACGCCGCCGAAGCCTTCGACGTCATGACCGTCGCCGCTCGCGAATTCCCCGAGGCGATGCGCGGCGACATCCCCGCCGTGGTCGCCGAGTACGGCAAGCACTTCAAGCAGATCGGCCTGGACGCGCAGACCAGCTTCGGGCTGATGTCGCAGTTCGTGAAGGCGGGTGGCCGGGACATCGACCAGGCCAGTGACGTGCTGCACGAGTTCGCCCGTATTACCACCGAGGAAAGCGAGAGGGCCGCGGAGGGCTTCAAGGCGCTGGGCCTGAACGCCGACACGATGCTGTCCGACATCCACAAGGGCGGCAAGCCCGCCGCGGACGCCCTGGGCCTGACGCTGGAAGCGCTGCGCGGGGTGAAGGATCCGGCGAAGCAGGCAGAACTCGGGGTGGCCCTGTTCGGTGACATGGCCGGCGAAGCCACGACCGCGCTGCTGGCCATGGACCCGGCGACAGCCCTGGCAGGAACCGGCCTGGACAACGTCAAGGGCGCCGCCGCGGCCGCGAACACCGCGCTGGAGAACAGTCCTGCGCAGCAGTTCGATTCGATCATGCGGACGGTGTCGACGACGCTGGGTGAGATGCTCCTGCCTGCTCTGCGGTTCGTGTCCGAGCTGTTCAAGGAGCATCCCGGGCTCGTGCAGGCGCTGGTGCCCGTCGTGCTGGCCCTGGCCGCGGCGATGAGCATTGCCGCGATCGCGGTGTGGGCGATGAACTCGGCGATGCTCGCCAACCCGATCTTCTGGATCATCGCCGGTATCGCCGCGGCGGTCGCCGGGATCGTGGTCCTGATCGTCATGTACTGGGACGAGATCAAGTCGGCCACGGAGACGGCCTGGTCGTGGGTCGTCGACAAGGTGACCTGGGCCAAGGACGCCGTCCTCGCCGCGATCGACTGGCTCGGCCAGATCCCCGGGAAGATCGCGGGCTGGTTCAACCAGGCCAAGGACTGGGCCATCCGCAAGGCGATGGAACTCCTCACCTGGCTGCAGGGCCTGCCAGGCCGCACCAGCAGCGCCCTGTCCGGGCTGCTCGGCGCCCTGCGCCAGCGAGCCACGTCCGCGTTCCAGGGCATGCGTGACGCCGCGGTACAGCGCGCGCTGGCCCTGGTGAGCTGGGTGCGCGGCCTGCCCGGCCGGCTCTCCCGCGCGATCGGCAGCCTGGGCAGCCTGCTCTACGGCAAGGGCCAGGACGTGGTCCGCGGCCTGTGGAACGGCATCAAGTCCATGGGCTCCTGGATCTGGGGCAAGGCGAAGAACTTCGTCAGCGGCATCGTCGACTCGGTCAAGTCAGGCTTCGGGATCTTCTCGCCGTCGAGGGTGATGGCCAAGGAAGTCGGACGCTTCCTGCCACCGGGCATCGTCGAGGGCGCCGAGGACGAAGCGCCGGCCATGAACAAGGCCCTCAACAGCCTGGTCGACATCGACAACCTGAGCGGCTTCAACACCGGCGGCCGCGCCCGGATGGGCGTGCAGCCGGCCGGCACCGCGATGCGTGTGGAGTTCGCCCCCGGAGGCGGGGACGCCTTCACCGACTGGCTCATGGAGACCATCCGGATCCGCTTCGGCGGCGACGTCGCCCAGCTCGGACAGGGCTAGAGATGAAGGGAGGGCGGGCACGTGGTCAGTCTCCCCCCGCCGCTGACAGCCGAGATCCTCGTCGACAACGCCTGGCAGGCGGTCTCCGCCCGCACCGCGACCACGGTCACCGTCGCGCGCGGCGCGTCCTCGGAAGGATCCACCACCCAGCCCGGCCGCTGCGGTGTGACCCTCGACAACCGCGACCGGAGCAAGTCACCGCGCAACCCCAACAGCTCCCTGTTCGGGAAGATCGGCCGTAACACCCGCTTCCGCCTCGGCGTGGACGCGGGCACCGTCGGCCTGTACGTGCCCGGCGCCGGCCGCGCCACCACCCCCGACGCCGCGGCGCTGGACATCCTCGGCGACATCGACATCCGCATCGACGCGCGGCTGGACAACTGGGGACAGGAGAACTTCCTCGAGCTGGCCGCGAAGCAGGAGTTCAGCACCGACGAGCGCTCCTGGCGCCTGGTCCAGCTCGGCGCCAGCAGGGTTGTGGAGCTGGTGTGGTTCACCGACGGCACCGCGGCCTCCGGCACGGCCGTGCAGTCCACGGTGGCCCTGCCCGCAGCACCGGGTGACCGGATCGCGCTGCGGGTCACCCTCGACGTCGACAACGGCGCCAGCGGCTGGACACTCACCTTCTACACCGCGGACACCATCGACGGGCCGTGGACCCAGCTCGGCGACCAGGTCACCGGCGCCGGCGTCACATCCATCTACAACAGCGACGCGCCCCTCGACGTCGGCGACGTCGCCGGCATGGTCCTGGACATCCCCCAGGGCCGCTTCTACGGCCTTGAGGTCTACGACGGGATCGGCGGCACCCTCGTCGCCAGCCCCGACTTCACCGTCCAGGACGCCGGAACGACGTCATTCACGGACAGCGCGGGCCGCCTGTGGACCGTCGAGGACGGGGCGGAGATCTCCAACCGGCACCGGCGGTTCGCCGGGGAGATCCCCGCATGGCCGCAATCCCGCGACCTCAGCGGCCAGGACATCTCCACACAGCTGGCGCCGGCGGGCATCCTCAGACGCCTGAGCCAGGGCAGCAAACCGCTGCAGTCGACGCTGCGGCGCCGCATCCCCTCCTTCAGCCCGGTCGCGTACTGGCCGCTGGAGGAAGGCCGCAGCGCCACCAGCGTCTCCAGCCCCATCGAGGGCGTGGCCGCGTTCACACCGACCGGATTCGACTTCGCCGCCGACGACACCCTCCCCGGCTCCTCGCCCCTGCCGGCCGTCGGCGACCCCGCATCGTTCACCGCCGCGGTCGTGCCGGCGGCCGCGGGCGAGTGGCAGATCGAACTGGTGTATTTCCTGGAGGCGATGCCCGGCACGGAAAGCACGCTGTTCGAAGTACGCGCCAACGGCACCGCCCGCCGCGTCCGCGTGCGCGTCGCCACCAACCTGGTCCGGATCCAGGGCTTCGACGTCGACGACAATGAACTGTTCAACGGCTTCACCACGTCGCCGCAGTTCAACGGGGCCTGGAACCGGCTGCAGATCAGAGCCGTACCCGACGGCGGGAACGTCGACTACTCCGTGCGCTGGATCATCATCGGAGGCACCGGCTTCAGCCACACCGAGACCATCGCCGGCAGCGCCGGATACGTCACCCAGGTGCGCTCCACCTTCGAGAACCTCGAAGGCCTGCGCTTCGGCCACCTCGCGGTGTTCGACAACCAGACCGACACGCCCTTCAACCAGGCCGACCGCGGCTTCGACAGCGAAACCGTCAGCGCCCGCATGGTCCGCCTGTGCCAGGAAGAGTCCATCCCGTTCACGCTCAGCGACGAGGCGGCCGCGGCCCAGCAGATGGGCCCCCAGCGCGTCGACACCGTCCTGAAGCTCCTGCAGGACGCCGCCGACGTCGACCGCGGCTTCCTCACCGAACAGCGCGGCGCCATCGGCCTGGCCTACCGGCCCCGCACCACCCTGTACAACCAGTCCCCCCGCATGACACTGGAGTTCACCGAGGGAGTGATCTCCGACTTCACGGCGACGGACGACGACAAACTCACCGAGAACGACGTCACCGTGCAGCGCACGGACGGCAGCGAGTCACGCGCCGTCCTGGAAACCGGCGCCCTGTCCATCCAGGACCCGCCTGATGGCGTCGGGACCGGCTACGACGTCCAGCACACCCTCAACCTTCAAACGGATGCGCAGACCGGGCCGATGGCCAACTGGCTGCTGCACCTGGGCACCTTCGACGGCATGCGCTACCCCAAGATCACCCTCGATCTCGCCAACCCGCGCATTCAGGAGATCATCGACGACGTCCTCGCCGCCGATGTCGGCGACCTCATCCGCCTCACCGGCCTGCCCGACGAATACGGCCCGGACGACGTCGACCTGATCATCCAGGGCTACAGCGAGGAGATGGGGGAAGACACCTGGCGCATCACCTTCCACTGCCTGCCCGGCCAGCCCTACCGGGTCGGCGCGGTCGGCGACAGCCAGCTCGGCCGCCTCGACGCCAACCCGGGCGGCTCCACCCTCGCGCTGGCCACTGATGACGACGACATCCAGATCCTCGTGCATACCCCCGCGCGCAGCGACGACCGGCCACCGGCGCCGTGGATCACCTCGGCAGGGCCCGCGCCCAGCTACCCGGCCGAGGTCCCCTACGACATCCGCTTCGGCGGAGAGACCGCCCGCGTGACCGCGTGCGTGCCGGCCGCGTGGGACACCTTCACCCGGTCCGAGTCGAACCAGTGGGGCACCTCGGACAGTGGTTTCACCTGGATCCACAACAGCGGCCCGGATTCGGACCGGTCGGTGAACGGGTCGGCGGGAGTTATCACCCTGGCCGCGAATCCGGACACGGTGCGTTTCCAGCGGATCATCGCATCGATCGCCGACTGCGAAGTCCTGTGCAGGATGAGCGTGGACCAGGTCGCCACCGGCGCCAGCATGGTCCCCGGGATCCTCCTGCGCTACACGGACACGTCGAACTTCTACCGGGCCCGCGTCCACTTCTCGACGGGCGGCAGCATGTTCGCGTCGATCACGCGGGACTTCACCACTGTCGGCTCCACCCCGTCGCTGCCCTACAGCTACAGCGCCGGACAGTGGTTCTGGCTACGGGCCCGCATCACCGGCCAGCGGATCATGCTGCGGGTATGGCCCGATGGACAGCTTGAGCCGGGCACCTGGCACAAGGACGAAACGATCAGCACCAGCCCTATTGCCTCCGGCCAGGTCGGCCTGACCGGCAGCGCGTTCGCCGGCAGCACCAACGTCAACCCGCAAGAGCGCTACGACGACTTCCACGTCGTCACGCCGCAGCTCATGACCGTGACCCGGTCGATCAACGGCGTCGTCAAAGCCCATGCGGCCGGCGCCGAAGTACGGGCCGCGAACCCGGCCCCCGTGGCCCTGTAAGGAGGCGAGAACCCTATGCCGTTCGAGGTCTGGCAGCCCGGCATGATCCTCACTGAGGAGCGGATCGCGTCGATCTCCCCGACATGGCAGGACTGGACCCCCGTGTGGACCACATCGACGGGGTCGGCAACACCCTCGCTGGGCAACGCGGTCCTCACCTGCCGCTACGCCGTCGCGGCTACCACGTGCTGGGGCAAGTTCGATGTCGTCTTCGGTAGCACGACCAACTTCGGGGCCAGCCCCACCACCGGCGACAACTGGCGGTTCTCGCTACCCCTTGCCGCCTCCATCGCCCATCAGGAAATCGGGTTCGCGGAGATCAACAAATCCACCGCGAAGCGGCACGTCTGCCGGATGCGGATGACGACCACCACCGACTTCGAGCTTGAGATCGACACCGGCGCCCCGGACGGCCTGGACACCACTGCCGACGGCGCCAACGGAGGCGGCAAAGGCCTCGTCGACGCCCTCTCCCCCTGGTCCAACGGGGGTTCGGGCACAACGTGGGCCTCCGGCTACAGCATCCGGGGCACCTTCGCGTACGAGCTCGCCAACTGACCCACACCCGGCCCGCCACGCCCCGCGCCACCCCGGCCCGGGGCCTTCGTCATGTCTGGAGGCACCCATGGCCACACCACCATCCGCAGCCACGTTCTTGCAGCGGCTGCGGGAAGAGGGCGCGAGAGTCGTCGAGGTCGGCGACTGGGCCCACCACAACCGCAACCACAAGGGCGCCTGGGGGCCCGTGCACGGCGTGATGCTGCACCACACCGTCACCAAGGGCAGCGAGGCCACGGTGAGGATCTGCCGTGACGGCTACAGAGCTCTGCCCGGGCCGCTGTGCCACGGCGTCATCACCAAGGACGGCCGGGTGCACCTGGTCGGCTACGGCCGCGCCAACCATGCCGGCCTCGGCGACGACGACGTCATGCGCGCGGTCATCGCCGAACGAGCCCTGCCCGCCGACGACGAGGCCAACACCGACGGCAACCGGCACTTCTACGGCTTCGAGTGCGAGAACCTCGGCGACGGCGAGGACCCGTGGCCGCCCGAGCAGCTGCTCGCCATCGAGCAGGTCGCCGCGGCGATCTGCCGCCACCACGGCTGGGGTGCCGAGTCGGTGATCCGTCACATGGACTGGCAGCCCGGAAAGATCGACCCGAGGGGGCCCGGGCTGGACTGGCGCATCATGCGCGCCAGGATCGCCGCCCGTCTGGCGAAGAAGGCGCCCGCCGCGACGCCGGCGCCGTCGACGCCGGCGGTGAGCCTGTCCAGGCTGCGCCGCGCCGCGCAGACCGACCCCGCACGCCCGGGGACCCCGGTCACCTATACGGGTACCGGGACCGTCGAGGCGGCCCTGGTCGACCTCGGCTACCTCGCCAAGAAGTACAGCGACGGGCACTTCGGCAGCGCCAGCGTGACGGCGTACGCGAAGTGGCAGCGCTCGGCGGCCGGCGGCAACTACCGCGGCGCGGATGCGGACGGCATCCCGGGCCGCGACAGCCTCCGGAGGCTTGGCCTCAGGTGTGGTTTCGATGTCACGCCTTAGCGCGATTCTTGTTCCGGTGATAGGAGGCCCTGGCGCAGGCGCGGCAATGGCGACGGCCGTCGGATGCGGTCCGAGTGTTTTCGGGCGTGAACTCGTGCCCGTGTCGGCAAGCCTGCGCCGGAGGAGCAAACACATCCCGGCGGTTCGTTCGCTGCTGCTCAGCGGTCTCCCAACGGCAGTTTCCCGGCGAATATGGGCCGTCGTTGTCAATGCGGCCAAGGGAGTAACCAGGCCCGGGCCGAGGGCCCATGTCCTCGTAGAAGGCAGCGAAGTCGTTCAGCCAGCGGTCGCACATAGTGATTCCGCGACCCCCGTAGTCGGCGTACTTCTTGTTGTTCGGGTTGGTGCAACGGCCCTTCGCGCCATTCCAGGACACGTATTCCGGCGTGTGGGCCATGCCGTGAACGTAGTTCCTCTGCCCGGACTTCTTCCGGTTGAGACAGCCACAAGAGGTCGTGAGCCCGCGTCTGAGGCTCGGTCCAGCTATGGCCTTTTCATTGCCGCACACACAGCGGCATATCCATCGCGCTATGCCGCCTTTGGAGCTCGATCCTCGGCCGGTCACGCGAAGCGTGCCAAAGGTCTGACCCGTCATGTCAACAACTTTGGACATGGCGAAATCGTACACGGATTCAAGGTGGTGGCCTGATGCCGAAGGACCTGTTCGTCTCCTACATGCGGACGGGCATCCCGCTGGTGGCTGGTGGAGTCCTGTCCCTCACTGGCCGCCTCGGGATTCCCGTGGACAGTGAGGCCGCTCTCACGGTCGTCACCCTCGGCCTCGCCGGCGTCTACTACCTCGCGTTCCGCGGCCTCGAGGCCCTCGCCGAGCGGCTCGCCTGGCAGCCCCTGCAACTCGCCGCCGGTGTCCTCCTCGGGTGGGCGCGGCCGCCGCAGTATGCCGAGCCGATCACGGCCCCGGTACGGCTCAAGCTGGACAAGGCCGCCATGAACGAGGACATGGACGAGTTCGTACGCCGCCTCGGCCACAAGCTCGAGGGGCCAGGGAGATGACGACGCCCGACTCGGGTGTCTACATCAGCCCGGCGCAGACGTACCAGGAGGTGCAGAACCTAGTCAGAGCCGTGGGCCGTCTTGAGGCGAAGGTCGACCGGTTCCTCGACGAGGCCAAGGACATCCGCCAGGACGTCAGCGACCACGAGGTACGGATCCGTGCGCTCGAGCACGGCCAGTCCGAGCGGCAGCGCACCGAGACCAACCGCGTCGACACCGTTGAGACCCGAGTGACCGGTGTGGAGCGGCGCATCTGGGCCGCGACCGGCGCCGTCGGCATGGTCTGCATGGGCGGCGGGTACCTCCTGCAGTTCCTCCTCAACGGCTGAACCACGAAGCCCCCTGCACGGCCCACCACGGGCCGTGCAGGGGGCTTTCCGTCGTGTTCAGGACGGCCACAGCACGACGGCCCCCGCATCAGGCGGGGGCCGATCGCCGCACTCCCCGGAGCCGACCGGGGGTACCGTTCTGTTGTCGAGCAGAACGGAGTTCAGCATGCCACAGCGCATCGAAGAGCACACCGGCGCACGGATTAAGTCGGCGCGTAAGCGGCGCCGGCTGACTCAACGCGAGCTGTCCGATAAGAGTGCTGTCTCGTACAGCACGTTGACCAAGGTTGAGCAGGGCGCCATGCCGGCCAGCCCTTCCGTGCTCGGAGCCCTTGCCCGGGCCCTGTCCGTTCCCGTCACTGAACTGAACGGCCAGCCCTACCTGGACGAGCTCCACCAGGACCAACTGGACGGGCTTATCCAGCCCGTCCGCGAGGCCCTGAACGTGTACGACCTGGGCGCCGACGCGGACATCACGCCGCGGGCCCTGGCCGAGCTCGCAGAGAAGGCTGAAGAGCTGTGCGTCCTGGTGCGCGCGACGAATATCAAGCAGGCCGCCGCCGAGTTGCCGGATCTCATCTGCGAGGCGACCACGGTTGCGCACACCCTCGGCACGACCGAGGCGTGGCAGACGCTCGCCAGCAGCTACCGGACGGCGTACGACGTCACCACGAAGCTGGGCTTCATAGACCTCTCGGCGATCGCTCTGGACCGGCTGGAGTGGGCCGCGCAGCGCGCCTCGGACCCGATCCTCGGTGGCATGCGGCAGTACCTGCGCGCGCTGGCCTACCTGCGCGCCAGCGACTACCGCACCGGCAAGCGCCTCATCGCGCTCGGGATGTCCACGCTCGAGCAGGCAGACGGCGGCCGCGAACGCGACGTCGTGACGGGCCAGCTGCACCTCGGCGCCGCGGTGCTCGCAGGCCGCGACAAGGACGGCGACACGGCGGAGGAGCACCTGTCCGAGGCCGGCAGGATCGCCGACCGTACAGGGCCGGCGGAGAAGGTGCACTGGCTGTCCTTCGGGCCGACGAATGTCGGCGTGCACCGGGTCAGCGTGCTGGCCGAGCTGGACATGTACGCGGAGGCCGTGGACAAGGCAAAGTCCATGACGCTGCCCGGGGACTGGCCGCCGTCTCGCATGGCCCACCACTACGCCGAAGTGGCGCGGGCGCAGATGTGGACGGGCCGTACGGACGCCGCGTTCAGGAACTTGCTCGAGGCGCGCAAGCTGGCACCGCAGCAGACCCGCTACCACCCCACGGTGCGGGAGACGTTCGCCGGGCTGGAGTCGGCGAAGCGACGGATGCCGGACGACTTCATCAACTACGGCTCCTGGCTGAGTGCCTGACGTTCGGTCACCCTTTGGCCGGAGCTATCAGTAAGCGCTGATAGTTCCGGCCTTGCCACGAGAGCACCATGTGACGGTAACCACACCGTCTGTGCATGGAGCCGAACATGCCACAACCCCGCACACCGCAGGACCGAGCCAGGCGCGCCGTGATCGCTGACGCCGCAGTAGGCGACTGGCGGGAGCACGAGCGCCACGCCGCAGCAGGCCCGCCCGAGTCGAGAGAACCCACTCCGAGCGATCCGCTCCACCAGGCGGGCCGCCGCGTGTACGCCGCTACGCGCGAAGGCCTCATCGAGGAGGGCCACGGCGAGGGTTCGCCCGCCGGGGATGGGGCGCCCCGGTGAGCGCCCTGCAGGACGGCGCTGAAGCGCCTGTGAGTACCGGCTCGGCGCGTGCGCACGCGAGTTGGTTCACCGCACAGCAGACGCTGCCCAGACACCCCACGATCAAGGCCTTCGACAAGGACCTCCGCGAGGCCCTCGGGGAGCTCATCCCGCAGATCCAGAACCACGCCGCGCAACGCCCCACGGACGACGTCCAGGGGAAGGTGGCGCTGGCCGGAGTCGACGAGGCTCGCCGTCGGCTGGGGCTGCCGGAGCGCTCAGGCCTCCAGGGCGAGTACGAGCGGGTGAAGAGGCTCGCCATGTCCGTGATCGCCCTGTGCGACCACCTCGACGCCCTCACCGGCATCCACATGTGCCTGCTCTGCGACAAGGAGCTCGAGGCCGACGAGATCCGGATCCCGTACGACCGGATCGTCCGGGCGGGCAGCACGGCCAAGCCGGGCCACGTCCACGCCGCATGCGCGAAGGCGGCACGTCAGAGCCGAGGGCTGAACGCATGAGCCCACGGACCCGGGCGGAGGCAGGGAGCGGCACCGTGAGGGCCGAGCGGTCAGCGGGCCGAGCGGCAGGCTACTGCTGGGCCGAGCATGCGGGTTGGCGCCTTCACTGCACCGAGCCGCCAGGGCACAAGGGCCACCACTGGCACACGTACACCAAGACCGGCTGGATCTGACAGGCCCCCGTCACCGGCTCGCGCGCCGGTAGCGGCAGGAGCGCGGCCGCCCCTGCCCCCCGTCGGGGGCGGCCGCTCACAGGATCAGGTCTGTCAGGGAGACGTCGAGCACGTACGCGATCTTCAGCAGAGTCGCGATGGTCGGGTTGCCCTGCCCTGTCTCGATGGCTTGAAGGGTGCGCCGGTCGACGCCGGCCGCGAGGTACACGTCTTCCTGGGTGAGGCGCTGCCGACGTCGCTCGGCTTGGAGCCTCAGCCCAATTCCTTGCTGGCGCGCACGGATCCAGTCGTCGTCATCGGGCAGGTCACGGGGCACCCGACAAACGCTCAAGTGTGGCCAAGCGTGAGTCAGCGGAGTAAATTCCGCTTTTTGTTGACGCGGAGCGAGGCCCTCCGCCGCGCGTGTGGAAGAGGTCGCCTTCCTGCCGGCGTGGTCCTCGTGAGGAGTGGTCCCGATCTTTTCGGGCCATATCGGTAGACCGTTGCACGTGCCAGTGGCACAATCGGTGACCGTTAAATAACTTTGAGTAAGCGCTTCCGTGGGGGATGCCGTGAAGCACCTGAGTCACCTAGAGGACCGCCTTGATGTGATAGAGACCGCTCTCTCCGCGGCGCGCCGCGAGCCCGAGCCCGAGCACCGAGGCCGGTTGCTCGACGTACTGGACCGCGCCACCGCAGCCGTGCGGGCAGAGCATCAGGACGCTGAAACTGTGGAGGAGAATCGTTCTTCCTTCCGGCTCATCCGCGGCGCGAAACCGCGCCAGGCGCGGCTCCCGGAGCCGTCCGCTACAGCGGATGCCGCTCCAGCCGAACACTGGACGGGTCGAACCCAGGACCCCGCCACGAGGTCGGCAGGATGACGACCCGATACAGGTCCTCCACCACCGTGGCGCGCACGTCGACCGGCTGCGCCGACCACTCCTCGCGGCTCATGCCCGTCATGCGCGTCAGGCGCCGCAGCTTCACCGATACGGCCATCTGCCCTCGCAGTTGGCCGATCTTCCGGTCGAACGAGGCGATGGACAGCATGGCCAGGGTGACGTCCACATCCGGATGCTCGGCCAGGTCCTCAAGCTCCCGGCGGGTCTTGTCGCGGCGCTGTTCCAGCGCCGTGATCTGCGTCTGCAGGTCCGAGCCGGCCTCGTCCTCGACGGCGCGGCGCAGCTCCGCGATGAACCGCTCACTGGACAGCAGCCGCAACACCTTGCCCTCGACGTAGGCGTCCAGGAGAGCCAGGTTCCGTCCCACGCCGCGGCAGACGGGGCAGTAGTACAGGCGCGTGTGCTTGCGGTTGCGGCCGCCCGAGGGCTTGGACCGGACGGCGTGGTGCGGGCCGGCGCACCCGGCCCCGGCGCACTCTTCCGGGCGGCCGGCGTCCTTCTTGGGCTGGGCCTTGTGGCATCGGTAGCACTCGGCGATTCCGGTCAGCAGATGCTTGCGCTCACGCCCCTGGTAGGGGTGCTCCTTGGCGCTCTCCTGGTACAGGGCCTTCACGGCCTCCCAGGCCTCCACGGAGATCGCGCCGTCCCACGCCGCCGGGTACGGCTGGCCCTGGCGCTCGATCAGCCCGGCTGTGCGGGGGTTCAGCATCACGTTGCGCCACGACTTCGCCGTCCATGGGTTGCCCTCGGTGGTCCGGGCCCCCTCGGCGTTCAGCCAGCGCACCACCGCGCTCTGCCCCATCCCGGCCAACATGCGCTCGACGCCGCCCCGGATGAACCGGATCTCCTCGGACACCGGCTGGGTGGTGTCGAAGACCGGCACGGTGACCGTCTCCCCGCTCGTGCGGTCGGCCTTCTCCCGCGTACCCGTCTGGATACCCCACCCGTACGGCCTCTTGCCCCCGGCGGTACCGGGAAGGCCCTTGGCGACACGCGCCTTGACGCCACGTCGGACACGGCGCGAGATGTTGTCCGACTCCCGGCACGCCTGGGCGGCCTCGATCCGCAGGATGAACCGGTCATCGGGCGAGTCAAGGTCACGCGTCCCCGACGGCGAGGCGATCCGCAGGCCCTTGCTCTCAGCGATGCCGATCAGCTTCTCGAGGTCGAACGGCTGCCGGATCAGCCGGTCGCCGTGATACACGATGATGCCGTCAATCTCCCCGGCCTCGACCGCCTTCAGCATCGCGTCCCACTGAGGCCGCTTGCGGTTCCGCTGCCACGCCGACCGCGAGTTGTCCGGGAAGACGTGCGCGTCGGACACCTGCCAGCCCAGCCGGCCCGCCAGCTCCCGGCAGTCCGCCTCCTGCCGCTCCACCTTCTCCAGCGACCCGTCAGGGGCGTACGACAACCGGCAGTAGATACCGGCCCGCTTCGGCTTCGAATCCATCCCGAAAGTGTAGGTGCGTAGCGGAGGTTGAGCCATCTGCTGGGCGCGCTGAACACTGGCCATGAAGGCGGCTGCGGCACCGTCCACGCCAACGCGGCGGCCGATGTACCGGCCCGGCTGGAGGCGCTCGGCACGGCGGCAGGGCTCGACCGGGCAGCGCTGCACAGCCAGTTGGCGGCCGCTGTGTCCGTCGTACTCCACCTCGTACGCGACCAGGCCGGGCGCCGGCGGATCGCCGAGGTGCATGTGCTGGAGCGGGACCGGTCGGGGTTGGTGCGGACGGTGCCGGCGCTGCGGTGGGGCACGGAGGCGTTCGCGTACGAGCGGGGGTGGGAGCGGCTGCGGGGGTTGCTTCGGGGTGAGGGCGGTGTAGGGACGGGGCCGTCGAGCGGGCGGTCGGTGTAGGCCGTCGGGTCCGCTGGGCGGGAGGGCGTTGTGGGGCCGCTGGGTGTGTTGAGCGTGAGGCGTTGTGGGGCCGTCGGTCCATGGAGTGTGCGAGCGAAGTGGGGCCGCTGGGTGTGTTGAGCGTGAGGCCTTGTGGGGCCGTCGGGTCCGCTGGGTGTGGGGGCGTTGTGGGGCCGTCGGTCCGTCCAGTGTGCGGGTGATGTGAGGCCGTCGCCCTGTCGAGGGTGAGGGCGATGGAGGGCCAGGCCCGGTGAGCGCGAGGGCGATGGAGGGCCAGGCCCGGTGAGCGCGAGGGATGGGGTGATTGGGGTGGGTGAGATGTCGCAGGGCGCGGCTGTGCTGTGCCTCGGTGTGGCGGTCTGGCTGCTGGGCGGGCCGAACTCCGGGGCGCGACGGGCCCAGTTGTTGCTGGCCGGTGGTGGGGCGGTGGGTGCCGGACCACCTGACTGGCGGCGGCTGGCAGGGGAGCTGCGAGGGCGGATTCGCGCCGAGTGGTCGGCGGCTGCCGTCGGGCTGGCGCTGGCGCTGCTGGGGTCGTCGGTGCTGCCGGTCGTCGCGGGGGCGGCCGGGGTGCCGTTGCTGAGGCGGGTGCGGCTCGCCCGGGAGGCGCGCGGGGCGCGGGAGCGTCGCGTGGCGGCGGTGATCGCGCTGTGCGCGACGCTCGCCGGGGAGGTGCGGGCCGGCCGGCAACCGGGCGAGGCGCTGCTGCGGGCGGCGTGGGAGTCCGGCGGGCTCGGTGAGGCGCAGTCCGCGGTGTTGGCGGCTGCGAAGTTCGGCGGGGACGTGCCGGGCGCGCTCGCCTCCGCGGCGCGGCAGCCGGGTGCCGAGGGCTTGTTGGGCCTGGCGGCGTGCTGGCGGGTCGCCGTGGACCAGGGTGCTGGGCTCGCGGCCGGGCTCGACCGGCTGGAAGCGGCGCTACGGGCGGAGCGGGACCAACGCGCCGATCTTCGCGCCCAGTTGGCCGGCGCCAGGTCGACGGTGCTGATGCTCGCCGGATTGCCGGTCCTGGGGATGCTGCTCGGCGCCGCCATGGGAGCCGACCCGCTGCATGTGCTGCTGCACACCGGGGCGGGGTTCGGGTGCCTGGTGGTCGGCGGATTGCTGGAGGGGCTGGGGATGTGGTGGGCGACGCGGATCGTGCGGGGAGCGGAGGCGGGGTGAGGCGCCGAGTGAGAGGTCGAGCTGGCCAGGGGTCGCTTGCGCGGCACCTACGGAGTCGATGCGGCACCTACGGAGTCGGTTGGGAGACAGCGTGCGCAATCGCGTGAGAGGCCGAATTGATGATCGCCGTGAACGGGAGGTGGCGAGGTGAACGCGGAGGTTGTCCACAGGCTGGGGATGGTGCTGGGGGCGGGGCTGGCAGCCGGTTGGCTGGTGCGGTGGTCGGCCGACGTCCGGCGCGAGCGGAAGGCTCGGCGACGGCTGGGGTGGTTGATGACGCCGGCCGAGGCGATGCCGTCTCGCAGACGGTACGACGTCCGACAGGGCGCGCGGCAATGGCTGCCGCTGGCAGCGGTCGGGGGTGCCGGTTGGGCGCTGGTCGGCGGCGTCGCAGGTCTGGCGGTGGGACTGGGCGCCGCGGGTGCCATGTGGCTGTGGCGGCGTCGGCAGAGAGCCGCTGCCGGTGCCGTGCGGGAGATCGACGCCGGTGAGGTGGCACGTCGGCTTCCACTCGCCGCCGATCTCCTCGCGGCCTGCATCTCGGCGGGCGCCGGTCCCGTGGTCGCGGCTCAGGCCGTGGGCGAGGCACTCGGCGGTCCTGTCGGGGACGGGCTGGCACGAGGTGCGGCGGAGGTACGGCTCGGCGGTGAACCGGGCGAGGCGTGGCAGCGGTTGGCCGCGCTGCCTGGAGCAGGAGCGCTGGCACGCCTGCTGGAACGGGCCGATGTGACGGGGCTTCCGGCGGCCGGACCGGTCGCGCGCCTGGCTGCGGAGGCCCGAGCCGAGTGGACGCGGAACGCGACGGAACGGGCCAGGCGGGCGGCCGTCATGGTCAGCGCGCCGGTGGGCCTGTGCTTCCTGCCTGCCTTCATCGTCGTGGGCGTGGCGCCAGTGGTGATCGGGCTTGCGGGCGGGGTGTTGGGAGGAGGTGCCGGTTGACGGGGTGAGTGCGGCTACGGCCACGGGCCGACGGCCTGGGGTTGCGCGACAGGCGGGATGGGCTGCGGGCGCTTGCGGGCGTCGGGCCACGGAAATTCAACGGCTCGTTTCAACGGGACTGAACCTTACGGGGGTTGAGATGTACAAGGCGGTACGGGCGCGAATGCGTGCGCTGGTGTGCAGGGTGCGGGCGGCACGGGGTGACGCCGGGATGGTCACGTCCGAGTACGCGATGGGAATCGTCGCGGCGGTGGCGTTCGCGGTGGTGCTCTACAAGGTCGTGACGAGCGGGGAGGTCAGCGAGGAGTTGCAGGCCATCGTGAAGCGGGCGCTCGATGCGCGGATGTGAGGAGGAGAGGGAGAGGCGGGCACGGAAGTCGGTCGCGGGATCGGACCGGGGTTTCGTCACCGCTGAGTCGGCTGTCGTCCTACCGGTTCTGGTCATGTTCGCGATGGCGCTGGTTTGGGGTCTGCTCATGATGGCGGCGCAGATCCAGTGCGTGGACGCGGCCCGGACCGGCGCCCGGGCGGCGGCCCGGCAGGACCCCACGGACGCGGTCATCGAGGTGGCCCGTGAGGCGGCACCCCGCGGCGCGACGGTCACGGTCGGCCGGGAGGGCGAGGAGGTCCGCGTGGTCGTCGTGGCCAAGCCACCCGTGCTGACGGGGCTCCCCTTCGAGGTACGGGAGGAGGCCGTGGCCGCGGCAGAGGAGACGGTGGGGTCGGGGACATGAGAGGGGATTCCGAGACAGGCCATCGCAGGTCTGTGGCCGGCCGCTGCACCACACGCGCCGCAGCCCGCCTTCGGCGCGCTGCCCGGACGGTTACCCCCGACCCGCGCTGCGACCGAGGCTCCGCCACGGTCTGGAGCCTCGGTGCCATCACCGTGCTCTGCGTCGTCTTCGGCGTCGTACTCGCCCTGGGACACGCCGTCGTGACCCGGCACCGTGCGGCAGGCGGCGCCGATCTCGCGGCGCTCGCAGCGGCCGACCACTGGGCGAAGGGCGGCACGGCGGCCTGTGCACGCGCTGAACGGGTCGCCGACGCGCAAGGCGTACGGCTCGTGCGATGCGTACTGGTCGGCGAGGTCTCGGACGTGACCGCGGCTTCGGGCAAAGGCCCCTTCGCGGCCGAGGTCAGGGCGCGGGCGGGGCCTGCTGAGCCGACGCAGCTTCCACCGCCGGCGGCGCATCCGCCACCGGACCCTGCGGCGACGCACCGGGCGAGACCGGTTCCGTGACCGACTGCGCGGCCGCAGTCGCCCCATCCGACGCCGACCCGGCCCCCTCGTCCCGGGCCGCACCGGACCCCTCGCCCGGGCCCCCGCCCGACTCCTCCGGCGCCCCCCGCAACAGAACCGTCAGCAACCGCACGGCCCCCCGCTTGTGCAGCGGATCGTTGCCGTTGCCGCACTTGGGGGACTGGATGCAGGACGGGCAGCCGGCGTCGCACTCGCAGGAGGCGATGGCCTGGCGGGTGGCGGTGAGCCAGGAGCGGGCCGTGTGGAAGGCGCGCTCGGCGAACCCCGCGCCGCCGGGGTGGCCGTCGTAGACGAAGACCGTGGGGAGCAGCGTGTCGGGGTGGAGCGGGATCGAGACGCCGCCGATGTCCCAGCGGTCGCAGGTCGCGAAGAGGGGCAGCAGGCCGATCGAGGCGTGCTCGGCGGCGTGCAGGGCGCCGCCGAGGATCTCCGGGTTGATCCGGGCCTCGTCCAACTGGTCCTCGGTGACCGTCCACCACACCGCGCGGGTGCGCAGCGTACGGGGAGGGAGGTCGAGCTTCGTCTCGCCCAGTACTTCGCCGGTGATCAGCCGGCGCCGCAGGAAGGAGACCACCTGGTTGGTGACCTCGACGGAGCCGTAGCAGAGGCGGCCGTCGCCCCAGGGGATCTCGACGTCCGTCTCCAGGACGGAGATCGCCGTCGTGTCGCGGGCGACCGTCGAGTAGGGCGGGGCGGCCTCCTCGACCAGGGCGACGGAGTCCTCCAGGTCGAGGGAGCGCACCAGGTACGTACGGCCCTGGTGCAGGTGGACCGCGCCCTCGTGGACGGTGCCGTGCGCGGCGCCCGCGTCGACCGTGCCGAGCAGCCGGCCCGTCCCGGCCTCGACCACCTGGACCGGACGGCCGCCCTCGCCGCGGATGTCGGTGAGGTCGGCGGCCCGCTCCCGGCGCGTCCAGTGCCAGGCCTTGGTGCGGCGGCGCAGCAGCTTCGCGGCCTCCAGTTGCGGCAGCAGCCCCTCGGTCTCGGGGCCGAACAGCTCCAGGTCCTCGTCGGTCAGCGGGATCTCCGCGGCCGCGGCGCACAGATGCGGCGCGAGGACGTACGGGTTGTCGGGGTCGAGGACCGTCGACTCCACCGGACGGTCGAACAGGGCCTCGGGATGGTGGACGAGGTAGGTGTCCAGCGGATCGTCGCGCGCGACGAGGACCGCGAGGGCCCCCTGCCCCGAGCGGCCGGCCCGGCCGGCCTGCTGCCACAGGGAGGCGCGTGTGCCCGGGTAGCCGGCGATCAGTACGGCGTCGAGGCCGGAGACGTCGATGCCGAGTTCCAGGGCGGTGGTGGCCGACAGGCCGAGGAGTTCGCCGGCGTGCAGGGCCTGTTCCAGGGCGCGGCGTTCCTCGGGGAGGTAGCCGCCGCGGTACGCCGCGACACGCCGGGCGAGGGAGCGGTCGACCTCGGCCAGGCGTTCCTGGGCGATGACCGAGATCAGCTCGGCGCCGCGCCGGGAGCGGACGAAGGCGACCGAGCGGATGCCCTGCACCGCGAGGTCGGTCAGGAGGTCCGCCGTCTCGGCGGTGGCCGTACGCCGGACGGGTGCGCCCTTCTCGCCCTGCATCTCGGTGAGCGGGGGCTCCCAGAGGGCGAAGACCAGTTCGCCGCGCGGGGAGGCGTCGTCGGCGACCTCCACGACCGGGAGGCCGGTCAGGCGGCGAGCGGCGACGGCGGGCTCGGCGGCCGTCGCGGAGGCCAGCAGGAAGACGGGGGAGGCGCCGTAGCGGGCGCACAGGCGGCGCAGTCGGCGCAGCACCTGGGCGACATGGGAGCCGAAGACGCCGCGGTAGGTGTGGCACTCGTCGATGACGACGTACTTCAGCGCCTTCAGGAAGGAGGACCAGCGGGGGTGGGACGGGAGTATGCCGCGGTGCAGCATGTCGGGGTTGGTCAGGACGTAGTTGCCGTACTGGCGGACCCACTCGCGTTCCTCGAACGGAGTATCGCCGTCGTACACGGCGGGTCGGACGGAATTGCCCAGCGGATGTGAAAGTTCCTTCACCGAACGGCACTGGTCCGCCGCAAGAGCCTTGGTCGGGGCCAGGTAGAGGGCGGTCGCGCCGCGGCCGTTCGGGGCTTCGGAACCGTCCAGGAGCGTCGACAGGACGGGCACGAGGTAGGCCAGGGACTTGCCGGAGGCCGTGCCCGTGGCGACGACCACCGAGTCCCCGTCCAGGGCGTGCTCGGCGGCGCGTGCCTGGTGGGCCCATGGATGCTGGATTCCGGCTGTCTGCACCGCGGCGATGATCTCCGCGCGGATCCGGTCGGGCCAGACGGCATGGCGGCCCTCCCTCGGGGGCACATGCTCCGTATGAGTGATGCGCGAAGCCCGACTCGGCCCCGAGGCGAGTCGGCCCAGCACCGCGCCCGGGTCCACCCGGGAAACGGGGCCCGTCGGGGATCGATCGGATCGGTGATTCTTGGCCATCGGGACCGAGTGTGTCACTGGCGTGACGGACAATGGGACCAAGGCGTCGTGCACGCCTGCCGGTAAGTGATTGAATGCCATCGCGGCTGGCGAACCGTCCTGGGACTGCAAGCCGAGGTGTCCCGAGGGACGACCGCTCGATAGCAAGGTGCTGGAGGATCCGTGGACCTGTCCCTGTCGACCCGTACCGTCGGCGATCGTACGGTCGTCGAGGTCGGTGGCGAAATCGACGTATATACCGCGCCCAAGTTGCGCGAACAGTTGGTCGAGCTGGTGAACGACGGGAGTTTCCACCTCGTCGTTGACATGGAGGGCGTGGACTTCCTCGACTCCACCGGGCTCGGCGTTCTGGTCGGCGGCTTGAAGCGGGTTCGTGCCCATGAGGGCTCTCTGCGACTGGTGTGCAACCAGGAGCGCATTCTGAAGATCTTCCGCATCACCGGCCTCACCAAGGTGTTCCCGATCCACACCTCGGTCGAGGAAGCGGTAGCGGCAACCGACTGACAACCGGACCCGGGGGCGCGCCTGAGCGTGCCCGGGGCGGCAGAAGTTGAAAGAGACGGGGGACTGGGCTTTCGGCGGCCCGGTCCCCCCGACAGCACGCCCGAAGTTGCGAGGGGGATGCATGGCCACCGTTGAACTCCGCTTCAGCGCGCTGCCCGAGCACGTCAGGACCGCCCGACTGGTGGCGGCAGCGGTGGCGCGCAGGGCCGGAGTGGACGAGGCCGTCCTGGACGAGGTCAGACTCGCCGTCGGCGAGGCCTGCACCCGGGCCGTCGGACTGCACCAGATGGTCGGCATCACGGCGCCGGTGAAGGTGTCGCTGATCGAGGAGGAGAAGCAGTTCTCCATCGAGGTCGGCGACGAGGCGCCGCGTTCCGTTCCCGGCGAGCGGGCGTCCGGCGCCGCCGGCGACGACGGTGAGGTGGAGGCCGAGGAGGACGAGATGGGCCTCGCGGTCATCAGTGGTCTCGTCGACGACGTCGAAGTCTCCGCAGGGGAGCATGGTGGCCTGATCCGTATGACCTGGCCGACCACACCGCCGGCCGCGGTGCTCCCCTGAGGGAACAGCCTCACTCATCCGTCTCATCACGAAGGGCCCTGCTGAGCAGGGCCCTTCGTGTTTTTGCCCCCGGCGCCGGGGAATTCGTGAATGAATTCACGATCGATCTTCCGATAATTGATCAAGCTCCCGATAATTTGATCAAGCGTCAATGTCGGCGTCAATGGTTTTGGGGCATTAGCGCTTTCGGGTTCAGTGGCTTGATGTCGATCATTTGCTGAACGGCATGTGAAGGCCAATTCCGTTTACCGCCATCTGTTTTGATCAGGTTCCGGTACCTAGAATCCGTCCACATCTTGAGCTCAGCCCAAGCGTCAAGGAGGACGAATGGCGGGGCTTTCTACCCCTCATCAGCTGGACCACCCCACAACCTTCGCAGCCGCAGTGCTGACCGACGACAACCGGATCATCATCACGATCATCGGTGTCGTCGCACTGGCAGCGCTCGTGGTCGCCGGAGTCCTGGTGCGCCAGGTGCTCGCGGCGGGCGAGGGCACCGACAGCATGAAGAAGATCGCGGCAGCGGTCCAGGAAGGCGCCAACGCCTATCTGGCCCGGCAGCTGCGCACGCTCGGCGTATTCGCCGTCGTCGTGTTCTTCCTGCTCATGTTGCTGCCCGCGGACGACTGGAATCAGCGCATCGGCCGATCGGTGTTCTTCTTGATCGGCGCCGCGTTCTCGGCAGCCACCGGCTATATCGGCATGTGGCTCGCCGTGCGCAGCAATGTGCGTGTCGCCGCGGCGGCCCGGGAAGCGACCCCGGCGGAAGGTGAACCCGAAAAGGATCTCACCGCCGTCTCGCACAAAGCCATGAAGATCGCTTTCCGCACGGGCGGCGTCGTCGGCATGTTCACAGTGGGGCTCGGTCTGCTCGGCGCCTCCTGTGTGGTGCTGGTGTACGCGGCCGACGCGCCGAAGGTGCTCGAAGGATTCGGCCTCGGTGCCGCGCTGATCGCGATGTTCATGCGTGTCGGCGGCGGCATCTTCACCAAGGCCGCCGACGTCGGCGCCGACCTGGTCGGAAAGGTCGAACAGGGCATTCCGGAGGACGACCCGCGCAATGCCGCGACCATCGCCGACAACGTGGGCGACAACGTCGGCGACTGCGCGGGCATGGCGGCCGACCTCTTCGAGTCGTACGCGGTGACTCTGGTCGCCGCACTGATCCTCGGATCGGCGGCGTTCGGTGACTCCGGACTCGCCTTCCCGCTGATCGTGCCCGCGATCGGTGTGATCACCGCGATGATCGGCATCTTCGCGGTGGCGCCCCGGCGCAGCGACCGCAGCGGCATGACCGCGATCAACCGCGGATTCTTCATCTCCGCGGTGATCTCGATCGTGCTGGTCGCGATCGCCGTGTTCGCCTACCTGCCGTCGTCGTACGCCGACCTCGACGGCATCGGCGACGCCGCCATCGCGGCCAAGGACGGCGACCCGCGGATCCTCGCGCTCGTCGCCGTGGCGATCGGCATCCTGCTGGCCGCTGTCATCCAGCAGCTGACCGGCTACTTCACCGAGACCAACCGCCGCCCGGTGCAGGACATCGGCAAGACCTCGCTCACGGGGCCCGCCACCGTCGTCCTCGCCGGCATCTCGATCGGTCTCGAGTCGGCCGTCTACACCGCCCTGCTGATCGGCCTCGGCGTATACGGCGCGTTCCTGCTCGGCGGCACCTCGATCATGCTGGCGCTGTTCGCGGTGGCGCTGGCCGGCACCGGTCTGCTCACCACGGTGGGCGTGATCGTCGCCATGGACACCTTCGGTCCGGTCTCCGACAACGCGCAGGGCATCGCCGAGATGTCCGGCGACGTCGAGGGGGCCGGCGCCCAGGTGCTCACCAACCTGGACGCGGTCGGCAACACGACCAAGGCCATCACCAAGGGCATCGCCATCGCCACCGCCGTCCTGGCGGCGGCGGCGCTCTTCGGGTCGTACCGCGACGCCATCACCACCGGCGCACGGGACGTGGGCGAGAAGCTCAGCGGCGAGGGCGCGCCCATGAACCTGATCATGGACATCTCGCAGCCCAATAACCTCGTCGGCCTCATCGCCGGCGCGGCGGTCGTGTTCCTCTTCTCGGGACTCGCCATCAACGCCGTGTCGCGGTCGGCGGGTGCCGTGGTGTACGAGGTGCGGCGGCAGTTCCGTGAACGGCCCGGGATCATGGACTACTCGGAGAAGCCCGAGTACGGCAAGGTCGTCGACATCTGCACCCGGGACGCCCTGCGCGAGCTCACCACGCCGGGACTGCTCGCCGTGATGGCGCCCATCTTCATCGGGTTCACGCTCGGCGTCGGTGCCCTGGGCGCCTTCCTCGCGGGCGCGATCGGTTCGGGCACCCTCATGGCGGTGTTCCTCGCCAACTCCGGAGGCGCGTGGGACAACGCCAAGAAGCTCGTCGAGGACGGCCACCACGGCGGCAAGGGCAGCGAGGCCCACGCCGCGACGGTGATCGGCGACACGGTCGGCGACCCCTTCAAGGACACCGCCGGTCCCGCGATCAACCCGCTGCTGAAGGTGATGAACCTGGTCGCACTGCTCATCGCGCCCGCGGTCATCCAGTTCAGCTACGGCGAGGACAAGAACGTCGGCGTGCGGGTCCTGATCGCCGTCGTCTCGGCCCTCGTGATCGTCGGCGCGGTCTATGTCTCCAAGCGGCGAGGCATCGCCGTGGGTGACGAAGACAACGCCGAGAGGGTGGCAAAGCCCGCCGATCCCGCGGTGGTCTCGTAGGCGGTCCTACGACGGCCCAGCTCAAGAGGCGGGCGGGCGGCGCGCATTGACGTGCCGCCCGCCCGCCTCTTGCTGTTCACGCCCTTGCCGTGACCCTTCTCTCACATGGTGCAAACAGTACGAAAAGCGCATGGATGGCACATGCGGCAAGGTGTCCTCCCCGATCCGGCGTGTAGGGTCCCGTGGCCGATAGCCATGGAAGGGACCAAACCGGTGAACAAGAAGCTCGCGGCCGCACTGTCCGGCGGTGCGGTACTCGTACTGGCGCTGACGGGATGCACAAGCGACGAGGGCAACAAGGAACTCGACGCCTGGGCCAAGAAGGTCTGCGACGCGGTGCCGGCGCAGAACGCCAAGATCTCGGCGGCCTACGTCGCGATAACCAAGGCGGCCAAGGACACCACCAGCACGCCCAAGGAGCTCCAGGAGGCCGACTCCAAGGCCTTCCAGGACCTCGCCGAGGGCTACAAGGCGCGCGCGAGCCTCATCAACGGCGCCGGGGCGCCCCCCGGCGTGGAGAACGGCGCGAAGGTCCAGCAGGACGTCGTCAAGAAGCTCACGTCCCTCGCCGCGGCCTACGCCGACCTCAAGGAGCGCGTCGACAAGCTGGACACGAAGGACCAGGGGAAGTTCGCCTCCGGCCTCAAGGACGTGTCCGCCGAGATGAAGCAGGTGGAGACCCAGCGCCAGAGCGCCGTCACGGCACTGAAGAAGCTGGAGTCCGGCGACACCAAGAAGGCGCTGACCTCGCAGGAGGGCTGCAAGCAGGCCGCCGAGGCGTCCGGGGCCACCGGCAGCTGAGCCGAACGAGGGCGTGCCGGAGCGACGGGCGGCCGCGCCGAGCGTGGCTGTCGGCGCAACCGGTGATATGAGGCGAGCGTGGCTGTCGGCGCAACCGGTGATATGAGCCGAGCGCGGCCGTCGGCGCGACCGGTGGCTGAGCCCGACCACGACCGCCGGCGCCCGAGCCGACTCCAGGGGCGGGCGCGGGTCACAATGAGGGCGTGAGTGACTCCACGCTGCCCTCCCTGCCCGCTTCCGACCGCCCCGATGTCGCCGCACGGCTGCGGGAGGCCCTGCTCGGGGCCTCCTTCACCGCCGACGGGCTGCTCGAACTGCTCGGTGCGCCCGCGTACGCGGCGCTCGCCCGCAGCGAGACCGTGCCCGCGCTCCGGGCGACCCGCGGAGACACGCCGCTGGAGGCGCTCGTACGGCTCTTCCTGCTGCAGCAGCCCGTCGCGCACGCGCGCGTGGCGGACGTGCTGCCCGTGGACGCGTGCCTGGAGAGCGGCTGGCTGGTCCGGGTCGGCGGCGCGTCCGACGCCATCGCCGCGACCGTGGACGTGCGGCCCTACGGCGGGCCGGACGGCGAGGACTGGTTCATCGTGTCCGACCTGGGCTGCGCGGTCGGCGGTGCCGGAGGCATCGGCAGCAAGGACGAGGGCGTCGTCCTCGGCGTCGGCGGCGCCTCCACGACCCTCGCCGGCATCACCGTCCGTACGCCCGTCTCCTCCGCCCTCGACGTCGGCACCGGGTCCGGCATCCAGGCCCTGCACGCAGCCCAGCACGCCACGCGCGTGACGGCGACCGACCTCAACCCGCGCGCACTGCACATCACCGCGCTCACGCTGGCGCTGTCCGGCGCCCCCGCCGCGGACCTGCGGGAGGGCTCGCTGTTCGAGCCGCTGAAGGACGACGAGACCTACGACCTGATCGTGTCCAACCCGCCCTTCGTGATCTCGCCGGGCGCCCGGCTGACGTACCGCGACGGCGGGATGGGCGGGGACGATCTGTGCCGGTCGATCGTTCAGGGAGCGGGGACGCGGCTGAACGAGGGCGGATTCGCGCAGTTCCTCGCCAACTGGCAGCACGTCGCGGGGGAGGACTGGCAGGACAGACTGCGTTCGTGGGTGCCGCGCGGATGCGACGCGTGGATCGTGCAGCGCGAGGTCCAGGACGTCACGCAGTACGCCGAGCTGTGGCTCAGGGACGCCGGTGACCACCGGGGTGACGCGGCCGAGTACCAGGCGCGGTACGACGCGTGGCTGGACGAGTTCGAGGCGCGCAAGGTCAGGGCCGTGGGCTTCGGGTGGATCACCCTGCGCAGGACGTCGGCCGCGGTGCCCTCGATCACCGTGGAGGAGTGGCCGCACCCGGTCGAGCAGCCGCTCGGCGACACCGTCCGCGCGCACTTCGCCCGGCTCGACTACCTGCGTGCCCGGGACGACGCGGCCCTGCTGGAGGATCACTTCAGGCTCGTCGCCGAGGTCGTGCAGGAACAGGTCGGACTGCCCGGCGCCGAGGACCCGGAGCACGTGGTGCTGCGCCAGCACCGGGGCATGCGCCGGGCCACCCAGGTGGACACGGTCGGCGCGGGCTTCGCGGGCGTGTGCGACGGCTCGCTGAGCGCGGGCCGCATCCTGGACGCGATCGCCCAGCTGATGGGCGAGGACCCGGTGCTGCTGCGCGACCGTACGCCCGCCCAGATCCGGCTGCTGGTGGAGCAGGGGTTCCTCGAACCGGCACGGTGACCCGGCCCCGTGGCGCATGCCTGCCGCGCCGCGCCCGTCACGTCACGCCTGAGGTGGCTTGCTGCCCCTGATTCCCAAGTGCCCGATCTGGCGGGATCGATCCCGAAAAGGTCTCCTGTCAGTGGTGGATGCGAAGCTACCTTCAAGAGACGGACTCGACGCGTCCTCGGGGGAGGCACGCCGTCTCGGTCCCGGGGGGAGGCGTGATGGCGGGGGAGACGCCGGATCACGGCGAAGGCAGGCTCATCAACGGGCGGTACCGGCTGGTGCGGACGCTCGGCGCGGGCGGCATGGGCCGCGTGTGGCTCGCGTACGACGAGGAGTTGGCCTGCGAAGTCGCGATGAAGGAGATCGCACTTCCGGACGCGCCGATGGACGCGAGCGAGACCGGGCAGCGCGTCGCCCGCGCCCGCAGCGAGGCCCGGCACGCGGCGCGGCTGCGCGGGCACCCGCATGTGGCCACGGTGCACGACGTGGTGGTGCACGAGGGTCTGCCGTGGATCGTCATGGAGCACGTGCCGGACGCGGTGGATCTCCAGGCGGTGGTACGGAGTTCGGGGCCGCTGACACCCGCTCAGGCGGCCCGCGTCGGGCTCGCCGTGCTCGACGCCCTGACCACCGGGCACCGGATCGGCATCCTCCACAGGGATGTGAAACCGGCCAACATCCTTCTGGCGCCGGACGCTTCCGGTGACCCCCACGCACGCGTGCTGCTCACCGACTACGGCATCGCCCTCCGGCCCGAGTCCCACGAGCCGCGGCTCACGGCCACCGCGGGCATCCTCGGCACCCCCGGCTACCTCGCTCCGGAACGGGCGCGCGGCGAGCCGCCCACCCCGGCCGCCGACCTGTTCTCCCTCGGCGCCGCGCTCTACGCCGCCGTCGAGGGCCGCGGCCCCTTCGACCGCCACGGCGACTACGCCACCCTCACGGCCCTGCTCGGCGAGGACCCGACCCCGCCGGTCCTCGCGGGCGAACTGGCGCCGGTGCTCCACGGATTGCTGGTGAAGGACCCGGTGTGCAGGTCGGCACCGGAGGCGGTGGCCCGGGGGTTGGAGCGGGTGGTGCAGCGGGCCGGGCCTTCTGTGGGCGCGGGGGCGGCTGCCGGGCCTTCCGTGGGTGCGGGGCCGGCCGCCGGGCCATCCGTGGGTGTGGGGCCGGCCGCGGGGCCTCCCGTGGGCGCGGAGCCGGTGGGGTTCGGCCCGCCACCCATCGGCTTCGGGCCGGCGCCGGGCACCCCGCAGACGACACCGGGTGCTCCGCAAACGCCGGGCGCCCTGCAGACACCGGGCATTCCGCAAACGCCGGGCGCCCCGCAAACGCCGGGCGCCCCGCAGACCCCGAACACCCCGCAGCCACCTTTCGACCCCGGAAACCCCTACGCGCAAGGTCCGTATGAGCAGGGCCCCTACGCGCAGGGCCCCTACGCGCAGGGCCCCTACGCGCAGGGCCCCTACGCGCAGGGCCCCTACGCGCAGGGCCCGTACGCGCAGGGTCCCTACGCGCAGGGCGCGCCTGCCGCCACCGCACCGGCGTACCCGACCGGCACCTCCGGTGGGCCCGGAAGCGCGGCCGGCGCCGCCGGGCAACGCACCGCGATCGTCGCGCTCGTCGTGGGGCTCGTGCTCGTCGTCGCCGGCGGGGCCTGGGCCGTCGTGTCACTGACCGGCCAGGGCGGAGGGGCCGAGAAGAGCTCGGCGACCAAGGCGTCGCCCGCGGCGAGCGCGCCGCGAACGTCTCCCTCGCCGACCGGCCCGGTGTATCCGTACGGCGAAGCCGTGGGCCTCACCGAGCCGCTGGAGACGGGCGACTGCGTGCGGGCGGTGTGGTCCGGGACGCCGTTCGAGTCGGTGCCGAACCTCGGCGTCGTGGACTGCGCCGACGACTGGCCCGACGGCCAGGTCGTGGCCGTCGACACCGCCGCCGACTTCGCCGAAGCCCGCGCACAGGGCACCCGGCGTTGCGGGCAGCAGAGCGGAACGATCGCCGCCGCACTGCCGGACGCGGCGCCCTACGCCGTCGTGCCGACGCAGCAGGGGTTCGCCGCGGCCAACAGCGGTACGGCATGTCTCGTACTCGGCCGACATGCCGCGATAGGCGGCGAAGTGGGCGGTTTCCGCGATGACGGAGAGAACCTCTGGGTCGGTCAGATGAGTGTCGGCGACTGCTGGATCTACGAGGAAGAGGGCGACGGATACAACGCCCCCTTGATCGACTGCGCCAAACCCCACACCGACCAGGTCATAGGCACGGTTCAGGCACCCGGCGAAATGAGTCACAAGAACGGTTCGGACAACGCCACCAAGCTGTGCCGGAACAAATTCGAGGCTATCTGGGCGCCGGGTGAGGAGCGGGCCGTCTACGGCTGGATCGCGGACGAGGAGGACTGGGAGGCGGGCTTCGACAAGGTCGTCTGCACCGTGGGCCGGGTCGACAGCGTCAGGACGACCGGAAAGATACCGGCGCCCGGCGCGGTCTGAGCTGGACGGGGCCGGTGAGGGCGGAGGACACCGAGGGGCCGGAGTGGCGGCCGGGGCCGGAGTGGCGGTTCCGGGCCCGGAGTGACTCCGGAGTCCACAGCCATGTCGGCCCCGCGTTCACCTGAGGTTCGCCTGTGCGCCGTCCGCGCGTGCCAGTCTCGCCGGGCTGGGCATCCGCGGACGGGAGAAAAGGGGCAAGCGGAACCATGGAAAGGGGACCGGCACTCTTCGCCGGGATCGTGTTCACCCTGTTCGGGGGCGGGCTGCTGGTGTGGACCGCGGTCCGGGTACGGCAGCGTCAGCCCGTCGCTCACGGTGTGAACCCCGTCGCATCCGCGACGCTCGCCGGCGTTGTCTCGGTGACCGCGTTGATCCTCGGAACCTGGTGCTTCACCCGCCTCTGAGAACGGCCCGCGAGCTGCGCAGCCGGTAATTGGCAGGGCCTCTTCCGGAAAGGCTCGAAAAGACCTGTGCGCACTCCGGGCGGCAGGAATGGCGGAAGTCGGGTTACCGTTCGAGTGGCCGTTGCGGGCTTTTCCCGTTTGACAACGGGGCGGGATGTACCGTCACACTCCGCAGCGTCACCACCACCCGACCCCGGGACTACGGCCTGGGGAGGCCCAGCGTCGACCGGAGAGAAGAGCGAAGTTGTCCCCGACCAGCGAGACCGCACAGGGCGGCCGCCGACTCGTCATCGTCGAGTCGCCTGCCAAGGCGAAGACGATCAAGGGCTACCTGGGCCCCGGCTACGTAGTCGAAGCGAGCGTCGGGCACATCCGCGACCTTCCTAACGGTGCCGCGGAGGTGCCGGAGAAGTACACCGGCGAGGTCCGCCGCCTCGGTGTGGACGTCGAACACGACTTTGAGCCGATCTATGTGGTCAACGCCGACAAGCGAGCCCAGGTCAAGAAGCTCAAGGACCTGCTGAAGGAATCCGACGAGCTCTACCTCGCCACCGATGAGGACCGCGAGGGCGAGGCCATCGCCTGGCACCTCCAGGAGGTGCTCAAGCCCAAGGTCCCGGTCAAGCGGATGGTCTTCCACGAGATCACCAAGTCCGCGATCCAGGCCGCCGTGGCCAACCCGCGCCAGCTCAACCAGAAGCTCGTCGACGCCCAGGAGACCCGCCGCATCCTCGACCGCCTCTACGGCTACGAGGTCTCGCCGGTCCTGTGGAAGAAGGTCATGCCGCGCCTTTCGGCCGGCCGCGTCCAGTCCGTCGCCACCCGCCTCGTGGTGGAGCGGGAGCGCGAGCGCATCGCGTTCCGCTCCGCCGAGTACTGGGACCTGACGGGCACCTTCTCGACCGGCCGCGCGGGGGACCCCTCGGACCCGTCGTCGCTGGTCGCGCGCCTGCAGACCGTCGACGGCAGGCGGGTCGCGCAGGGCCGCGACTTCGACTCCCTCGGGCAGCTCAAGAGCGCGAACACCCTCCACCTCGACGAGGCGAACGCCCGCGCGCTCGCCGCCGCGCTGGAGCAGACGCAGTTCGCCGTGCGGTCCGTCGAGTCCAAGCCGTACCGCCGCTCGCCGTACGCCCCGTTCCGTACGACGACGATGCAGCAGGAAGCGAGCCGCAAGCTCGGCTTCGGCGCGAAGGCCACCATGCAGGTCGCGCAGAAGCTGTACGAGAACGGCTACATCACCTACATGCGTACGGACTCCACGACGCTGAGCGACACCGCCGTCGCCGCCGCCCGTGCCCAGGTCACGCAGCTGTACGGCGCCGACTACCTGCCCCCGCAGCCGCGCACCTACGCCGGGAAGGTCAAGAACGCGCAGGAGGCGCACGAGGCGATCCGCCCTTCCGGTGACCGCTTCCGCACGCCCGCCGAGACCGGCCTGACCGGCGACCAGTTCAAGCTCTACGAGCTGATCTGGAAGCGGACCGTCGCCTCCCAGATGAAGGACGCGACCGGCAACTCCGTCACCGTCAAGATCGGCGGCACCGCGGCCGACGGACGGGACGTCGAGTTCAGCGCCTCCGGCAAGACGATCACCTTCCACGGCTTCCTCAAGGCCTACGTCGAGGGCGCCGACGACCCGAACGCCGAGCTCGACGACCGCGAGCGCCGGCTGCCGCAGGTCAGCGAGGGCGACCGGCTCGGCGCCGAGGAGATCACGGTCGACGGGCACGCCACCAAGCCCCCGGCCCGCTACACCGAGGCCAGCCTCGTCAAGGAGCTCGAAGAGCGCGAGATCGGCCGCCCCTCGACGTACGCGTCGATCATCGGCACGATCCTCGACCGCGGCTACGTCTTCAAGAAGGGCACGGCACTCGTCCCGTCCTTCCTGTCCTTCGCCGTGGTCAACCTCCTGGAGAAGCACTTCGGCCGGCTCGTCGACTACGACTTCACCGCCAAGATGGAGGACGACCTCGACCGCATCGCCCGCGGCGAGGCCCAGTCCGTGCCGTGGCTGAAGCGTTTCTACTTCGGCGAGGGCACGCACAACGGCAGCGCGGCCGACGCCGGCAACGGCGACGGGGACCACCTCGGTGGCCTCAAGGAGCTGGTGACCGACCTGGGCGCGATCGACGCCCGCGAGGTGTCGTCGTTCCCGGTGGGCAGCGGCATCGTGTTGCGCGTCGGCCGCTACGGCCCCTACATCGAGCGTGGCGAGAAGGACACCGAGCAGCACCAGCGCGCCGACATCCCGGACGACCTCGCGCCCGACGAGCTGTCCGTCGAGCTCGCAGAGGAGCTGCTGGCCAAGCCCAGCGGTGACTTCGAGCTGGGTACCGACCCGAAGTCCGGCCACGAGATCGTCGCCAAGGACGGCCGCTACGGCCCGTACGTCACCGAGGTGCTCCCCGAGGGCACCCCGAAGACCGGCAAGAACGCCGTCAAGCCGCGCACGGCCTCCCTCTTCAAGTCCATGTCGCTCGACACGGTCACCCTGGAGGACGCGCTCAAGCTGATGTCCCTGCCGCGTGTCGTCGGCACCGACGCGGACGGCGTGGAGATCACCGCGCAGAACGGCCGCTACGGCCCGTACCTGAAGAAGGGCACGGACTCGCGCTCGCTGCAGGCCGAGGAGCAGCTGTTCACGATCACGCTGGAGGAGGCGCAGGCGATCTACGCCCAGCCCAAGCAGCGTGGCCGCGCGGCCGCGAAGCCGCCGCTGAAGGAGCTGGGCACCGACCCGGTGAGCGAGAAGCCGGTCGTCGTCAAGGACGGTCGCTTCGGGCCGTACGTGACCGACGGCGAGACCAACGCGACCCTGCGCTCCGGCGACAGCGTCGAGGCGATCACGCCGGAGCGCGGCTTCGAGCTGCTCGCCGAGAAGCGTGCCAAGGGACCCGCCAAGAAGACGGCGAAGAAGGCCCCGGCGAAGAAGACGGCCGCGAAGAAGGCCGCCCCGGCCAAGAAGACGGCCGCCAAGAAGACCGCGGCGAAGAAGACGACCACGGCCGCGAAGAAGACGACGGCGAAGAAGACGGCCACGAAGAAGGCCACCGCCTCGAACTCGTCCGGCGAGGACTGAGCGGGACGGATCCCGGTCGCAACCGAGCCCTTTCCGGGGCCGGTTGAGGGCCGGATCCTTCACCTCGGGTTCGCAGAACGAACGCCTCGGCATCAGTTTGGTGTCGGGGCGTGCGTACGTTCGGGCGGGAGCGCCGGGCTGTCGGTGCGTCCCGATAGGCTGAAAGCATGACCCGTGCCGAGCAGCCAACGGCCGCCAATCCGGCCCCTGACGACGCCCTTGCCGCGGACTCCCGCGAGCGCGCTGTCCGTGCCCTGCTACGCCGACCGCAGCTCAAGCGGCTGTGGAGTGCGCAGTTGGTGGGGGGTGTCGGCGACATCCTCGCCCTGCTGGTCCTGGTGCTGCTGGCCCTTCAGGCGGCGATCGCCGAGGGGTCGTTCGGCGGCGGCTACCGGGGCGTGGCATTCGCAGTGGCGACCGTCTTCGGCGTACGCATCCTGGCCACGCTCCTCTTCGGCGCCGTACTCCTCGGCCCGCTGACGTCGCTGACCTCCCAGGACGGTCCCCTCGACCGGCGCTGGACCATGGTCGTCAACGACGGACTGCGGGCCGCCCTGCTGATCGTCGCGCCCCTGTGGATCGACTGGACGCCGGACAACGCGCTGGCGTTCCTCCTGGTGACCGTCTTCGTGACCGGCGTCGCCGAGCGTTTCTGGACGGTGTGCCGGGAGAGCGCGGCGCCCGCGCTGGTGCCGCCCCCGCCGCCGGAGGGCGCGACGGTACGACCGCTGCCGGACCACATGGACGCCCTGCGCCGTCTGTCGCTGCGCACCAGCTTCGTGGCCGTCCCGCTGGCCGCCGCCGCGCTCGTCGCCGCCGCCCTGCTGAACAACCTGCTCGGTGCGGGGCTCGACTGGTTCGAGCAGCACCAGGCGGCCCTCGCCTCGTATGTCGCGGCCGGCCTGTTCGCCGCGTCCCTGTCCGTGGTGACCTTCCTGGAGCTGCCCGACACGCGCACCCCGCGCGCGCGGTCGCCCCTGGAGGGTCTGCGCCGGCCGAAGACCGGCACAGGCGTCGACAAGGGCCGTACCGGCGCGATCGCGCTGCTGGTGACGGCCTGTGCCGCCGTCGCCGCCGCGGTGGCCGCCGCGGTCGCCGTGTCCGTGCTGCACGCCAAGGACCTGGGCGGCGGCCCCGTCCTGTACGGCCTGATGGTGCTCGCGCTGACCGGCGGAGTGGTCGCCGGGATCCGTACGGCCTCCGCCCTGCTGCCTGCCCTGTCGAGGCGCCGCCTGCTGGCGCTGGCGATCGCCTTCACCGGCGTCGCCCTGCTGGCCGCGGGCCTCGTCCCGGACGTCACCACCGTCCTGCTGATCCTCGCGCTCGCCGGGGTCGGCGCGGGCGTGTCCGCCAACACCGGGCACACCCTGCTGGACCAGGAGGCCGAGGAGTTCCGCAAGCCGCGCACCACGGAGCACCTGCACGCCGTCGTACGGGTGTGCGTGGCGCTCGGCGCGGTGATCGCGCCGATGGTGGCCGCGCTCATCGGGCCGCACCGGCTGGAGAGCGGCAAGTTCGTCTTCGCGCACGGCGGCGCGGCGTTCACGCTGATGCTGGTCGGCGCGCTGCTGCTGCCGGTGGCCGTCTTGGTGCTGGCCAAGGTCGACGACCGGTCCGGCGTGCCGCTGCGGCAGGACCTGCGGGACGCGGTGCTCGGCGGGGACGACCCCGAGCTGGTGCCCGCGACGTCCGGCTTCTTCATCGCCCTGGAGGGCGGCGACGGCGCCGGGAAGTCCACCCAGGCCGAGGCGCTCGCCGAGTGGATCCGGGGCAAGGGCCACGAGGTCGTCGTCACGCGCGAGCCGGGCGCCACGCCCGTCGGCAAGCGGCTGCGGTCGATCCTGCTGGACGTGTCCAGCGCCGGTCTGTCGCACCGCGCGGAGGCGCTGCTGTACGCGGCCGACCGCGCGGAGCACGTCGACACGGTGGTCCGCCCGGCCCTGGAGCGCGGCGCGGTCGTCATCTCGGACCGCTACATCGACTCCTCGGTCGCCTACCAGGGCGCGGGCCGCGACCTGTCGCCGACGGAGATCGCCCGCATCAACCGCTGGGCCACGAACGGACTGGCTCCCCACCTGACCGTGCTGCTCGACGTCTCGCCGGAGATCGCCCGCGAGCGGTTCACCGAGGCGCCGGACCGGCTGGAGTCGGAGCCGGCGGAGTTCCACGCGCGCGTGCGCGCCGGCTTCCTGACACTGGCCGCGGCCGACCCGGGTCGCTACCTGGTGGTGGACGCGGGCCAGGAGCCCGAGGCGGTCACCACGGTCGTCCGGCACCGGCTGGACCAGATGCTGCCGCTGTCCGAGGCCGAGATCCAGGCTCAGGAGGAAGCGCGCCGCAAGGCCGAGGAGGAGGCCCGCCGCAAGGCCGAGGAAGAGGCCGCCCGCAAGGCCGAGGAGGAGCGCCTGGAGCGCGAGCGCCAGGAGCAGCTCGCCCGGCTGCGTGCCGAGGAGGAGGAGCGCAAGCGGCGCGAGCTGGAGGAGGCGCAACGGCGCGAGGCCGAACGGCAGGCGGAGGAGGCCCGGCAGCGTGCCGAGGAAGCCGCCCGGCGTGCCGAGGAGGAGAGGCAGCGGCTCCTCGCGGAGGAGAAGGTGCGTGCCGAGGAGGAAGCACGCCGCAAGGCCGAGGAGGACCGCCGCCGCAAGCAGGCCGAGGAGGAGGCGCGGATCCGCGCCGAGGCCGAGGAGCGGCGCCTGGAGAAGCAGCGCAAGGCGGAGGAGGCCCTGCTGCGGGCCGAGGAGGCCCGACGGCTGGCCGAGCAGGCGACGGCCGCCGCGGAGGCGGGACCGAAGCAGGCGGGGCCCGCGGCCGGGACCGGCTTCAAGGACGCGGCGACGGTGCCCACGCCCGTCGTGACACCGGAACAGGCAAGGGGCGGTGCCTCCGACGACACGACCGTGCTGCGCCCGGTGCGCGACGCGGAGCCGTCGGCGAAGGAGGCCGAGCGGCCTGCCACGGCCCGTCCCGCCAAGGAATCCGCGTCCGAGGTGACGACGAAGCTGCCGCAGCCTCCGGTGCCGCCCGGCGCGACGGACGAGACGGCGGTGCTGCCGCCGGTGCCGCCGAACGCGGCGGACGAGACCGCCGTACTGCCTCCGGTGACCCCGGGTGCGGCCGATGAGACGGCGGTGCTGCCGGCGGTGCCTGAGAAGGCGGCGGACGAGACCGCCGTACTGCCCCCGGTGCCGGCGGACGAGCCCGGGGACCGGGTTCCGCCCGGCTACTTCCGGGAGGAGGACGCCCGTACGCGCGAGATGCCCCAGGCCGACGAGGCGAGCGCCCCGCGACGCAGGGCACGCTCCGACTGGGCCGAGGAGACTCCGCTGGACGACCTGCCGACGCTGGCGGACGAACTGCTGGGCCCGCACGAGGACGGGTACGACGAGGACGGCGGCCGGGGGCGTCGGCGCTGAGGTTGGCGGGGGCTGCTGCCGGTCAGGTGCTTCTGGCTGCGGCTGGTCGGCGGGATGCCGTCGGCTGAGGTCGGCCGGGTGCGGTCACGTCTGTGTCGGCGTGACCGGACCCACCCGAGGGGCGCGGGGAACTGCGCGACCAGCCCCCCACCAGCCCCCACCGGCCTGCAGCCGCCCGACCACCGCGCCGCCACCGTGCCGCCACCGCGCCACCCACCTCGGTCGGCGCCCACTGTCAGTGGCGCCCCGCACAATGGATCGCGCGACGTGAAGTGTGACGAAAGGCGGGCATGACCCATGACCGTATGGGACGACCTGGTCGGCCAGGAACGAGTGAGCGAGCAGCTGGACGCCGCCGCTCGGGACGCCGACGCCCTGGTCACCGCCGCTGCGAGCGACGCCCCACCGCCCGAGGCGTCCAGAATGACGCACGCCTGGTTGTTCACGGGCCCGCCCGGAGCGGGCCGGAACCACACGGCGCGGGCCTTCGCCGCCGCGTTGCAGTGCGTCAGCCCCGACCGGGCGCTCGGCGGTGCCCCCGGCTGCGGCTTCTGCGACGGATGCCATACGGCGCTGGTGGGCACGCACGCCGACGTCACCACCGTCGCCGCAGTCGGCACCCAGATCCTCGCCGACGACATGCGGGACACCGTCCGCAAGTCGTTCACCTCGCCGGCGAACGGCCGCTGGCAGATCATCCTGGTCGAGGACGCCGAGCGGCTGAACGAGAAGTCGGCCAACGCCGTCCTGAAGGCCGTGGAGGAGCCCGCCCCGCGCACGGTCTGGCTGCTCTGCGCGCCCTCCCTCGAGGACGTCCTGCCCACCATCCGTTCCCGCTGCCGCCACCTGAACCTGAGCACGCCCTCGGTCGACGCCGTCGCCGACATGCTCGTCCGGCGGGAGGGCATCGAGCCCGCCGTCGCCGCGGCCGCCGCCCGTGCCACTCAGGGGCACGTCGACCGGGCCCGCCGCCTGGCCACCGACCCGGCGGCCCGCGAACGCCGGGCCTCCGTGCTCAAGCTGCCCCTGCGCCTCGGCGAGGTCGGCGCCTGCCTCAAGGCCGCCCAGGAACTCGTCGACGCCGCCGCCGAGGACGCCAAGCAGCTCGCCGAGGAGATCGACGTGAGGGAGACCGAGGAGCTGAAGGCGGCGCTCGGCGCGGCCCAGGGCGGCAGGATGCCGCGCGGCACGGCGGGCGTGATGAAGGACCTGGAGGACAAGCAGAAGCGGCGCCGTACCCGCACCCAGCGCGACAGCCTCGACCTCGCCCTGACCGACCTCACCGCCTTCTACCGCGACGTCCTCGCCCTCCAGCTCGGCTCGCGCATCGCCCTCGCCAACATGGACGCCGAGGACGCCCTGGAGCGCCTCGCCCGCGACAGTTCCCCGGAGTCCACACTCCGCCGCATCGAGGCGATCGCCGCGTGCCGGGACGCGCTGGAGAGCAACGTGGCGCCGTTGCTGGCCGTGGAGGCGATGACCATGGCGCTGAGAGCGGGCTGAGGGAGCGCGACGTGGGCTGAGGGAGCCCCGGCGCGGGCTTCAGGAGCCCGGCGCGGGCTGCGCGGGCACGACACCCCTACGCCCCGACAGCCGGAGTCCGAATCCGACGGCACTCACGCACCCACCCCACCCATGTGATCAACAGGAGGTTGACCATGTAATCCGTACGAGCCGCGACATGCACGGAGAGCATCCAAACCGCTGCACAGAGTTACGCTCGCCAGATGCACACCAGGCGCAGCTTCCCAGCGGGCTCAGCCCAGGACCCGAACCCGAACTCGAACGGCCGGGGTGGTCCGGGCACGCGCGACCGCTCCCGGAACCGTCGTCGCGCGGGCATGCTCGGCGCCCTCGTCGGAGTCGCCGCGCTGCTTGCCTCGGCCTGTACCTCGGGTGGTTCGACGCACCCTGGGCGCGGAGCAGCCGAGGCAGGGCTGGCCGCGCTGCCGCGATCGACGCCGGCCGCGCTCACGCCGTACTACGCACAGAAGCTGACCTGGCGCAGCTGCGGGGTGCCCGGCTTCCAGTGCGCGACGCTGCGGGCGCCGCTCGACTACAGGAAGCCGGAGGCCGGAAACACGCAGCTCGCGGTGGCCCGCAAGAAGGCGACGGGGCCCGGCAAGCGTCTGGGGTCACTGCTGGTGAACCCGGGCGGTCCGGGCGGCTCGGCGATCGGCTACCTCCAGCAGTACGCGGGGATCGGCTACCCGACCGACGTGCGCGCCCGCTATGACATGGTCGCGGTCGACCCGCGCGGCGTCGCCCGCAGCGAGCCCGTCGAGTGCCTGACCGGGCGGGAGATGGACGCGTACACGCAGACGGACCTCACTCCCGACGACGCGAAGGAGATCGCCGGGCTGGTCGAGGCGCAGAAGAAGTTCGCGGAGGGCTGCGGGAAGGATGCGCCGGGTCTGCTGCGTCATGTCTCCACCGCCGAGGCGGCGCGGGACATGGACATCCTGCGCTCGGTGCTGGGGGACGAGAAGCTGACGTATGTGGGGGCGTCGTACGGCACGTTCCTCGGGGCGACGTACGCCGGGCTCTTCCCGGACCGGGTGGGCCGGCTGGTCCTGGACGGCGCGATGGACCCCTCTCTGCCGGCCCGCAGGATGAACCTCGACCAGACGGCCGGGTTCGAGACGGCGTTCCGGGCGTTCGCGAAGGACTGCGTGCGGCAACGGGACTGCCCGCTGGGCACCAGGGCAAGCGAGGTCGGCCGCAACCTCAAGGCCTTCTTCGCCGAGCTCGACGCCCGGCCGATCCCGACCGGCGACCCGGACGGCCGTGAGCTGGGCGAATCCCTCGCCACGACCGGCGTGATCGCGGCGATGTACGACGAGGGAGCCTGGGAGGCGCTGCGTGACGGACTGACCTCGGCGATGCGGGAGAACGACGGAGCGGGCCTGCTCGCCCTGTCCGACAGCTACTACGAGCGCGACGGCGACGGCCGTTACACGAACCTGATGTTCGCCAACGCGGCCGTGAACTGCGTGGATCTCCCACCCGCCTTCTCCACGCCCGACGAAGTCCGCAAGTCCCTCCCCGCGTTCGAGAAGGCGTCCCCCGTCTTCGGCGAGGGGCTGGCCTGGGCGACCCTGAACTGCGCGTACTGGCCGGTGGCCGCCACCGGGGAGCCGCACCGCATCGAGGCGAAGGGCGCGGCCCCGATCGTCGTGGTCGGCACGACGCGCGACCCCGCCACCCCGTACCGCTGGGCCCAGGCCCTCTCCCGCCAGCTCTCCTCGTCCCGCCTCCTCACCTACGACGGCGACGGCCACACGGCGTACGGCCGGGGCAGCGACTGCATCGACGACACGATCAACGCGTACCTCCTCCGGGGGACCCCGCCAACCGGAGGAAAGCGCTGCTCATAGCCTTGATCACGGCCATCGAAGGGGCCGGTGGGGGGCCGGTGGGGGGCTGGTACGGAGCACCTCGGAAACTGTGTAGACTTACCGACGTTGCCGATCGCACCATAGTGCGGACGGCGCGCCGCCTTAGCTCAGATGGCCAGAGCAACGCACTCGTAATGCGTAGGTCTCGGGTTCGAATCCCGAAGGCGGCTCTTTTTGAACCCCAGGTCAGGTCTCTGACCTGGGGTTTTCTGTTATTCATGCTGTGTCGTCCGGGCTGGGCTGCGGCGGTTGACCTGGGCATGCGCAATGCGTAGGTCGGAGGTTCGTGGCGGTGTGGTTCCCCGGGGTGTGCGTGCGGATGTCCCTCTGGCCTTGTGGTTTCGAGAGTTCGCCGCTGCCTGATCGGTTCTGGTTGGCGATGGAGTGCGGGAGGGGAGCGCACCGGTGCAACGGCAGTGCGGCGGCTGGCGTTGATGGCGGGCGGTCGAGCGTGAAGTGATGACTCCGGCCAGGTTGTCGATGTCGGACAATCGTGTGCAGGGAGGTGGGTGCGGTCGGATTCGTCGGCCCGGTGGTGCCGTCCGGGGTGGGGGCGAGGGTGTGAATGCCGTTCGCGCGAGGTGTGCCGTCGTGCTCTCGGGGTTCTGCGGCGCGCGCGATCCGCCGCTTCCGTGGACGTGGTCCACCCCCGCCCGAACCTTCACCCGGCCGGAAGGGCTCAGGGGCGGCCCAGCGGCACGAACCCGGAACGGCTGTGGAGCGAGCCGGAATCCTTCAATTGGCACAACGGCTGGAGGCAGCGGCAGCAGGTGTTCGCCTCGCGAGATCCGGAGTCGGTTTGGTCGATCAGTGCAGCCAATAAGTGCAGCTATAATAACTGCATCTATATATGGGAGCTGGTGTTGTGGACAAGCCTGCCGAGATGTTCGACCGCGTCTTCGAATGGGCCGAGCTGACCCGGTTCGCCACCCTGCCGGGCCCGCGGGCCACGCTGGGCGTGGTCTCCGGTCGCCGCCGGCAGGGCAAGACTTTCCTGCTCGACGCCGTCGCTCGTGCCAGTGGCGGCTTCATGTTCACAGCCACCGAGACCACCGAGGCCGACGCCCTGCGTCAGTTCGGTGAGGCACTGGCCCGTTATCGCGGGCAGTCCACTCCGTTCCGTTTCGCGCATTGGGACGAGGCGGTCGCGGAACTTATGCGCATCGCCGACGCGGGCGGCCCCACCGTGGCGGTCATCGACGAGTTCCCCTTCCTCGCCAAGGCGTCTCCCTCCCTGCCTTCGAACATCCAGCGCGCTCTGGACCCTGCTGCCCAGCACACCAACACTCCCGTGCGTCTGCTGCTGTGCGGCTCCGCGCTGTCGTTCATGGGCCGGTTGCTGTCCGGCAATGCTCCGCTGCGTGGCCGAGCCGGTCTCGAACTCGTGGTCCCGACCCTGGACTTCCGGCTCGCGGCCGAGTTCTGGCAGATCGACGACCCGCGCACGGCGTTGCTGACCAATGCCATCGTCGGGGGTACGCCCGCCTACCGCCGTGAGTTCACCCAGGGGGACACTCCTGCCGGGCCGGACGACTTCGATGCCTGGGTCGTGCGTGCGGTGCTCAACCCGGCGCGTCCGCTCTTCCGGGAGGCTCGCTACCTTCTCGCCGAGGAGCCCGAACTTCACGACACCGCCTTGTATCACTCGGTACTGGCAGCCATCGCCGCCGGTAACGCCGCGCGTGGCGGCATCGCCGACTACCTGGGGCGCAAGTCCACCGACCTTGCCCACCCGTTGAGCGTTCTCCAGGACGTGGGCATGATCACCCACGAGGCCGACGCCTTTCGCCGCAACCGCTCCGCCTACCGCATTGCCGAACCGCTCGTCACCTTCTACCACGCGGTCATGCGCCCGGCCTGGGGCGATCTGGAACGTCCCGGGCGAGCGCCCGACGTATGGCGCCGAACCCAGTCCACCTTCCGCAGCAAAGTCGTCGGTCCGCACTTCGAGCAGGTCTGCCGGGAATGGGCCCGCTGGCATGCGGCACCCGACACCCACGGCGGACACTCCACACGGGTCGCCGGCGGCACCGTCAACGACTCCGCCGCCCGGACCAGCCACGAAGTCGACGTCGCCGTCCACGGTGAGACCCACGACGGCCGCCAGGTGCTGCTCGCCATCGGCGAAGCGAAGTGGAGTGACGTGATGGGAGCCGGCCACCTGGAACGCCTCCGGCACATCCGTTCCCTCCTGACCAGGAGCGGCACGGCTACCGAGGCAACGAGGCTCTACTGCTTCAGCGGCACCGGCTTCACCGATGAACTGACTCACCTCGCGAAGAACGACCCCACGATCCAGCTGATCGACCTGCTCCGCCTCTACCACGGCGAATGACTCTCGATCTGCGGCGCGGGGGACCGGTCGGCCGCACCGGCCGGCGGGCCCGTATGAGGAGTCCGGGCTCTTCGGAGAGGTAGGGCGCGGGCTCGTACGACCATGAGCGATCCGTCGTCGGACGGTCAGGGTGAGCGCGGGCCGCCACCACGACATGTCGGGGATGGGCGCCGGATCCTCGGCCGAGAGTGGTACGTCGCGATTCGGCGGTAGCGTGGCGTGGCGAGGCGAGGCGAGGCGAGCAAGGCTGCGGACAGGCGGGGCGGATTTCATGCGGATGCGGTGCGAAGCCGGAGCCGAGGACGAGTTCGAGGCGGTGTGTGGACTGTTGGTCGACCGGCTGGTCCGGTGGGCCGGGGAGCAGGGGACTCCGGTGGACGCGTTCATGGCCGAGGCGGCGCTGGACTACCGGCACCGGGCGACCGCCGACGGTCGGTTGGGGCTGTGGGAGCCGCGGCATGTGGACGAACTGCTGCTGCACTGGCTCCCCCAGCAGGTCACGGAGCTTCCCGGAGAGGAACGCGGCGACGGTCCGGGCACGTTGCGCACCCTCCTGCGCTTTCTTCATGCCGCGCAGTTGGCGGACCCACGCGGTCCCGCAATCGGTGAATCCCTCGGCGCGGTGGACGCGGCCGAGGAGCGGTATCCGGCGGCGATGGCGGACCGTACTCGCTGGGGCCTGGCGAAGTTCTGGGCGGTGACCGCTGCTGAGCAGGGCGTGGACGTCATGGACGGGGCGGCGTTGCAGCGGTTCGCGGACCGCGCTCAGCGCGGGGAGGTCGCTCACGATCAGCGAGCTCTTGACGCGATCATGGATCGGCGGTTGAACGGCCGTGTGTTGGCCGACGGAACTCGGGCCGAGCCGCAGCTGCCGGTTGTGCTCCCTCCGGACGGTGAACTGCGGCTACGGGCCGAGGCGTCGACGACTGTGGCGCAGTTGCGGGGGCTTGCGGAGTGGGCGGGGCGCGAGGGGCGGGTGGTGACGGCCGCGGGGCGGCTGCGGATGGCCGACGCCCGCGAGTTGGTGGGCGTGCTGGGCACCGGGGACAGGACCGAGGGGGTGCGCTCCTCGGCCGACCTGCCGCGGCTGGGACTGCTGGTGGAGTGGGCGAAGAAGGCGCGGCTGGTCCGGGTCGCCAAGGGCCGGTTGTACGCGGTGGCCAAGGCCCGGCCGGTGCTGGCCGACCCGCTTCACCTCTGGTCGCGTGCCTTCGACGCACTCTTCGAACTGCGGCAGGCCCTGATCGGGACGCCCAGTGGCTGGCACGTCGAGTCCATGCTCTTCGACATCTACGACGAGATGCTCGAGGACGTGCTGAACACGCTCTACAGCCTGCCGTACCCGATGCCCTGGCCGCGGCTTCGTGACTCTGTTCACCTGGGCTACCGGGCCCACTTCCAACTGGGCGTCGGCTCGGACCTGCGACACCGGATGTGGTTCGAGCACGCTGACCGGGACCTGCGTTCGGTGCTTGACGTGCTGGTGGACCTGGGCGCGGTCGAGCGGCAGCAAGGGATGGTCGATCCGGTGTTTCTGGAGGCCGATCTCTCCGATCTGGAGGATTCCGGACCCGAACCGCCCGAGGGCATGCCGCAGGAACTCGCGGAGCTGCTGGGCGCCATGGGGGCGGCAGCGGATCCGGCTCAGGCGCGGGAGCGTGACCGCCGTCTGCGTGAGGAACTGACCGCCGGGCCCGTCGAACTCATCCGCCTCACCGAACTGGGCACCCGGGCCGTACGGCGGCGGCTGCTGGCGGACGGCCGGGACGCACCGCTGGTCGGTGAGCTGGTCCAGGCACCGGCGGCCGGTCTGCTGGGGGTGTTGGCCGAGGACTACGACCCGGATGCCGCACGCGCGGAACTGACCGGCTGGATTTCGGCCCGCGCGGAGCGGGATGCCGCACTGCGGCAACTGACCGACGCCGTACGAGCCATGGCGGGTGCATCCTTCCGTACGCGGGCACAGGCGATGCTCGACGTGCTGGCGGTGGCGTTGCCCGAAGGCGAGGGCGAGCGGCTGCTGCGTGCGCTGCGCGGTGACGCCGTACTGGCTCCGCTCGCGCTGAGCGCGCTGGCGCACCGTGAACTGTTGTCCCCCGAGGACATGACCGACGCCGAGCATCTGCTGGTGCTCGCCGAGAGCCTGCTCCAGCTCGTGGAGCTGGCGGGCGGTGCGGGCGGCGGCGAGGAGGCACTGCGCGCCCAGGGCGTCGAGGCCAGGGACGCGGTCGCCGCCGCGCTGGACTCCGCGCACCCGGACCGGGCCGGGCTTGAGGAACTCCGACACCTCGCGGCCAGGGCCTGGCGTACGTCCGCAGTTCGTCACCGCGGCGTCCGCGGGCGTGGGCGTTCCACGGGCAGGGGCGGGCGCAGGCGGCGCCGGTGACAGGGTGACACCGATCGGCACCGGGCGACCGTCCGGTCCGTCGGCCGGTTCTACGACTCGGTGACGCGCGTTAGTGGCTGGGCCATGGCCGAGGGATGGGACGAGGACGGGCTGCGGGCCGTGCGCGGCGCGCTGCACGGGGCGGACGGGACGGCGCTGCTTGCCGCGCTGCGCCGCGGACACGTGAGCGAGGTGCTGCAACTTGCCGGTGACGGTGTGGCAGGTACCGCTGCTCTGGGTCTGCCGGGTGCCGCGCAGATGGCTGCCACGTTCCTCGGAGCATTGCGGGAGCGCGGTTTCCGGGGCGATGAGGAACTGGCGGACGTGTTGCGCGGGTCTGTGGGGCACGTGGTGAAGCCCGCCCTTCGTCCGCTCTCAGTCGATCTGGAGATGCTCGCCATGCTGCTGGAGGGCGACCTGATCGGGTCCGGTGGTCGGCTCGATCTGTCCACCGGGGAGTGCCGACTGGCCGTCGCCGATGAGCTGGATACCGGGTTCGAGGAGGCGGACGATCCCGACCGGTGGCTGTCCGTGCCGGCGCTGGGTTCCCGGGACGGTTACGAGGACATGGAGCTGTTCATCGAAATTCTCGGTGACACCGCCCTCGCCGATCGGCTGCGGACCGCCATCAGTGGCCGAGGTGCCTTTCGGCGCTTCAAGGATGTCCTCGCCCGTGACGAGTGCGCCTGGCGCCGGTTTCACCGGCTCAGCGATGAACGACGGCTCGGGCGGGCCCGCGCCTGGCTGGCCGAAGAGGGCTGTCGTCCAACGCTCCCGTTCGGCGGCGACGGTTAGGGCGGCCCCAACCCCCGGCCAGGGCGGGCGGCGTGGCCCCGACGCCGTGAGCCGACGGTCCACCGGGCCCGTGCGGTCCTCTGAGCGCCTGGTTTTGGGTGCACAACCTTGCGGATGTGCATGCGAAAGGGAGATTTCCGCTGGTGAGCGCGGTGCTGGCGCGCTCCCGGACGGGGAGGGATGTGAGCCGCGGCTGGTGCCTCCGGTGCTACCGGCGGTCCGGACCGTGCGGAAGTCAGCGTACGTCAGTGCACTGACATCGGACGCCCAGGTCGTTGGACAGAGCTGTGCCGAACGGCTGCAGTCGGATCCCGCCGCTGACCCGGCGTCACACTGCTGGCGGATTCTGCGGCTTTGTGGCTTTGTGGCTTGGGCAGGGTAGCTGGCTGATTACCTCGCCGGGTACAGATCCTCTGTGATCACCAAGCGTGACGACGCATCCCGTGGGCTGACGCGTGAGGAACTGCTCGAGTTGCCTGCGGCCGTAGACCTGGAGACGGCGAATCGCGCCCTGTCCCTCAGCCGTACCACGGGGTACGACCTGGCCAAGCGTGGCCGGTATTCCTTTCCCTGCTCGGTCAGTTGGTGCGGCAGATGGGGCAGATGATCGTCATGGTCACGCACGATCCCGCCGCCGCGACGTACGCAGACCGTGTGGTCTTCCTGGCCGACGGCCGTATCGTCGACGAGATTCAGGCTCCGGACGCGGACCAAGTACTGGAGCGCATGAAGCGATTCGACCGCCCAGGCGGTGCTCGTGGTCACTGGTCCCGCACAACCCGGGCGTACGCCCGTGCACGGCGTTGCCGACAGCCTCGTACGGCTCGTACTCGACCAGTGCGAGGCGGCCCGCGCCCGCAAGGACTGGACTACGGCAGACACATCCGCGACACCTGCGTTCTGATACGTGATCTTCCGGCTGTTGCCCCGGACGACGTGCGTGAACATGCAGCCGGTCGGCACTTACATGGTTACGCCGCCCACGCTGTACTCGAACCTGCGCACCGGAGCAGAGCCGATCGCGCCGGCGTGTGCGCCTGTGGGGGCGGCGAACGCGAGGGCTCCCGTCATGGTCAGGGCCGAGGCGAGGCGCGTGAGGTGCTGCCCGAGCAAGGCTGTCCCTTTCCGATGATCTCCTGATGAACACCTGAGGCAACCGGGCCCTACATAGGGCAGTTGCACTTTCTGGGTCGACTCACTGCTGAGGGTGATCATGAAGTGAGGGGGATGACGAGGCGGAAGGCCTGAGGTGGTGCCTCGTGTCGCATCCGGAGCCGACCACTGACGATCCCGCACCCGTTGACCCGCCCAACTCGTGCCAGCAGAATGGCCTCGCGCCCTGTGAGAGCGCTCTCAAACCGTGGTGAGGGAGGCCCATGAACGGTATGCCCGGTAGACCCGATCCGGCGTTCAGCCGCCGTACGCTCATTGGGGCCGGTATCGGTGCCGCGGTGCTTGCCGCGGGCGGTGTGGGATCGGCGAACGCCTCAGACTCCGTGCCCGCCTCCGCCGCTGCATCCGGTTCGACGCGGACGCCCGCCCAGCATCGCGCCGTCGCCTTCCTGGCCGCCGCCACCGATGCCTACCCCGACCACGGCCCCATCCGGCTCGCTCAGAGTTACGCCGATCAGGCCGGGCTCTTCAGTACCGCCTTCACCTACGACAACGCCCTCGCGATTCTCGCCCTGCTCGCCGTCCGTACGGCCGACGCGCGGCGCAGGGCCGTGTCGCTCGGGGACGCCTTGCTGTATGCGCAGACGCATGATCCGGTTCATGCCGACGGTCGGCTCCGGCAGGGGTACAACGTCGGGCCGTACACCTTCTACGACGGCTCGCGGCAGCCGGACGGGTTCGTGCGGGCGGACGGAACCGTCAATGTGGGGTCGCAGTTCGGGTTCACCGGGACGGCCGTGGGGGACATGGCCTGGGCCGGGATCGCGCTCGGTGCGCTCGCGCGGCGGACGGGGGAGCGGCGGTTCCTGCGAGGTGCCGTGCGGATCGGGGAATGGGTCGAGCGCAACGGACGTACCGACGAACCGCTCGGCGGGTACAAGTTCGGCGTCGACGGCGGGGACCAGAAGCTGCCCTTCACCTCCACCGAGCACAACACCGACCTTGTCTGTCTCTTCGGGCGGCTCGCCCGGCTCACGGGGGACCGGGTGTGGTGGGAACGGCGTGTCCGTGCCCGGGAGTTCGTCCTGAAGATGTGGGAGCCGGACCGTGGGTTCTTCTACACCGGGACCAATGACGGCGTGACGATCAACACCTCGCCGATTCCCGAGGACACCCAGACCTGGACCCACCTCGCCCTCGACTCCCGTGCGCATGCACGGTCGTTGGACTGGGCCGCGCGGGAGCTCGCCGTCCTCGATCACGCCGAGCGGCGCAACAGCACGGTGCCGGCGGGGCAGTCGTACGACGGTGTCACCTTCAGTTCCGCCAGTCTGCTCGCCGACGAGGATGCGCCCATCGCCGACTCCCAGCCCAAGCCGGACCGGAACGGTGTCTGGTTCGAAGGCACCGCCCATCTCGCGCTCGCCCTTCGCGCGCGGCACGGACGGGGGGACGAGGCGCACGCCCGACGGCTGATCGACTCCATCGAGCGGGCGCAGGAACTGCTCGGCGGCGCCCAGACCGTCGGTGGACGTGCGCTTCCCGCGCGGGCCGGCGTCGTGTCGGCCAGCAGTCCGCTCGACACCGGGTTCGGGTTCGGGTACTACCCGTACCGGCATGTGGGGGCGACCGCCTGGTACCTGATGGCGGCCAAGCGCTTCAATCCGTTGCGGGTGGGGGCAGGAGGCTGAGGCGGGTGCGGGCGCCGGTGTCCGAGGCCGTCTCGGCCCGCTGCGCGCCCGCCTCGTTTCCCCGGGCCTCAGCCCTGATATGTAGGCCGTTTTGTCAAGTGGGCGTGCGTATCGGCCTCTTCCGGGGCGGGAGGGGCTGTGGTGTGGGGCCGGCGGGGCGTGTCCGGGGTGTGCGTGTCGTGGCGACGACGCGCGGTCAGCCTGATATGCGCGGGTTGGCTACCGCATGACCGAATGTGTGTCGGGAACGAGCCGCTTGTCTAACATCGGGCGTGGCCTGCGGAAGCAGGTTGCCCATAGGGCTACCGCGGGTCGTTCCTCGCGCTGCACGGTCCCCGGACATGCTCCCACCGGCGGTTCGTGGGAGCATGTTGATGCTGTGTCAGTCCTCCATGATGGCCAGGCTCCAGCACCAGCCGGACAGTTCCCGGGCGACCGCCACTGCGCTGACAGTGGAGCGTTTGCGGCGCGCGTCCAGGTTGGTCCAGCGTTGGTGCAGACGGCGGTTGCCCTGCTCGGCGCGTTGCCGGACCGGGGCGGGGACCTGGCCCAGCCGGGCGCGCAGGGCGACACCGGGGTGCCGGTAGGGCCGACGGTGGTGCCAGGCCGCCTCCACCAGCAGCCGTCTGGCGTGGGTGTTGCCGGTCTTGGTGATACTGCCCTGCCGGCGCTGGCCGCCGGAGGAATCCTCGCAGGGCACCAGCCCCAGGAAGGCGCCGATGGTCGAGCCGGTGAAACGGTGCCAGTCACCGATCTCGACGGCGAGGCCGAAGGCTGTGAGCGTGCTGACCCCGCGCAGGCAGGCCAGACGGGCCACGACGGGTGCCCAGGCGGGCTGCCCGGCGAGCTCGGTGATGGCCGCGTCCAGCCGGGTCCGGCGTGCTTCGAGGGCCAGCACCGTCTCCAGCGCCTCGTCATAGGCCACCCGCAGTCCCAGCTGATCGAAGTGGTGGCCGGTCAGCCAGTGATGGTGGACCGCGGTCCAGGCTTTGCCGTCGGTGTAGACGATGCCCTGGCGCAGCAGCAGTTTGGACAGGCGGTGGCGGGAGCGCATCAGATCAGCCCGCACATCGTCACGGGCCCGGGTCAGATCCCGGGCGGCCTCCTGCTCGACTGCGGGCACCCGGACCGCGGGCAGTTCGTCCAGGTGCAGGAGCTTCGCCAGCCGCTGGGCATCACGCTTGTCGGTCTTGACCCGGTCCCCGGACGGCCGCTCCATCTTCGACGGAGCCACCACCACACACCGGACGCCGATCTCGTCCAACGCACGGGCCAGCACGAAGCCGGTCGGCCCGGCCTCATAAGCGACGGCGGCCGGCTGTGGCAGAGCCGCCACCCAGGCCACCACATCGGCGGTGTTCGCAACGAGGCGCTCGCTGAACACTTCACCGGTCTCGTAGTCCAGTGCCCAGGCCGTGGTGGAGCGGGCATGGACATCCAGGCCGACCGAAGTACGCTCGGAAAACATCCGGTGCCTCCCGGTAATTGCGGCACTACCCGCCACCGTGCCCACCGGAGGGCAACCCGCGTCAACTTACGCGAGGGGCATCGGTCTTCAACTCCCGGACAGCCACGGCTACCGACGCTTCATACGGTCTAACTGTCGCCGGGCGAACGGGCGAGTCGGATGTCCGTGAGTGAAGATGACACCGGGACCGTGCGGGCGGTGCGGAGAGAGGCGGAGGGTCCGGCATGGGCGAATCCGACCGGAGGTCCGGTGCATCCGGTGCCCCCGGTACGTCCGGTGCCCCCGGTACGTCCGGTGCCCCGGGCACACCCCTCGCCCGGAAGATCGGTATCAAGGCCGGTCACCGGGTCCGGCTCCTGCACGCCCCCGCCCGCTGGGACATCCCCGGCCTGCCGGACGGCTGTGAGGTCGCCGACGGGGGGTCGCGCGGTGCCGACGTCGCCCTCGCCTTCTATCGGTCGTACGCCGAACTCGTCGCCGAGGGACCCGCGTTGGTCCGCGACCTCGCCGACCCTGCCATGCTGTGGATCGTCTGGCCCCGGCGTGCGGCCGGCCATGTCAGTGACATCACCGAGAACTCCCTGCGCGATCTCTTCCTCCCCCTCGGCGTGGTCGACGTCAAGGTGGCGGCGCTGGGGGAGGACTGGTCGGGCCTGAAGTTCGTACGACGGCGGGAGAACCGCGGCAAGTAGGGCGCCGGCTGCCGTGACGGTTCCCTGGTCGGGAGCAACGGCCGAGGAGAGCAACGGCCGCCGAGAGCAACGGAGAACGGGACGCCGGTCCCGGTGGCTCACCTCCGCCGACCGGGACCAACGCGTCCCCGGATCCGGCCACGGCGGCGACGCTCCCCCGAGCTGCGCGTCCTACGCGCGCGCCGTCGGGCCGGATCCGTTGTAGTGATCAGATTAAGCCATGCCGGCAGATCGCAGACCTGTCGCAAGTTGTGTTCCGCGACACGCGACTGTCACCTCAGGCAACCACGTCAGGTGTACGTCAGGTGTACGTCAGGCGGCCAGGGACGTCAGCAGAGGCAGGCACGGTGAGCTGGAGCGTGGCCGTCTCGGACCTCCTGAACCGGCCGTCTCGGCTGCCCTGCTCATTTCGCGTCCGCATAGCACTCCACCACCGCCGTGGTGAACGGAAACCGCACCGGCGTCCGCCCGAACGTCAGCCGCCCCGCCAGCTCCGCCGCCTCCCGGATCGCCGTGACCACCGCTTCCGCCTCCTCCTGCGGACAGTGCACGATCACCTCGTCGTGCTGGAAGAAGACCAGCTCCGCCGCCAACCCCGCACAGGACTGCCGTAGCGCGGCGAGCAGCAGGAGTGTCCAGTCGGCGGCGCTGCCCTGCACGACGAAGTTGCGGGCGAAGCGGCCCCGGGCGCGGGCGTTGGTGGAGGCGTAGCCGTAGCCCCGTCCCCACTCCTGGGGCCCGGAGCCCTCGGCCGGTTCGTCCGCGTCCTGGATCGGGATGCCGGCCTCCTCACCGGCGTCGGCCGTCGCGCCGGCCGCCGGTGGGCAGGTCCGTCCCAGCCAGGTCCGGACGAGCCGCCCCTCCTCACCGGCCCGCGCCGCGTCGTCGACGTAGGCCACCGCCTTGGGGAAGCGGCGTCTGAGGGCGGCGAGGTTCTTGAGTCCGTCGCCGGACGTCTGTCCGTACACGGCCCCCAGCACAGCGAGTTTGGCCTGGGCGCGGTCTCCGGAGAAGGCGCGGTCGGACACCGACTGGTAAAGGTCGCTCTCGCGGCCGGCCACCTCCATCAGCCCGGGATCACGGGAGATCGCGGCGAGCACGCGCGGCTCCATCTGGTCGGCGTCGGCCACCACCAGCCGCCAGCCCGGGTCCGCGACCACCGCACGCCGGATGACCTTGGGGATCTGCAACCCGCCCCCGCCGTTGGTCACCCACCGCCCGGTCACCGTCCCGCCGGCGAGGAACTCCGGCCGGAACCGCCCGTCCCGCACCCAGTCCTGGAGCCAGGACCAGCCGTGCGCCACCCAGATCCGGTACAGCTTCTTGTACTCGACGAGCGGCTTCACGGCCGGGTGGTCGACGGACTCGATCTCCCAGCGCCGGGTCGATCTGACCTTGATCCCGGCCTGGGCGAACGCCTTGATCACATCGGCCGGCAGATCGGGTCGCACCCGGCGCCCGAACGCTGCCGACACCTCGTCCGCCAGTTCGGCCAGCCGGCGCGGCTCTCCTCCACCGGCATAGCGCTCGCCCAGCATTTCGTGCAGCAGCGCGCGGTGCACGTCCGCGCTCCACGGCAGCCCGGACCGGTTCATCTCGGCGGCTACGAGCATCCCCGCGGACTCGGCCGCCGTGAGCAGCCGCATCCGGTCCGGGTGCGCGGTCCTGTCGTGCCGCCGCTGCTGTTCGGAGTAGACCTCGACGAGGTCGGTGAGCGGCACGTGGACCGCCTGGGGCTCGAACAGCGGGGACTGCGAACCGGGTTCGGCGGCGCGCTGGGGCGGGTCGGACGGCACGGGGCCGCCGCGCAGCCGGGCGAGTGCAGCGGCGGCCGATCTCGGTTCGCCGTGCCGGCCCTCGTGGCCGAGCAGGAGGGTCTCGGCGTCCTCGATGTCGTAGCACCGCTCCACTCGCACCCCCGTGGCGAGCAGCCTCGGATAGACCTCGGCGGTGGACCGCCACACCCACCGCGCGACCTCCGGCCGCCCGCGCACGGCCCCGGCCAGGTCCGGCTCCCTGCGCACCGGTCCGGCGAGCAGCCCGTCCGGACCCAGGGGGGCGACCTCCGCGCCACCGTCCTCGGCCGGAGCGAGAGCCCACCGGTCGGTCATGCTGCGAGTGTGGCACCCGGGTCTGACAACGCCCTCGGACCTGCCCGGGCACCGCTCGGAGTCCGGCCGATGAACCGCTGTCGGCTCTGCCCGCGTGCCACGGCGGGCCCGGCCCGGGACTCGATCCTCCCGCCCGCGCACGGCTCCCAACCCTCCCCGCGCACGGCTCCCAGCCCTGCCTGTGCATGGCTCCCAGCCCTGCCTGTGCACGGCTTCTGGTCCTGCCCCGTGCATGGCTCCCAGTCCTGCCCGGGATCCGCTCCCCGTCCTGCCTGCGAACGGCTCCCAGTTCCGCCCGGGATCCGCTCCCCGTCCTGCCCCGTGCATGGCTCCCAGTCCCGCCCGCGAACGGCTCCCAGCCCAGCCCGGATTCGCTCCCAGCCCTGCTCACGAGCCGCTCCCGCTCCTGCCGCCGGCCGACGTGGGCCCAGGCACTCGGCTCCGCTCCGAGGCGTGCCCTCAGCCCTGCTCCTCCCTCCCGTCCCTCCCGTCCCTCCCGTCCCTCTCCTCCCTTTCGTCGCGCGCCTGCCTGGTGCTCTCCTCGCCGCTCTGCAGGAACTGGGCCAGGAGCTCGACGATGTACTGCTCCACCTCCTGTTTGGTGATGCCGAGGCCGTACAGGACCCCGGTGCCGTTCTCGAACTCCAGCAGGGCCAGCAGGATGTGCTCGGTGCCGATGTAGTTGTGGCCGAGGCGCAGGGCCTCGCGGAAGGTGAGCTCCAGGACCTTCTTGGCGTCGGAGCCGTAGGGGATGAGCTCGGGGACCTCGTCGGCGGCGGGCGGCAGCGCGGCGGTGGCGGCCTGGCGCACGGAATCCAGGAGGACGCCCCGGGTCGTGATCGCCTTCGCGGCGATGCCGTCCGGCTCGGCCAGCAGGCCGAGGACCAGGTGCTCGGGGCGGCCCTCGGGGTTGCGGGCGGCCACGGCCTCGTTGTGGGCGGCCATCACCACGTTGCGGGCACGCGGCGTGTAGCGGCCGAAGCCCTGCTGGGGATCGAGGTCGGTCCCCTCCTTCGGCACGAACCGCTTCTGCGCCGCCTGCCGGGTGACGCCCATGCTCTTGCCGATGTCGGTCCAGGACGCACCCGATCGCCGGGCCTGGTCCACGAAGTGACCGATCAGGTGGTCGGCCACCTCACCGAGGTGATCGGCGGCGATCACCGCGTCCTGGAGCTGGTCGAGCGGCTCGGGGTGGACCTTCTTGATGGCCGCGATGAGTTCGTCGAGACGTACGGATGACGTGATCGATGGGTTCGTCGACATGTGTCAACCGTAGGTTGACACATGGGGGGTGTCAACCCGAGGTTGACATCTGAGTGCGACCCGCGCGCGATCCACGCCCCGCGCACACCGGTTCTACGATCCCTGGGTGAGCAAGCCCAGCACCGTCGACCGCGCCTTCGAGGCGGCCCTCTACGACACCGAGCACACCACGCTCGACACCGGCGCCTCCCTCCTCGCCTCCGACCCGGGCGCCGACGCCGAACTCGACCGGCGCGGCCAGGAGTTCGTCGCGGCGGCCTGGCGGCGCGGCTGGCAGCCGGCGGATGTCGTACGGCTCGTTCGGCGCGAGCTGGAGGACGTACACATACGGCTGCTCGCCGCGCTGATCCGCGCACAGGTCCCGCACGACCGCCCCCGCGGCCCCCGCTGGCAGGCGCAGGTCGACGACCTGCCCGCCGAGGCCCCGCCCCGCACCGACCGGTTCTCGCACGCGACCACGGTCCTGGAGCTGTACCGCCTCCTGCTGCGGCTGCCCGTGCTGGAGCCCCTGGACGAGGCGGTCGATCCGGTCGGCGGACCCGCCCGGCCCGAGTCCCGCATGCTCACCCGTATCCGCGCGCTGCTGGCGAAGGCGGAGGCCACCGGGTTCCCGGAGGAGGCGGAGGCGCTGAGCGCCAAGGCGCAGGAGCTGATGGCCCGGCACAGCATCGACGAGGCCCTGCTCGCGTCCCGTACGCCCGACGCGAAGAACGCGCCCGGCGCCTGCCGGATCGGGGTGGAGCCGCCGTACGAGCAGGCCAAGGCCGTTCTGCTGGACGCGGTGGCGACCGCCAACCACTGCCGTGCCGTGTGGAACGAACCCTTCGCCTTCTCCACGGTCGTCGGCTTCGAGGCCGATCTGGAGGTGGTCGAACTGCTCCACACCTCGCTCCTCGTGCAGGCACAGACCGCGATGACGAGGGCGGAGGCCGCCCAGCGCGCGGGCGGCCGCAAGCGGACCAAGACCTTCCGGCAGTCGTTCCTGGCGGCCTACGCCCACCGCATCGGCACCCGGCTGACCGCGGCGGCGCGCACGCCGGTGACCGAGGACCTGCTCCCGGTCCTCGCCTCGCGCGAAGTCGCGGTCACCGCCCGCCTGGACCGCATGTTCCCGGAGACCACCACGACCCGCCTGCGCGGCGTCACCGACGAGGCGGGCTGGATGGAGGGCGCGGAGGCGGCCGACCGGGCGCAGATGGCTCCGCGCCGACCGCTGCGCTGATCCGCCGGGGGACTCCGGGGCCGTCAGTGCCCGGCTCGCTGGAATCTGCGGACCGTGGAGTCCGGGGCCGTCAGTGCCCGGCTCGCTGGAATCTGCGGACCGTGGAGTCCGGGGCCATCAGTCCCCGGCCCGCTGGAACCCGCTGACGGAGGCGTCCGGCGTCTTCCCGTCGCTCTTCAGCGCGACGACGCCGTACGACCACTTGAAGCTGTGTGTCTTGCCGGCCCCGGGCAGCGTCACCTTCGCCTTCTGCGGGGCGAGACCCTTGCCGCCCTTCTCGCCCAGCACGTAGGTGAGCGTGAACGAGGTGGAGGCGCCCTTCGTGAGCGTCGTCTTGCCGGCCGCAGCGGCCTGGTCGGGCGCGACGGCCGTCGAAGTGCCGCCCGCTACGAACGCGAAGGCCGGCAGCCCGTCCAGGGTGCAGTCGCCGCCGCCCCGGTTGGTGACGGTGACCGGCACGTTGCCGGTGTCCCCGGCGGCGGGGGCGGCGTTGCCGGGCCCGAACTCCACGGCCAGCTTGTCGACGCAGACCGCGTCGGCCTTGCTGTCCTGGGTGTCGTCCCCGCTCCCGCCGCTCTCACAGGCGGTCAGGACGAGGGCCGCGGTGAGGGCGGCGACGGTGAGGGAGGTGGCGCGCATGGAGTCCTTCGGGGAGTCATGGAGTCACGTCGGTGATCGCGGGCGGTCACCGGATCAAGGCTCACGATCCCAGATTCGCCGTGGGCAGGCCCGTCGGGAGCTTGCCTCCCTCCGCCTTGGTGTACGTCTCCGCGCCCATGCCGCCCTCCCAGGTCACCTTCAGCGAGGTCTTGTCGAGGGACTCGACCATCCCGGTGGCCCGGTCCTTGCTGCCGTCGGTGCACTTCAGCCGGATCATCCGCATCCCGTCCTCCTCGCCGGCGGTCCCGCTGCACACGGTCCCGCCGGTCGCGAAGAGACCGGCCTGCTTGCCGGTGACGACCAGCGCGACGGCCTTGCCGTCGGTCGTGGCGAGCCAGCTGCCCTCCAGTGCACCGGACGCGGAGGCGGACCCGCCGCCCGTACCGCCGCCGGTGTCGGCGCTCGCGCTCGCGGAGCCGCTGGGGGCCGCGTCGCCGTCGGAGTCGCCGTCACCGCTGCACGCGGTCAGCGCGAGGGCGCCCGCCAGCGTCGCGGCCGCGGCCACGACCCGCATCCGCCGGCCCGACATCTTGCGCGTACGCGTGAAAGTCGCCGAGGTCACTGGACACTCCAAGCTGTAGCGGTCGGCATACGCCGATCCGGCCGACGTGGCCGAAACGTCCGCAGCAAGTTACCAGGGAGTCCGGTCCGGGCCCCAGCACCCACCGGCCTCTGCGGGGACGCCTCGCGCCGGCCTCTGCGGGGACGCCTCGCGCCGGCGAAGAAGTCGTGGCGTTGCTGAGGGAGGCCCTCGGGGGTGTGGGAGTCGTGTTGCCGTCCCTGTGCGTGGACCCGGGGACCGGCGCCGGCAAGGAGCCGTTCGCCCTGGTGCAGTTGGGGCGGTGCAATGTGCGCACGGCGGAGCGGCCGGTGGCGGTGTTGCGCGGGGAACCGGTGGCGCCGGCGCCGACCAAGGACGAGCTGCTGGAACGGGTCCGGCGGGTCAACCGGGCCGGGAGACTACCGCGTTAGGCGGTCGTACTGGTCCTGGCCGAGGTGTACGGCGGTCGCGCGGAGGTTCTCCTCCAGGTGCGCGATGCTCGACGTGCCGGGGATCGGGACGATCACCGGTGAGTGGGCGAGGAGCCAGGCGATGGCGACCTGGGTCGGGGTCGCGTCGAGTTCCTTCGCGATCGTGGCGATCTCCTCCGACTGCGCTCCCGAGGCGCCGGCCGCCACCGGACGCCAGGGCAGGAAGGCGATGCCCGCCTCCTCGCACGCCTTGAGGACGGGCTCGTGCTCGCGGTCGAGGAGGTTGTACCGGTTCTGGACACTGGCGATGTCCACGACGGCGCGGGCAGCGGCGAGTTCGGCCTCGTTCACCTCGGAGAGACCGATCCGGGCGATCTTGCCCTCGTCGCGCAGGTCGCGCAGGGCGCCGAGCTGATCGGCCGGGGGGACAGCGGGGTCGAGGCGGTGCAGCTGGAGCAGGTCGATCCGGTCGAGGCGGAGGCGGCGCAGGGCCTCGTCGACCTGTTCGCGCAGTTCGTCGGGGGCGCCGGCGTACCGCCAGCCCTCGTCGGTGGCGGTCTGCCGGAACCCGACCTTCGTGGCGATGGCGAGGCCGTCCGGGTAGGGGTGCAGGGCCTCGGCGAGGAGATCCTCGTTGGCACCCCAGCCGTACATGTGCGCCGTGTCGATCAGCGTGACGCCGAGTTCCACGGCCCGCCGGGCGACCGCGATGCACGCGGCACGGTCCTCGGGGGACTCCGGCCGCAGACGCATCGCCCCGAACCCGAGCCGTCGTACTTCCAGGTCGCCGCCGACGAGGAACGTCTCCGATGCCGTCATGCGGCCACGCTAACAGCGGAGTCGGTCATTCCCCCGCGGATTTGAGAGCCGCTCGCAGATGGCCGTCGGAGTCGGTCAGGAGCCGGGTCGCGGTGGGTCCGTCCGTGTCGGCGAGAAGGATCAGGATGGCCGTCTTCACCTCGCCGCCCGCCTCCGTCAGGGCCCGTTCGATGTCGGGGTCGGTCGCGCCGGTGGCGAGGGCGACGATGCGGCGGGAGCGGGCGCGGAGCTTGTCGTTGGAGGCGCGGACGTCGACCATGAGGTTCCCGTAGGTCTTGCCGAGCCGGATCATCGTGATCGTCGACAGCATGTTCAGCACGAGCTTCTGGGCGGTGCCGGCCTTCAGCCGGGTCGAGCCGGTCAGCAGCTCCGGGCCCACGACGACCTCGATGCCGTGCTCGGCCGCCGCGCCGAGTGCGCTGTCCGGGTTGCAGGACAGGCCGATGGTCAACGCGCCCTGCCGGCGGGCGTGTTCGACGGCGCCGACGGCGTACGGGGTGCGGCCGGAGGCGGAGATGCCGACCACCGTGTCGTCGGGCGTGAGCACCAGGGCGTCGAGGTCGGTGCGGGCCAGGTCCTTGGAGTCCTCGGCGCCCTCGATCGAGGTGACCATCGCCTCCGGGCCGCCCGCGATGAGGCCGACGACCTCGGTGGGGTCGGTGTTGAAGGTGGGCGGGCACTCGGAGGCGTCGAGGACCCCGAGGCGGCCGGCGGTACCGGCACCGGCGTAGACGAGCCGCCCGCCGCGTGCCATGCGCTCGGAGACGGCGTCGATGGCCGCGGCGATCTCGGGCAGCCGCGAGGCGACGGCGGCCGGTACGGAGGCGTCCTCGCCGTTCATGAGCCGGGCGATGTCGAGGGTGGGCAGCTGATCGATCTCGGCGAGCTCGGGCCGGAACGCCTCGGTGGTCAGGGTGTCCAACTCGGCGCGGAGGTTGCGGGGGGTGGGTGCAGAGGTCATGAGCAGACGGCTCTTTCTGATGTGCGGTGTCCTGTCCGACCTTTCGGGGGCGCGGGGCTGTGTTCAATGTGCGGCTCCCGCCGCGCGGGCGCGACCGGCCACGACGGACCCGCGGAAGACCCACGACCGAAGGTTCCACGGTCTAACGACGGTGGCGATGTGCCAGTGCCTCGTAGGACGCCGCCAGCGCCGGCGCCGCCGTGTCGTACGTCCGCTGGGCGACCCCCACGAACAGGCAGTCCACGACGAGCAGTTGACTGGTCCGGGACGACATCGCGGCGGGCCGCAACTCGCTCTCCCGGGCCGTCGACGTCGTGAGGATGTGGTCGGCGTACTGAGTCACCGCCCCGTCCGGCCGCCCGGTGATCGCGACGGTCGTCGCCCCGTGCTCGAAGGCGACCCGCAACGGCTCGATGACGTCACCGGTGGACCCGGAGTGCGTGATGGCGATGGCCACGTCACCGGCGCGCAGCTGCACCGCGTTCGTCACGGCGAGATGCGGATCGCTGTGCGCGTGGGCTATCAGACCTATCCTCAGCAGCTTCTGCGCCAGATCCTGCGCGACAAGACCCGAGGCCCCGACGCCGTACACGTCGATCCGGCGGGCCGCGGCGGCGGCCGACACCGCCGCGCCCAGCTGGACCGTGTCGAGCCCGGCGGCCGTGTCGGCGAGGGTCTGCTGCTCGTCGTAGGCGAGCTTGGCGACGACGTCCGCGATGGGGTCGTCCACCGCGATGTCGGTCGTGATGGCCGGGGCGCGGCCCGACTGCTGCTGGGCGGCGAGGCCCGCCAGGGCCAGGCGCAGGTCGCGGTAGCCGGGGTAGCCGAGGAGACGGGCGGTGCGCACGACCGTGGCCTCGCTGGTGCCGGTGAGTTCGGCGAGGCCGGTGACCGTGAGGGCCGCGCAGCCCGCCGGGTCGTTCGCGACCGCTTCGGCGACGCGCTGCATGGAGCGGGTCATCGACGGGGCGAGCGTGCGGACCTTGGCCGCGAGGGCGGCGGGCGCGGGAGCGCGGTCGAAAGTTTCCTTCACTTCATGAGGCACAATTGAAAGGTATTTTCAGACCGGTCCGTGGTCAAGAGTGCGCACAATAGGAGCATGGAACCCGTCACTCCGCTGGAACAGGCGCTGCACACCGCCCGCGCCCTCGTGCTCGCCGACCTGGTCGCGGGCGAGGTGGCCGAGGCGGACGTCGTGTCACTGGTCGAGGAGTCGGTCGTACAGCGGCGCTGGTGGGTGGAGCAGTGGCCGGACGGCGTGGAGTACGTGGCGGGGCTGGTCGCCCAGGACGTACAGGACGCGCTGCTGGACCGCTACGGGCGCTGGCCGCTCTGTCCGGTGTGCTCCGGCGGTGACCCGCACGCGCTGGAGGTCGAGCCGGAACTGGGGCCCGATCCGCACTGGGTGTGCCACCAGGCGGGCGTGAAGGTCGCGGCGGTGGGCTCGCTGGGGCCGGTCGCCGGGGGCGGGACGCCGGCCTCGTGATCTATATCGACCCGCCCACCTGGCCGGGGCACGGCCGGATGTGGTCGCACCTCGTCAGCGACGTCTCGTACGACGAACTGCACACGTTCGCCGAGGAGTTGGGTGTGCCGCGCCGCGCGTTCGAGCGGGACCACTACGACATCCCCTCGCACCGGTACGCCGACGCGGTGCGCGCCGGCGCGGTGGAGGTCAGCAGCCGTGAGGTGGTGCGGTTGTTGCAGGCGGCGGGGCTGCGGAGGCCGAAGGGACGGGCCTGGGCTGACGCCCCCTCGGTCCGTGCGTCCTCGGCCGGGGCCCGCTAGGCGAACTGGCCGGGCTGGTAGGAGCCGGCCGGCTGCTGGACGATGACGTTCATCCGGTTGAAGGCGTTGATCAGCGCGATCAGGGACACCAGCGCGCCGAGCTGTTCCTCGTCGTAGTGCTTGGCGGCGTTCTCCCAGACGTCGTCCGGTACGCCGCCGGCCGCGTCGGCGATACGGGTGCCCGCCTCCGTGAGGTCCAGCGCGGCGCGTTCGGCCTCGGTGAAGACGGTGGCCTCCCGCCAGGCGGCGACGAGATTGAGACGGACGGTGTCCTCGCCGGCGGCGACGGCGTCCTTGAAGTGCATGTCGGTGCAGAAACCGCAGCCGTTGATCTGGCTGGCGCGCAGGGTCACCATGTTCGCCGTCGCGGCAGGCAGTGACGAGTCGTGGATCACCTTGCCGGCGGAGGCGATGTGCTTCACGAACTTGCCGACGGTCGGGATCTCAAGGGCGTTCAGACGTGCGCTCATGGTGAACTCCTCAGCCGTTGCTGGTAGCCGTTGTGGGTGGTTACACAGCTATGACGGAGGGGTCCGGCTGGTTGTGACCGGAAGAAATGTGACCTGGGTCACCGCCTCTGCCGTCGGGTGCTCCGGCGGACGTAGAGCCTGAGCTCGCGGTCCATGTCCCGTTCCTCGTAGGCCGTGCGCTCCTCCTCGACGCTCGCCCGGACATAGCCCGCGCGGGTGGCGACGCCCTGCGAGGGGGCGTTGTCCTCGTGGACGGCCGCGATGAGCGCGTGTACCTCGTCGCCCGACAGGGCGTGGTCGGACAGAGCGTGGTCGGACAGGGCGCGCAGGGCCTCGGTCGCGTAGCCCTGGCCGCGGGCGGCCTCGGTGAGGTCGTAGCCCACTTCGGCGTGGCCGTCCTCGTCGGGCACACCGTGGAAGCCCATGCCGCCGATCGCGCGGCCGTCCTCCCGCCGTACGAGAACGAACAGTCCCCACTCGGGCCGGTGCACTCCCTCCCCGTACGCCTTCACCACCGTGCCCGCGGCGTCCCGCGTGCCCTGGAAGGGGCCGCCGTCGACCCACTCGAAGCCGCCGTCGCCGCCGGTGTGCAGGTCGGTGGCGGCGGCGGGGGTGACGCCCTGGAGGGTGAGGCGGTCGGTGGGGAGGACGAGGTTGTTGTTCCAGCGCCACTCGGTGACGGGGGCACGGCCCGGGAGGTCGCCGCGGCCGGTGGCCCACAGCAGGGTGCGCCAGTGGTCGGGGCCGGGGCGGACGTGCGGGAAGATCGTGGTGAGGACGAACTCGGGGAGTTCGGCGGGTGGTTCGTACGCCAGCCCCAGGCCCTCGGCGATGTCGTGCGTGTGCAGCAGCACCTCGGCGATCCCCATCGCGGCGAAGCCCTCGCGGTTCGCGCTGCGGAACGGGTACGGGTGGAAGGCGCGGACCTCGTGGGGCGTGGTGCGGATCGTGGCCGTGAACAGGGCGCCGGTCGTCTCGATGACGTGCAGCAGGCCCTCGTTGTCGGTGCCCTCGTCGAGCGTGATCTCGAACGGGACGTACGCGCTCTGCGCCCGTCCGGCCAACTGCCCCGCGTACGCGATGAGATCACTGCAGATGTGCTCGGCCGTGTACCGGCAGGTCCAGTCCAGCCGTCCGGCCTTCACCCCGGCCCAGTCCCGGTCCGCCGCCGTGCGGAGCACCGCCACGGCGTCGGTCACGGCGTCGGTCACGGCCTCGGTCACGCGTTCCCCGCCCATGTGTCGCATGTGCGGCAGGCTACGGGCCACGGCCGGTCAGGGCGACAGCATTTCCAGCTCGCCGGCGAGGTTGTAGCGGGCCGTGGCCTCCCACTTCGTCCTGCCGTGCGGGGTGCGGAACAGGCTGGGCAGATCCAGGAGCTGTCGCAGGATCGCGGCACGGCCCTCGCGGAAGGCGTCGTTCGGGACGAAGTGGTACTCCTCGCGGACGGCGGCCGTGTAGGCGGCGTACGCGGAGGGCGGCGCGGCGAGGATCGCGAGGTCGGCGTCGCACAGGACCTGGCCGTCGCGGTCGTCCGGCGCGGGGTCGTGGGTGACGGTGAGGCGCACGAGCCGGGCGACCTCGGCGGTGCGGTCCGCGGGGACGCGGGCCTCGGCGAGCGCGCGTTCGGCGAGCCGGGCGGAGCGTTCCTCGTTCTCCGAGCGGTCGGGGAGGTAGACGGCGTCGTGGAACCAGGCGGCGAGACGTACGACGTCCGGGTCGTCGGCGTGCCCGGCCAGTTCGTCGACGCGGTCGAGGACGGCGGTGAGGTGGGTGAGGGTGTGGTACCGGCGCTGGGGTTCCTGCCAGCGGACCAGGAGGCTGTCGGCGTAGGGGGTGGGGTCGGGGGTGGTGAGGGGGGAGCGGGCCGCGTCGAGGGTGCGGGTGAAGCGGGCGCGGAGGGCGTCTGTGTCGAGGTCGGGCATGGGGTCATTGTGGTGGGTCGGGGGTGGTGGGGGGCGTGTTCGGGTGGGCGCGGGTGGATGGGTGGTGGTCGGGTGCGGGTGGTGGTCGGGTGCGGGTGAGTGGGGGCTGATCGCGCAGTTCCCCGCGCCCCTGAGGGGGTTGCCCGGCCCTCGGCCTGATTGGCTGGGCTTGCCCGGGCCGGCCGTGCGCGGTTCCTCGCGCCCCTCAGGGGGTTGTAAAGCCGTCGGTCGATTGCTCGAACTTGCCAGGGCCGGCCGTGCGCGGTTCCCCGCGCCCCTTTGGAGGCGGTGCAGGGCCGTCGGGTGATTGTTCGGGGCGTAGGGTGGGATTGGACTAGACCTGTTTGGGCTAGACCTTCAGCGTCGTCTAATGCCGAGGAATGGGGTCCCATGAGCAAGCGTGCAGTCCTGGAGGTGATCGCCCTCGGAGTGGAGGACGCGGTCGCCGCCCAGGCCGGAGGTGCGGATCGGCTCGAACTGGTCACCGACATGGCGGCCGACGGGCTGACCCCGCCGGTGGAGACGTTCGCCGGCATCCGTGCCGCCGTCGACATCGACCTGCGCGTGATGCTCCGGCTGGCGGACGGGTTCGCGGTGGGGGACGTCGAGCGGGTGGTGCGGACGGCGCACGCCATGCGGGATGCCGGGGCCGACCAGTTCGTGCTGGGGTTCCTCGATGCCGACGGCGGGGTCGATCTGGAGGCCGTAGAGCGGGTCGTGGGGGTACTGGACGGGTGCCGGTGGACTTTCCACCGTGCGATCGACCGTGCCGCCGACCGGGACGCCCTGCGCAAGCAGTTGGACGGGATGCCGGGACTGGACACCTACCTTTCGGCCGGCGCGGCCGAGGGCGTGGACGACGGTCTGCCCACCCTGCTCGCCGAGGCGGCCAGGGGCGGTGAGCCCGGGTACGAGCAGCGGATCCTGGTCGGCGGCGGCCTGCGCCTCGACCACGTCCCGACCCTCCTGAACGCCGGCATCGACGCCTTCCACATCGGCGGCGCCGCCAGGCCGGACGGCTGGGACGGCCCGGTATCGGTAACGGCGGTGGCGGAGTGGCGAGCGGTACTGGACGGCGTCGAGTAGAGGGGAAGGACTGCGCTGGAGGGCTGGTCGACCGGGCCAGGCCACAACCCCCTCAGGGGAGCCTTCGCAAGCCCAGCCAATCAACCGAGGGCCGGGCAACCCCCTCAGGGGCGCGGGGAACCGCGCACGGCCAGCCCGGGCAAGCCCAGCCAATCAGCCGAGGGCCGGGCAACCCCCTCAGGGGCGCGGGGAACTGCGCGATCAGCCCCCACTCACCCGCACCCGACCACCACCCGCACCCGACAACGCCCCGCACCCGCCCCCCCCACCCCCCGTCACCCCAACTGCACCGGCAACCCCGCCCCATGCACCACGACCAACCCCGACACCGCCCTCGTCAGCGCGACATACAACCGTCGCAGCCCCGTCCGCTCGTCCGGCTCGCCGTCCACCACCGCCTGGGGCTCGTCCAGGAGGACGTAGTCGTACTCCAGGCCCTTCGCGAGGGACGCGGGGACCAGGGTCAGCCGGGTCTGCCGGGTCGTCTCCTCGCCGGGGGCGAGGTACGTGAGGCCCGCCTCGGCCAGCGCCTCCGACAGCGCCGGAATCCGCGCGTCCGCGGCGATCAGACCGATCGACCCCTCCTGGCGCAGCAACTCCCCGCAGGCGGCGACCACTTCGGCCGCCCCCGAGACCTCGCGGACCTCGAAGAACCCGGGGTTCTCACGGATCGACGCCACCGGCGCCAGCCCCGGCGCGATGTGCGGGAGAAGACGGGACGCGTACGCGATCACGTCCGTCGGGACGCGGAACCCGGCCGTCAGCTCCTCGATGACCCCCTCCGACTTCCCGAGGTGCGCCAGCGCCTCGTCCCAACTGCGCGTCGCCCACGGCGTCGTACCCTGCGCCAGATCGCCGAGGATCGTCGCCGAACCGGTCGTGCAGCGGCGCCCCACCGCCCGGTACTGCATGGGGGAGAGGTCCTGCGCCTCGTCGAGGACGACATGGCCGAGCGAGGCCGTCCGGGACACGAGGTCGTTCACCTCGTCGATCAGCACCGCGTCCGCCGCCGACCACTTCGCGGACTTCACCGACCGCACCGGCTTCGCCCACAGGATCGCCTTCCGCTCGTCCTCGGAGAGGATCCCGGCGGCGTGCTCGGCGAGGAAATCCCCGTCCGACAGCAGCCGCAGCACCAGCTTCGCCGGGTCCACCGGCGGCCAGATCGCCTTCACGGCCGCCTTCACCGCACTGTTGCGGGCCACCGAGTCCTGCACCCGGTCGTCCGGCGCCTCACCCGACCGCTCCATCTGCACCAGCACGGCGTGCGCGATGCGCTGCGGAAGGGCCTCGCGGGCGGCGCCGTACCGGATGCCCCGGTCCAGCAACTCCCGCACAATCTGTTCGAGTTCGTATGCCGGGACCCGCCACCGCCGAGATCCCCGTACGACGACGACCGGCTCCGTCGGCATGCTCACATGCGCATGGACGGCGCGCCGCAGTACCTCCGCCATCCGCGCGTCCCCCTTGATGACGGCGGCCGTCGCGTCGTCAGCGCCGCGCACCTCGACATGGGCGACCAGGTCGTCGACCGTGGCCTGGCGGACCGTCAACTCACCGAGCGCCGGGAGCACCTGTTCGATGTAGTGCAGGAAGGACTTGTTCGGCCCGATGACGAGGGTGCCGGTGCGGGCGAGCCGCTCGCGGTGGGCGTAGAGGAGATAGGCGACCCGGTGCAGGCCGACCGCCGTCTTCCCGGTCCCCGGGCCGCCCTGCACGCACACGGTCCCGCCGAGCCCGGACCGTACGATCTCGTCCTGCTCGGGCTGGATCGTCGCCACGATGTCGCGCATCGGGCCGACTCGCGGACGCTCGATCTCCTGCTGGAGCAGCTTGCTGGTGCGGGCCTCCCCGGCGGAGCCGGACAGTGTCACAGCCGCGGGGCCGGAGAGGTGCTCGTCCTCGTACGCCGTGAGATCGCCGCCGGTGTATCCGAAGCGGCGGCGCAGCCCGATGTCCAACGGGTCCTTCTTGGACGCCCGGTAGAACGGCTGTGACACCGGCGCCCGCCAGTCGATGACCATCGGGTCGCCCTCGGCATCGTGCACATGCCGGCGCCCGATGTAGAAGCGCTCGCCCTCGGCCCCCTCGGCCTGCTCGGCACCGGGTGCGTGCAGGTAGTCGAGGCGGCCGAAGAACAGCGGGGTGTCGCTGAGGTCGGCCAGCGCCTTGATGCGCTCGTCGATCTGGCGGGTCAGGACCTCGGCGTTGACCCAGTTCGCGGTGACGTCGCTGATGTCGAGCGACTCGACGTCCTCCCGCATGGCGCGCAGGGCGGCGCGGGAACCGGCGAGGTGGGAGCGCTCTCGGGACAGCGGATCCAGGGGGTCGTCGACGGGCGTGGACAAGGGGGTGCCTCCGGAGGACCTGCGTGGTGGGTGAGAGAGCCGGCCGGTTTCCGTCCGGTCGGCAGCACTCCGTGAACGGAGGCGGGCAAGAGCGGAGATTTTAGGTGAGCGCGCGAGCCGGACGCCAATGAATTACCGGCCCCTCCGAACCCCGTACGCATGGTCCGCCCCCTAGGGGACGCGGCCTCCTCCTTGGGGGTACGCGGTCCGTCCCAAGACGTACGCGGACGGTGTGCGGCTTCGGTCCGCAGGCCGATGCGGCCTTTATGCCCGCGAACGCATCATGGAAGACATGAGCGCAGCAACCATTCACCCAGCCCCCGCGGGCCCCCGCGGAGCGACCGCGCTCCAGGGGAGCCACCGTCATCGCCTCGGCGAAGCCCTGCGCGCCGTCAGGGTGTTCGCAGGCGCGGCCTTCGACGTGATCGTCCTCGGAGAGTACGGAGAGGAAGCGGGCGTCCGCCGTAAGTGACCGTCCGCCGGATGTGACTGTCGCCGGATGTGACCGTCCGCCGGACGTGACTGTCGCCGGATGTGACCGTCGCCGGATGTGACCGTCCGCCGGATGTGACCGTCGCCGGATGCGACCGTCCGCCGGATGTGACTGTCGCCGGATGTGACCGTCCGCCGGACGTGACTGTCGCCGGATGTGACCGTCGCCGGATGTGACCGTCGCCGGAAGTGACCGTCCGCATCAAGCGACCGTCCGGCGGCGCCCGTCCCGGCCCGCTATCCCTCCGCGAGAATCTCGTCGGCGTCCACGATCCGGTACGCATAGCCCTGTTCCGCCAGGAAGCGCTGGCGATGGGCCGCGAAGTCCTGGTCGATCGTGTCGCGGGCGACCACCGAGTAGAAGTGCGCCTGATGGCCGTCGGCCTTGGGACGCAGGACGCGGCCGAGACGCTGTGCCTCCTCCTGGCGCGAGCCGAAGGTGCCCGAGACCTGGATCGCGACCGTGGCCTCCGGCAGGTCGATCGAGAAGTTCGCGACCTTGGACACCACCAGGACGCTGATCTCGCCCTCACGGAAGGCGTCGAAGAGCTTCTCGCGCTGGGCGTTGGACGTCTCGCCCTTGATCACGGGGGCGTTCAGATGCTCCCCCAGCTCGTCGAGCTGGTCGATGTACTGGCCGATGACCAGGATCTGCTGCCCCGCGAACCGGCGGACGAGGGCCTCGGTGACCTTCCGCTTGGTGTCGGTCGTCGCGCAGAAGCGGTACTTCTCCTCCTGCTCGGCGGTGGCGTACGCCAGCCGCTCGGACTCGGTGAGGTTGACGCGCACCTCGACGCAGTCGGCGGGCGCGATGTACCCCTGCGCCTCGATCTCCTTCCACGGCGCGTCGAACCGCTTCGGGCCGATGAGGGAGAACACGTCCGACTCACGGCCGTCCTCGCGGACCAGGGTCGCGGTCAGGCCGAGCCGGCGGCGGGCCTGGAGATCGGCGGTGAACTTGAAGACGGGCGCCGGCAGCAGGTGCACCTCGTCGTAGAGGATGAGGCCCCAGTCGCGGGAGTCGAAGAGCTCCAGGTGCGGATAGACACCCTTCCGCTTCGTCGTCAGCACCTGGTACGTGGCGATGGTGACGGGCCGGATCTCCTTGCGTGTCCCGCTGTACTCGCCGATCTCCTCCTCGGTGAGCGACGTGCGCTTCACCAGCTCGTGCTTCCACTGCCGGGCCGAGACGGTGTTCGTGACGAGGATGAGCGTGGTCGACTTCGCCTGCGCCATGGACCCGGCGCCGACGAGGGTCTTGCCCGCGCCGCAGGGCAGGACGACCACGCCGCTGCCGCCGTGCCAGAAGTTCTCCACGGCCTGCTTCTGGTAGGGCCGCAGCGCCCAGCCGTCCTCGTTCAGCTCGATCGGGTGCGCCTCGCCGTCGACGTACCCGGCGAGGTCCTCGGCGGGCCAGCCCAGCTTCAGCAGCGTCTGCTTGATCTGCCCGCGCTCGGAGGGGTGCACGGCCACGGTGTCCGGGTCGATGCGCGCCCCGACGAGCGGCGCGATCCGCTTCGAGCGCAGCACCTCCTCCAGCACCGGCCGGTCGGTGGAGGTCAGGACGAGGCCGTGCGTGGGGTGCTTGGAGAGCGTGAGGCGGCCGTAGCGGTCCATCGTGTCGGCGATGTCGACCAGCAGCGCGTGCGGCACGGGGTAGCGGCTGTACGTCACGAGCGCGTCCACGACCTGCTCGGCGTCGTGCCCGGCGGCGCGCGCGTTCCACAGCCCCAGCGGCGTGACCCGGTAGGTGTGGATGTGCTCGGGAGCCCGCTCCAGCTCCGCGAACGCCGCGATCGCCCGACGGCACGCGTCGGCCTGCTCGTGGTCGACCTCCAGGAGCAGGGTCTTGTCCGACTGGACGATTAGGCAGGACACACATACCTCCAGGGATAAGGTCGTCTCATGACAGAAACAACGCCTGTCACAGCACGGGCTATGCCCCGTGCCCGACGCCGGAAGGGCGTCCCGGCCAGCGCGCCGGGGATGCGCGCCGCTATCTATGTTCGCCTATCGCGCGAAACCGACGAGACGACTTCGCCCGAGCGCCAGCGCGCGGCCTGTGAAGCGTTGTGCGAGGCACGCGGCTGGGAGGTCGTGGCAGCCGAGGAAGACATCGATGTCTCGAGCTTCTCGCGTGGGCTCGACCGGCCGGGACTGCAACGCATCCTGACCAGGCTCGCCGAGCTGGACGTGATCGTGTTCTTCAAGATCGACCGGCTTGCGCGCTCGACGGTCGACTTCGCGGAAATCATGCGACTCGCCGAGCACCAGAGCGTTGCGCTCGCGTCGGCGACGGAGCCGCTCGACCTCACGTCGTCCATGGGCCGGGCCATGGCGAAGGTGATCGCGGTCTTCGCCGAGCTGGAGTCCGACACCATCGGGATGCGGGTGTCCAGCGCGCACGAGCACCTGCGCCGCGAGGGCCGCTACACCGGCGGTCGGGTCCCGTACGGGTACATGGTCGTCCCCAACCCGAGCGGGGCGGGCAAGGTCCTTGCGGTCAACGAGGACGAGGCCAAGACGATCAAGCGGATCGTGGAGCGGGTTCTGGCCAAGGACTCGCTCATGCAGATCATCAACGACCTCAACAAGGAGGGCGTCCCCTCGCCTGGCCACACGTCACGCCAGACCACCGGCAAGCGCAGCGACTCCAAGCAGTGGTACACGACGACGCTGCGTAGCCTGCTGGGCAATCCGCAGTTGCTTGGCCAGGTGATCGAGGACGGAAAGCCGATCCTGCGGACGGACGGACTTCCCCTGGTCAATCGCCCGCCGATCCTCGACACGGACACCTGGCAGGCGCTCCAGGACGAGTTGGAGCGCCGGGCCAACCCTGGCGAGAAGCGCAGGGAAGGGACGTCGCTGCTGCGCGGCATCATGCACTGCGGAGTCTGCGGCGAGCGCATGTACACCTTCAGCGGGCGCAACGGTCAGCTTCGATACCGGTGCATCGGCCCTCTGAAGTACCGCCAGCGGGCGGCCAAGGGGGAGGAGAAGCACGGCGTGAAGTGCTACGGGCCGACCGTGGCCGGGGTGACCACCGAGGAGCACGTCACCGAGCACTTCCTCGCGAAGTACGGGCACCTTTCCGTGATGCGGATGGTCCAGGAGGCGGGCGAGGACTTCCGGCCGCAGATCAGGCAGGCCGAGGAAGCGTTGGCCGACCTGCAAAAGGATCGCTACGACCGGGGCCTGTTCAGGGGCGACGACGGAGCGATCCGGTACGCGGAGCAGTACGCCAAGCTGGAAGAGCGTCTGGCGTCCCTGAAGGAGAGGCAGCGAACGGCGAAGCCGGGCGGCGTGAAGGCGGAGCCGACCGGAGAGACGCACGCCGAGCAGTGGAAGCGCTCGGACGTGGCCGGTAAGCGAGATTTGCTGTTGAACGCGGGCGGCTACGTGGAGGTGGCACCCGCGCGGCGTGGCGGCAAGAAACTGGACACGTCGCGTCTGTCGGTGTACTTCGGCGAGGAGGGGCACATGCGGCGGGCGGCAGCGGCGAAGGAGAGCGAACAGGAGACCGAGGCGGCTGACAGCCAGCGCTGACGCCTACGTCACCGGACACACGCAGCGGCGCCCCCACCGGACGGACGAGGTGGGGCGCCGCTCTTCTGTGTTCAGGTCGGGCGGCGTGCTGGTCGGGGTTGTGCCAAGGGCCGATGACCTTGATAGAGGGGCGGCAATACGACAGCGCCGCACCGTCGCGGGTTGTGAACTCGACTGTCTCTGCAACAAGGCGGTAGCCGTGTGAGAGGCGCCGACGGACCGGCGCTTCGGAATCAGCTCAGTGCCTTGCCCACCTCGGAGATGGTGGGTCGGTCTCCTGGCGCGTGGCTGAGCATGGCGTCGATCAACTCGCCCAGCTCACCCGGCGCCTTCACGAGCCGGCGCCGACCGTCCGCCACGGCCTCTCTCTGCACCGAGCGGGGAGCGTCGTCCGGGTACTCCATCGCCCGCCAACCGGTAGCGGAGATCAGCAGGGAGGCGCCGAGCGCGTACACGTCGGCTTCCTGCGTCGGCTCGGCTTCTCCCGTGTCGAGCACACTGCGTGCGATCTCCGGTGCCTCGTAGTGGACGAGGCAGCCGCGGAACGGGAAGTCGTACCCCTCGGGCACGTGGCCGCCTCGGGCAAGAGCAAGGTCAATGAGGTGCGTCCACTCCGGCCCGATGATGAAGTGGGCGGGCTGTACGTCACCGTGCGCCCAGCCCTTGGCGTGGAGTTCGGCCAGCGACTCGACGCAGCCCAACGCCACGCTGGTGTGCGGTGCGATGGAGGAGTCCGGCCTACGGCAGGGCTCCCACAGTCGGTACAGGTCCGGCCCCTCACGCCACGGCTGGAAGTTCCATGTCCCGTGGTCCCACTCGCCGTACGCGAAGTCGGCGAAGCCGAGGCGATACAGCACAACACCCTCGCGAGCAGGCGCAAGAGCAGTCCAGGGCTGGGCGGGCCAGTCGGCCGTGGCCTCGATCGGATAGCCGACTTTCACGGCGTGGTGGCCCCGAGGGCCCTCCACCTCCCAGACCATGGATCCCCGACGATTGAGGACCAGGCGCCAAGCCGTAGGCATGAGCGCGTCGAGCACCACGATCGGCAGTTCAGGGGGTGAGCCGGGCAACTCGCTTCTCCTTCCGGGCGAACGCGGCCGACCACGAGTCGAGGCCGGCCGCGTCGCTGCTGTCGTGTGCTACGCCTGTCCGTACGGTCGTCCGCAGTCCGAGTCGCACTGCGCGAGGTTCGTGCCGTCCACGGTCCACAGGTCGTCGAAGACCATGAACCCGGCCGCCTTCATGGCGCGTGCCGAGGTGGCGACCTTCTCAGGGGCGCGGGCCCCTCCGCCTGGCTTTGGGTTGTGGTGCAGGAAGCGGCCCGCGTACCGCTCGCACAGCTCCGCGTACTCCTTCGTGTGCAGGATGAGCGCGTGCAGACCGAGGTCCACGTCATCCGACGGGACCATGGGAACCGTGGCGATGGCCGCCGTGACCAGAAAGGCCACCGCCTGGTCCGCGATCCGCTCGGCACGGTCGGGCGACTGCCCGTTGTGGATGACCACGAAGTGGGCGAGGCTCTCGAACAGCTCCTCACCAGCCACCGCGCGTCCGGTCTTCTGATCGTTCGCCGTTGCCGTCATGCGACTGCTCCTTGTGTGTGTCGGTGCGTGGGTTGGATGGCCGGCCCCGAACGGGGAAGGGGAAGCTGGGGGTTGGCGCCCGTCCGGGGCGGCCCGTCTACTGGCCCATGGCGAGAGCCATGCCGATCACCAGGCCGCACGAGCCGCTGATCACCACGATGAACAGGACTCCCGCGTACTGGCCGATAACGCGCATCACAGCGCGGCCCGACGGTTGCGGTTCTTGATGGCCAGACGTGCGCTCAGTTCCTCCCGCGCACTCGGCGGCTCCACGTTGTCCGGCATGGCGTCCCACTCGGCGCCGCCGCCGATCGGCCTTATCTGCACACGGCACACGACCACCAGCGATCAGCTGGGAGGAAGTCGGAGCTCCCGTCCAACCGCCTGCCCGATCCTACGGATCAGAAGGTCGATGGCTTGGTTGGCGATCACAGTTCCTCTCCCAAGGCAGACCTGCCGTTCGCTCCTTGACAACGTTGGTGGTCTTCCTTGGCAGGTCTGCGTAGCCACGTTGACCAGGTGAACCGCTCCACAGCTCGGACCTGTCCGTTAGTGTGTGCATCACATCTGATCGCATGGATGATCAGTGGTCCGTTCACGTGGGTCCGTCGTTCCGCTCACCACTCGACCAAACGTCCAGTGTGCCTGATCGTTCCCCAAGCCCCGCAGGAGTCCCGCGGAGTCCTACAGGATGTCTTTTCATTCCTGTGAGTGGTGTGGTTTCACCTGTACGGCGGCGGTTGCGAAGAATGCCGAACGTGCAGGCCATCGATCGTGAACCGTCCCCTCCGACCACCACCCTCGGATTCGCCCTGTTTGCCACCCGCTGGTTGCAGGCGCCGCTCTACTTCGGCCTCGTGGCCGCGCAGGGGGTGTACGTCTACAAATTCTTCAATGAACTCTGGGCCTTAATTCTTCGCTGTGTGACCGGGCAGGCCACTGAGACGTACGTCATGCTCGCCGTGCTCAAGCTCGTCGACGTCGTCATGATCGCGAACCTGCTGATCATGGTGATCGTCGGCGGCTACGAGACCTTCGTGTCCCGCATCGGCCTCCAGGGCCACCGTGACCAGCCCGAATGGCTCTCACACGTCAACTCCAACGTGCTGAAGGTCAAGCTCGCCACCGCCATCGTGGGCATCTCCTCGGTCCATCTGCTCCAGATGTTCGTGGACGTCCACCGCACCTCGCACCACTCGCTGATGTGGGGCACGGTCATCCACATGGCGTTCATCGCCTCGGCGGCGATCCTGGCGTACATGTCGGGGCCGATGGCCGCGCACACCGAGCGGGCCCATCAGCAGACGCACCACCACGAGCCCGGCCCCGAGGAGCCCGCCGCGAAGGTCTTCGTGCCGGCGCAGGCCGGCCCGCGCGAGGACGAGCCGAGCGCGGAGGAGCGGCTGCGCGCCGCCGGGTTCCCCGCCCGCAAGCTGCTGGAGGACTTCGACTCCGAGCATCCGCGCACCTTCGACCGGGAGGCCGTCGCCCGGCTCGGAAAGCTGGACTTCGTCACCGCCGGACGCAACGTGGTCTTCGTGGGACCGCCCGGCACCGGCAAGACGCACCTCGCCGTCGGGCTCGGGGTGCGGGCCTGCCAGGCCGGGCACTCGGTGCTGTTCGCGAGCGCCGTGCAGTGGGCGGCCCGGCTGGCCGCCGCCCGGGACGCCGGACGGCTCGCGCGGGAGCTGGCCGCGCTCGACGCGCATGCCCTGCTGATCGTCGACGAGGTCGGCTACACGCCCTTCGACCCGGAGACCGCCGCGCTCTTCTTCCAGCTGGTCGCGCACCGCTACGAGCGGGCCTCGCTGATCGTGACCAGCGACCGTCCGCTCGCCCGCTGGGACGAGGTCTTCGGCGGCCCCTCGGCCCTGGCGATGGCGGACCGGCTGGCCCACCACGCCGAGCTCGTACGGATCGAGGGCGAGAGCTACCGGATGCGCCGCGCTACTTCAGCGTGGGCAGACTGACGTTGTTGATCAGCGGTCCCTCGATGGTGAGCCCCTCGGTGATCAGGGGCTCCCCGCCGGCCGCCGGGAGCGGCAGTGGCAGCGAGGGTGCCGCGGCGGCCACCGGCGCGAGGGCCGTGACCAGGGCCGCGGCCGCCGAGAGAGCGGCGACGGACAGGGCGGTACGGCTGCGGGCGGTGCGCTCGAAACGCATGGGGACCTCAGAGCCTTTCGGTGGAGGAGAGGGCGGGCCGGCCCTGGTTCGCCGGGACCGGCCCCATGGAGTGCGTCAGACCTGCGGGGTCTCGACCACCAGCCCGGCGATGTCGATACTGACCGCGGCGGCCTGCGTGGTGAAGGCACCGACCATCAGGGCCGCGGCGGCCAGGACGGTGGCGAGACGACGCGCTGTGCGCATGGGACAACTACCTCTCTACTGCGCTCACTTGAGCGTGATCAGGACACCGGGTGGCTGCCCTGCGTCACGCGGCGCAATGCGGAAAGCTCCGAAAGGTCCCTCAAGAGTTGGAAAGGCCCGGCGTGGCGTGCATGGACCGTCGCCTGCGCCCGCGGGAGTGAATCGGCACGGCCGTCAGATCTGGTCGTCCGCGAGTTCGGCGACGCCCGTGATCCGGTGCAGCGGATACGTCCGTACCTCGTCCGCGGTGTGGTCGTACGCCGTCACGAACCCGCCCTCGACCCGCACCGGAGCGATCACCCGCTGGCTCGCGGAGCCCTCGGCGTTGACGTACCCGATCCACAGCGACTCGCCGGTCAGGACGGCGGCCTGCATGGTGGCGAGGGTCTCGGCGGAGGTGGTGCGGGGCAGCTCGCCGCCGGTCATCGCGGGGGCCGCCCCGCTCGGCTTGCGGGGTGTCGTGGAGGCGAGGTCGCCCGCCCGGATGGCGCGGATCGCGGCGGCCAGCAGCGTGGCGTCCGGCGTCGGCGGGCCGTCCGGGACCGGCTCGGGGGCCGAGCGCGGCGGGGTGCGGTGGGCGTCGGCGCGGGTGATCAGGACGTCGCCCTCCGCCGACTCGGCGGCCGGCGCGAAGCCCATCGCGCGCAGACCCTCCAGCAGCCCCGCCGGGTCCGCCTGGGCGGCCAGCACGGTCGGCGCCAGGCGGCGCAGCCGCAGACCGGCGGCCCGCTTGTCGGCGAGGATCTCGTTCAGCACCGCGTCGTCGTCGCAGCGGACGTACGCCGACGCCGCGCCCACCCGCAGATGGCCGTGCTTACGGGCCACGTCGTCGATCAGATACGCCAGCGGCTGCGGCACCGGCGTGCGCGAGTGCTCGGCGAGGAAGGCGTGCAGGTCGGAGGCGCTGCGCCCGGCGTCAAGCGCCCGGCGCACCGAGCCGGGCGTGAACCGGTACACCGTCGCGCCGCCCTTGGACTCGACGTCCGCGAGTACGCCCAGCGTGTCGGCGAGCGGCCGCCGCAACGGTCCCGGCGCCACCGCCGTCAGGTCGGCCTGGAGCAGGACGTGGTCCAGCGGCTCGGGCAGCAGCGGGGCGAGCAGCCGGGCGGCGGCAGCGGAGGCGACGGCCTGCTCGGCGGCGGAGAGGGGCTCGGGCGGGCCGGCCGGGCGCGGGTGCTCGTGATGGACGGGGAGTTTGTCGCCGGGACCGGTGGAGGCGTCGCCGGGCGGGGTCGGACCCGCGGGGCCGGCGGCCGAGGCCGACGGGGTGACGGCTGCGGGGCCGCCGCCGCGGGTCGTTACAGCACTCGCCGTACTCGCCGTACTCGCCGCACTTGCCGCACTCGCGGCAGTCGGGGTCGCCCGGGTTGCCCCGGTCGCCCCGGTCGCCCCGGTGGTCGCGGTCGGGCCGGTCGCCCCGGTCGGGCCGGTGGTCGCGGTCGGGTCGGTCGCTCCGGTCGGGCTGCTGGCCGTGGTCGCCCCGGTCGCCCCGGTCGGGCTGCTGGTCGCGGTCGCCCCGGTCGCCCCGGTGGCCCCGGTCGCTCCGGTCGGGCCGGTGGCCGTGGTCGGGCCGGTCGCCCCGGTGGCCCCGGTCACCCCGGTCGGGCCGCTGGTCGCGGTCGCCCCAGTCGCCCCCGTCGGGCCGGTTGCCGACGGGCCGGAACTCCGGTCCCGGTCGCCCGCCGGCTTTCCGCCGGGACCCGCCTCGGGCGCCCCCAGCAGTGCCCGCCCGTGCGCCGACAGTGCCCCGCGGCCCGTCACGCCCAGGAGTTCCGCCTCGTTCAGCGTCCACCGGGCGAGGCGGGCGCGCAGGTCGTCGTCGCGCTGAGGGCCGCGCAGCGGGCGCTCCCAGCGCAGCCGGGCCAGCACCGACTCCGGCGACGGGGACGCGCCCTGCGGCAGTCCGGCGAGCAGCGTCAGCACCCGGTGCCGCACCTCGGGCGCGGCGGAGCGGTCCAGGCCGGGGCCCAGCGCCGACAACGTACGGTCCTTGGCGTCCCGCCCGCCGACCACGCCGGCCGTCCGCGTCGCCGCGAGCCATGACTCCGCCAGCCGGGCCCAGCGCTCGGCGGCGGGCTGCTCCAGCCACTCGTCGTAGTCGGGGGTCGCCGCGAACCGTTCGTCGGCCTCGCCGTCGGAGGCCAGCAGGCCCGCCGCGTAGGCGAGTTCGGTCCAGAAGGCGGCCACCGGCTCGGGCACGTCGAGGGCGACGGCGGTGCGCTTGAGGTCGCGCACGCTCAGACCGCCGGCGCGCAGCACCGCGGGGCCGCCCTCGTGCCAGTCCTTCAGCAGCTCCTCGACGGTGGCCAGCGCGGTGTACGCCTGTCCGGCCGCCGTCCTGTCCACAACCTGTGGACTGTGCGTCGAGGCCGGCTCGACGGGCGGCGGCAGCGGCTCGGTGGCGCGGTGCGCGCGGCCGGAGCGCAGGTGCAGGGCCACCTCGCGGGGGAGTACGACCGTGCCGGGCGCCGTCGGCAGCAGGAGGCCGCGGTCCAGGAGCCAGCGCAGGCGGGCCGCCGGGTCGGCGGTGACCTGGCCGTACGGCGGCCCCCAGACCAGGCGGGCGAGGACCTCCCGGGACTCCTCCGGGGCGTCGGCGAGGAGCGCCGCCATGCGCGTGCGGTCGGTGAACAGCGCGGTGAGCGACGACACCGCGGACACCGCGTCGTGGGTCGAGGGCAGCCCGGCCGTCGTGACGATCTCCTGGACACGGCCCGGCGACATGCCGGCCGTCGCCTCCTGCACGGTCGGTCCGAGGCCCGTCGGTGAGGGGTGCTGCGGGGAAGGCGTGAGCAGCTCGCGCGCCGTGCGCACCAGGCGCAGCCGGTCGTCGGCGCCCCACACCAGGGCCTGCTCGCGCAGGGTGCCCAGGGCGTGCGGCAGCGCACCGGTGACCGCCGGGTCGCCCTCGTCGCCGGCCATCAGGGCGAGCAGCTCGTCGTACGTCGCCGGGTCCGCCGCCACGGCCAGCGCCTCCGCCGTCTGCAACGCGAACCGGTCCAGGCGCTCCAGGGCGCGCACCACCGAGGCCCGGGTGCCGGCACGGGTCGCCAGCTGCGTCAGGTCGGTCGGGACGGGGGTGATGAGGTCGGGCCGGCTGCGCAGAAGCACGGTCAGCGAGGCGTCGTCCCGCACGCGGAGATCCTCCGCGAGGGAACGGGGCGGTGTGGCCGGGTCGCTCATCCTGCCCACGTTAGCGGGTCGCCTCCGGCGGCCGGGCCGACAGCGGCGGGGTGGTTTCGCGTGCGGCGTCCCGGCGCCCGCCCGGCACCCGACTCCCTCCGCGCGGGCAAACAGAACGTTTCGTAGATGGCCCCGGGATGAACATCAGCCGGAGGATTCCGGCACCCCTGGCAACACCCATCCCCCACTCGTCACCCTGGGCTCTCGGTCAACTACTTCACAGCTCAAGGGAATTGCGGGGGACCCGATGAGTGAGCAGGCCGAGCAGTGGATCGCGATCCTGAGTCTCGCGTTTCCCGTCGCCGCGTTCCTGTGGGAGTTCGCCGTCGTCGGCCGCAAGCGGCTCGGCTACCGGGTGCAGATGGACACCCTCGCCGCGGACGCGGCCGACAAGCCGTACGCCGATGTGCTCGGGGACATGCGGCACGACGGCCACCAGCTCAAGGACCCCTCGTTCGTCCTGCTGCGCATCGAGAACGCCGGATCGACCAAGATCGTCTCCGAGGACTACCTGGCCGACCCCGCCGACCCGTACGGCATCAAGGTCACCTTCCGCGACCGCCGCGTCGCCGCCGTGGTCCTCACCGACCCCAGCAACAACGCGCTGCGCGACTTCTTCTTCGAGGAGGTCACCGAGGGCGACAGCGTCCGCACCGTCGCCAAGCCCGGCTTCCGCCGCAACAACAACACCGGCGACCGCACCGGCACCATCCGGCTCCCGAAGGTGACCCTGCCCCGGGGCGCCGAGTACAAGGTGCTCGTCGTGCTGGAACGCTGGCCCGAGGACAGCAGCACCGACCCCTTCCCGGACCCCGTCGTCCAGGGCACCGACGGACAGGAGCGCTGGTACGACCCGCTGATCCGGCTGCTGAGGCTGAAGGCGACCAGGACCGAGAGCCACGTCTTCGCCTCCCGGCCCGCCTGGTGGGTCATCTGGATCCTGATCGCGGCCGTCGCCGTACAGGCCAACTTCACGCTCTTCCTCCGCCAGGACAAGCGGCCCCCGCTGGACTGCGTCCAGGGCACCCTGTACCTGCACGGCTCCACCGCCTTCGCCCCCGCGGTCAGGGCCGCCGCCCAGGACTACCTCCAGCGCTGCGACGGCGCGGACGTGCAGATCCCGCTGGCCGACGACACCTTCAAGGGCAGCACCGACGGCGTCACCGAGCTCGACAAGGCGGGCAAGGAGGCCGAAATCCCCGTCGGCGAGGGCCTGCGCGACCACATCGCCTTCACCGACGGCCTCGCCTCCGACGGCCACCCCCGGCTGATCCCCGAACCCGTCGCACTGTCCGTCTTCACCCTCGTCGTCAACAAGGACGCCGGTGTGGAGAACCTGAAACTGGACCAGATACGGGACGTCTTCGCGGGCCGCGTCCGGAACTGGTCGGACATCGGCGGCAACGACGTACCCGTCCACCTCGTCAACCGCGACCCCGGTTCGGGCACCCGCAGCACCCTCGTGGCCAAGGTCCTCGCCGGCAAGGAACCGCCCCAGTTCACCGAGACCGACTGCGCCGCCCTCGACCCGAGGCGGTACGGCCGCTGCGAGGTCACCAGCACCGACACCATGCTGAACACGACCGCCTCGACCCCCGGCGCCGTCGGCTACAGCGAGGCCACCGCCGTGGCCGGCCACCGGGCCGCGGACGGGCTGGTCAAGGTCACGATCGACGGCAGGCAACCGACCGCGGAGGGCGTCGGGGCCAGCAACTATCCGTACTGGCAGACCGAGTTCGCCTACACCTACGGAGAGGCCCCGGCCGGCTCCGTCGCCGCGGCCTTCCTGAACTTCCTCACTCGGCAGAGCGGGCGCGACATCCTCCGCGATCACGGCCACGGCCTGTGTTCCGAAGTGCAGAACTCGGGCGAGTGCCGCCCGGCCTGAGCCGCCTTCCCCGTCCTGTCCTGCGCTAACGTCGTCCCACCGGGCATCCAACGCACCCACCCCGGAGGGGACTTCGTGGGGATCGAGAGCGACCAGGTCGTCTACGAGTATCTGAGCCGCGTCGGCGACGTGGCGCAGCAACGGCAGCTGCCGTCGAACACCCGTATGCGCCTGGTGAACGAACTTCGCGGCGAGATCGACCGGCGGCGTGCCGAGGCCCCCGTCGACAGTCCCGCCGCCGTCCGCCGCATCATCGCCCGTCTCGGCACCCCGGACGAGGTCGTCACGGCCGCGGGGGGCACCCCCTCCGGGGGAAGCACGTCCGCCGGGGGAGGCACCGCCACCGCCCCGCGGAGTCCGGTCGCCCCCGTGCCCCTGCAGCCGACGAGCCGGGACGAGGACGCCGGTGCCAGGCGCCGCAAGGGGCTGCGCCGGATCGTGCCGCGCCCGCGTCCCGCCGAGCCCACCGCGGCCCGCGACGACGCGCCTGCGCCGCCCCATCTCGCGAGCACCGCGGACCTCGGTGACAGCGCCGTCCAGCCGGACTGGTGGCGGGTCGACAGCAGCCCCTTCGGTCCCGGCGAGGACGTCCCGGGATTCGTCGGCGGCATCGAGATCCCGGAGATGCTGAGGCGCCCGCCCGCGAAGGACGAGACGCGCCCGAAGAAGCCGGAGCCCGCCGAGGAGCCGGCCGCACTGGAGAAGGCCGAGGAGGACGAGCCGAAGGGCCGCCGCCGCTTCCTCCGCCGGCCCGCCCTGCCCTCCGGCCGCTGGAGCAACCCCCTCCTGCTGATCGCCGCCGCCCTGCTCGTCGCCGGGGCGATCCTCGGCAACCTCCTCGCCCTGCTCCTCGGCTGGCTCATCGCCTGGGGCTCGCGCCGGCTGAGCGACGCCGAGACCAAGTGGGCGGTGATCATCCTCCCCGCCCTCTCCCTCACCGCGGGCGTGGTCTGGCTCTGGGGCCGCACCGACGACCGCTGGGGCGCCCCCGTCACGGAGGGCCACACGAACACCGCGATCGCCGAGACCTGGCCCTGGGTACTGCGGGGCGCGGCACTGGCATCGGCACTGTTCATCGTGTGGCGGTCGCAGAGGCAGCGGTGACTCTCCGACGGGGGCGAGCAGGCCGCCCAGGGGCGCGGGGCTGTATCGACGCACGGCTCCGCCGCGTGGGCGCGCTCAGCCGCAGGTGATCCGGACGGCGCGGCGGCACGGGCCCTCCTCGCCATCCGGCGCTCGCGGAAGTGCCCTGAAGGGGCGCGGGGAACTGCGCGACGAGCCCCCGCTCACCCGCAGCCGCCGTGCCGCGAGCGGCCCCGAGCCACTGGGCGCACCTCACACCCGCCCGGCGTCTGCCCGCAGGCTGACCTGGGCACAATGGCCCATATGGCACTCACCGTCGGCTTCGACCTCGACATGACCCTCATCGACTCCCGCCCCGGCATCCACGCCTGCTACGTCGCGCTGGCCGAACGCACCGGGACATACATCGACGCCGACCTGGCGATCACCCGCCTCGGACCGCCGCTGGAGGAGGAGCTGATCAACTGGTTCCCGGCGGAGCGCACCGCCGCGATCGCCGACCGGTACCGCGAGATGTACCCGACGATCGCCATCACCGCCACGCCCGCCCTGCCCGGCGCCCGCGAGGCGATAGCCGCCGTACGCGCCGCAGGCGGCCGAGCGATCGTCGTCACCGCGAAGTACGAGCCGAACGCCAAGCTGCACCTGGAACACCTCGGCATCGACCCGGACGCGGTCATCGGCGACCTCTGGGCCGAGCAGAAGGCCGAGGCGCTGCGCGAGTACGGCGCGAGCGTCTACGTCGGCGACCACCAGGGCGACATCCGTGCCGCCCGCGCCGCCGACGCCCTGGCGGTCACCGTGGCGACCGGGCCCTACAGCGCCGACGAACTCGGCGCGCTCGGCGCCGACGTCGTCCTCGCGGATCTCACGCGGTTCCCGGACTGGCTCGCCGGTTACCTCGCGGCGCCGCGCGCCTGACGCCTTCCGGCCGCGATCGATCGGAACACTCCGGCACCGGCGACGAGGAATCCGACGCCCATCAACATGCTCAGTCCGAACATGTATGCCGGAAATGGCGTCGTGCCGAGCAGGAACGGGGCCACCGTGACCAGAGTGGCCACAGCACCGATGAAGAACACGACCGCACCGGCACGGATCAGTCGGTCGCCGGGAGCGGCGGAATTCGTTTGGGTTTTGTCACGCACCGGACCAGGGTAGTTCCCTGCGCGAGGGAACTACCGGGCGACGTCTTGTCACCCGCCCGGGGACCATTAGCCTTGGTACCGGCGGGTCGTGGTCGACCCGCTGTAGTGCTATCAAGAGCCGTTTTCAGAAGCAGTTTTCCGACGAGTACGAGGACGAGGACAGACGTGCCTACCGGCAAGGTCAAGTGGTTCAACAGCGAGAAGGGCTTCGGCTTTCTCTCCCGCGACGACGGCGGTGACGTCTTCGTTCATTCCTCGGTCCTCCCCGCCGGAGTTGACGGACTCAAGCCGGGACAGCGGGTGGAGTTCGGCGTCGTGGCCGGTCAGCGTGGTGACCAGGCACTCTCGGTCGTCATTCTCGATCCGACCCCGTCCGTCGCGGCCGCCCAGCGCAAGAAGCCGGACGAGCTGGCGTCCATCGTCCAGGATCTGACGACCCTCCTGGAGAACATCACACCGATGCTGGAGCGCGGCCGCTATCCCGACAAGGCGGCCGGCAAGAAGATCGCCGGTCTGCTCCGCGCGGTCGCCGACCAGCTCGACGTATAGCGCGGGCAGAACCTGGCGGATTCCCGGGATTTCTAGAGGAAATCCAGTGCACGCGGGCCGAGGGGCGGTACCAGTCCCTCGGCCGCGGCACGCGTGAGCAGCCCGCGTACGGCGGCATAGCCGTCCTCGCCGAGGTCGGCCGTGAACTCGTTGACGTACAGGCCGATGTGCTGGTCCGCGACGGCCGGGTCCATCTCCTGGGCGTGCTCCATGACGTAGGCGCGGGAGGCCTCGGGGTCGTCCCAGGCGGCGCGTACCGACGTACGGATGGAGTCCGCGAGCCCGGCCAGCGTCCCGGCTCCCAGCGACCGCTTGGCGATGATCGCCCCGAGCGGGATCGGCAGCCCGGTGGTGTCCTCCCAGTGCTCGCCCATGTCGGCGAGCTTGTGGAGCCCGTAGTTCTGGTACGTGAAACGCGCCTCGTGGATGACGAGTCCCGCGTCTACCTTCCCGTCCCGCACCGCGGGCATGATCTCGTCGAACGGCATCACCACGATCTCACCGACCCCTGGGACCGTGTCGGCGGCCCACAGCCGGAACAGCAGATACGCCGTCGACCGCTCGCTCGGCACCGCGACCGTGCGGCCCGTCAGATCGACCCCCGCCTCCCGCGTCAGCACCAGCGGCCCGCAGCCCCGGCCCAGCGCGCCGCCGCAGGGCAGCAGCGTGTACTCGTCGAGGACGTACGGCAGCACGGCGTACGACACCTTCAGCACGTCGAACTCGCCGCGCTCGGCCATGCCGTTGGTGATGTCGATGTCGGCGAAGGTGACGTCCAGCGCGGGGGCGCCGGGGACCCGGCCGTGCGCGAGGGCGTCGAAGACGAAGGTGTCGTTCGGGCAGGGGGAGTACGCGATCTTCAGCGGCTCACTGGTCATGTGGGTTCCAACTCTCCAGTACGGGCGCGAGCTTCCCGAATCCGTCCGCCAGCGCGGCCAGCGCGTCGCCGATGCGCCACGCGGCGCGGTCGCGGGGGCCCACCGGGTTGGAGATCGCGCGCAGCTCCAGCACCGGCGTGCGGTGCGCGCCCGCGGCCTCGGCGACGCCGAAGCCCTCCATGGCCTCGGCCAGGGCGGTCGGGTGGTGCTCACGCAGCCACGCGGCCCGCGCGGCGGTGCCGGTCACGGTGGAGACGGTGAGGACGGCGCCGGGGCGCGCGGCGGTGGCGGCCGCGATCTCCCCTACGAGTGCTGCCGGCGGACGGTGGGTGACGGTGCCGAAGCCCAGCTCGGTGACCGGCAGGAAGCCGTCCGGGGTCTGCGCGCCCAGGTCGGCGGCCGTGATCTCGTCGGCGACGACGAGGGAGCCGACGGGGGCGTCGGGGGCGAAGCCGCCCGCAATGCCGGCCGAGACGACCAGGTCGTAGGGGGCGCCTTCGAGGGCGGCCCGGGTGAGGGCGGTGGCCGTGCCGGCGGCGGCGAGCGCGGGGCCGACACCGGCGGCGATCACCTCGGCGCCGGGCAGCGCGAACGCTCCGGCCACCGCGTCCCGCTCGGCGGGGACCGCGGTGGCCACGAGAACACGTACGACAGACGTGGTCAGCTGTCCTTTTCCAGCTTGAAGGACCACAGGCCCGTCACGTTCTGCTCGCCCTCCTTGATGGTCACCAGCGTGGAGTCGCCGCTGGCGCCGTACTGGGCGTTGAAGAACACGCTGCCCGGGACGGTGCGGTAGGTCTTGGTGCTGGAGTCGGTGAGCGGCTGGCCGTTCATCAGGATCGTCCAGCCCTCGTCGGCGATGTCCGGGTCGACACCGAAGCGCACGGTGTCGTCCGGGTCCACCTTGATGGACTCGATGTCCTTGTTCTTCAGGCACTTCGCCAGGTCCGTGGTCTTGAGGGTTTCGCCCTCACCACCGCAGGTGGCCTCCGAGTGCACGGAGGCGGTGCCGACGGTGACCGTGGCCAGCGGCGTCGGCTGGTCGCAGGCCGACAGGACGAGCAGTCCGGCGGAAACGGCGCCGGCGGCGGCGAGCGCGCGGCGGCGTCGCACAACGGATTGCAGCGTGGTCATGGGCGAAGGCTATCGGGCGGGTGCAGCCGTCCGACTACGTGGGGGGCGGCGTGCCGTATGTCACGACGGTGCCGGGGTGTGCGTCACTGTGCCGCCGCGACCCTGCGTCGCCGCGCCGCCGGGCGCGTCAGCTCACCCGTGGGCGCGCGTGGCCGCCGTGGCGGGCCGAGCCGAGCAGGCCCTTGACGGTGGTCAGCCAGCCCGTGGCGACGATCGCGGCGCCGACCAGCAGCCCCAGCGAGCCCTTCAGCGGCAGCACGATGCCGATGGCGCCGCCGAGCACCCAGCACACCTGGAGCAGCGTCTCGGAGCGCGCGAAGGCCGACGTACGCACCAGCTCCGGCACGTCCCGCTGGATCAGCGCGTCCAGCGACAACTTGGCCAGCGCCTGCGCGAACCCGGCGACCGCCGCCAGGCCGGCCACCATGACGGCGCCGAAGAACATCGCGGCCGTGACCGCCACGGCCACCACGAAGCCGACGACGGTCACGATGATGATCTCCGGCGCCCGGGACCTCAGCCACGCCCCGACCGACGTGCCGAGCGCGTTGCCGGTGCCGGCCGCGACCGCGACTATGCCCAGCGACACGGCGGCGCTCTGGCCGGACATCGGGTGCTCGCGCAGCAGGAACGCGAGGAAGAAGATCAGGAAGCCGGACAGACAGCGCAGGGCGCAGTTCGCGCCGAGGGCGTGCGTGACGGCGATGCCGACCGTGCGCAGCCCGGGCCGCTTGACCGGCTGGCGGTGCGGCCCGTGCAGGTGCTGCTCGTCGGCCGCGAGGAGCGCGGTGTCCTCGCCCTTGGCCGAGTCGACCTTGTGCGGCAGCGTGAAGGACAGGAACGTGCCGGCGATGAAGATCACGAAGGCGCCGTACAGCGGCCAGCGCGGTCCGATCGCCTGGAGCCCCGCGCCGACGGGCGCGGCCACACCGGTGGCCAGGAGGCCGCCCAGGGTGACCCGGGAGTTCGCCTTCACCAGGGAGAAGCGCGGTGGCAGCAGACGGGGCACCACGGCGCTTCTGACGACCCCGTACGCCTTCGAGGCGACCAGTACCCCGAGAGCGGCCGGATAGAGCTGGAGATCGCCGCTGACGACCGCGCTGGACAGCACCAGGGCGAGCAGCGCCCGGGCCAGCATCGCGCCCGCCATGGCCGCGCGGCGGCCGTGCGGGAGGCGGTCGAGGAGGGGGCCGATCACGGGGGCGAGGAGCGTGAAGGGCGCCATCGTGATGCCGAGGTAGAGCGCGACGCGCCCGCGGGCCTCGTCGGTGGGAACCGAGAAGAACACCGTGGAGGCGAGGGCGACGGTGATCATCATGTCCCCGGCGCCGTTCACGCCGTGGAGCTCGATCAGCTTGCCGAGGCCGGACTCGCCGGCGCCCTGCGCGTGCGTGGCCTTGCGGATACCGCGCGCGGGGCCGGTGAGCGGGAAGTGCAGGGCACGGCCCACCGCGCGGAGGGAGCCGCCGATCCGGCTCGTTCCGCCACCTCGGTCACGGCCTCCCTTGGGTCCACCGACACCGGTGGCTCCTTGGGGCGACCTCGCGGTTGCCACGACGCAATAGTGCCCCGAGATGGGGGTGGGTAGTGCGGTTACGGCGCGTATGGAGGGCAAGCTCTCGTTCTCGGCGGGCAGCGCGGAGCGCCGAGAAGCAACGTCGGTGTAGGCCCAGCGGCCGCGAACAGGTAGCGTGCGTATCTCAGCCATCCCGCACAATGGATGACGTAGGTGCGCCCGAGCGCGATTCGGACGCGTACGTCGACGCGGCCCACAGGTCCGCTCCGTTCGCTCCGCCGCCTTCAGGCAGCCGCACCCGAGAGACGGCGTAGGAGAGAAGCGATACCTGTGAGCGCAGCGACAACGCGAAGCCGCACCCCCGACCGTCTGTGCGCCGAGGCGGTCGACCTCGCCCGCAGTGCCGCCGAGGAGGCCGCCGCGCCCGGCGTCGTGGGCGAGCACGCGGGACTGGTCTCCGAGGGCGACCGCGTTGTCACGCACTTCTTCGAGTGCAAGGAGCTCGGCTACCGGGGCTGGCGCTGGGCGGTGACGGTGGCGCGGGCGTCGCGGGCGAAGTTCGTGACCCTGGACGAGGTGGTGCTGCTCCCCGGCCCGGACGCCCTCCTCGCCCCCGAGTGGGTGCCGTGGAGCGAGCGGCTGCGCCCCGGCGACATGGGCCCCGGCGACCTGCTGCCCACGGACGCCGAGGACCTGCGCCTGGAGCCCGGCTGGTCCGGCGAGGACGAGCCGGCACCGAACGCTCCGGTCTCGGAGGAGATGGCGGAGCTGGTCGAGGCGGAGGACGCGGAGGTCACCGCCGGCGCCCCCGCGAACCTGCCGATGGCCCCCTCCCGTGGCTCGATCACCTCGGTCGCCGAGGAACTGGGCATGCGCCGCGCCCGCGTCCTGTCCCGCTACGGCCTGCACGTGGCCGCGGACCGCTGGGAGGAGTCGTACGGCGCGAAGACCCCCATGGCCCAGGCGGCCCCGGCGTCCTGTGTCACCTGCGGCTTCCTCACCCCGATCGGCGGCTCCCTCGGCCAGGCCTTCGGCGTCTGCGCGAACGAGTTCTCCCCGGCGGACGGCCGGGTCGTCTCCCTGACCTACGGCTGCGGCGGCCACTCCGAGGCAGCGGTCATGCCCAAGCCGCCGCGGCCGGCTCCGCCGGTGATCGACGAGACCCGCGTCGACCCGTTCCCGCTGCGTCCGGCGCCGGACTCGGGGTCGGTGTCGGTGGGCGTGGACGGGGAGTCGGCGGAGCTGGGGCACTCGTAGCGTTCAGGACGCCTGCTCGCCCTCGGGCTTGTAGCGGGGCAGGTCCTCGGTGGAGATGGTCCAGTTCGCGATGGTGACGTCTTCGCCGTACAGGAAGTCCTTGCGGGTCGCGTAGCGGGGGCCCGCTGGGGTGGAGTGGATGTCGGTGAAGACGGCGCCGGTTCCGGTGCGGGGGTCGAAGATGGCGTAGACGGGGATGCCGATCATGGCGTAGTCCCGCATTTTGCTAACCCAGTCGTTGTCCGGGTTGGAGCGGGAGACGACCTCGATAGCCGCGATAACTGTTCGGGGGTCGATGGATCCCTGGACGTTCAGGTCGGTCCACGCGATCACCATGACATCGGGGTGGCGCATGATGCCCTCAGGCACATCCTCCACATCGGGTGTGCCGTTGTGCGCCAGCAAGTCATCCGGCATGAGTTTCTCCAAGCGGCGGCTGACGTGCGCGGCCGTGACCTCATGAGGTCCTCCCGGCGACATCATGTCGTGAACGATCCCTTCTTTGGTGATCTCGAACTTGCCAGGGAGGGTGCTGTCCGTGGACTCCACGAAGTCGCGCATGGCTTGGTACAGGTGGGAAGCACCCTGTCGCGCGTTGTCCGGGGCGATGGTCATGGCGCTCGCTCCTCGTGGTCTGTGCCCAGGGGCAAGGATCGTCGCTTTCATGCTAGGCGGCCTCCAAGAGGTTGGTTCGGCAGTCGCGGCAGCGGCCGGGGCCGGGTGCGCGGAAGGGACGGTCGCAGCCGTCGCAGGTCTGGAAGGGATGGCGGACGGTCGGCCGTGGTGCCGGGGCGCGGAACGGAGGCGGGGGCGGTAGCTGCGCGGCCAGGCGGTGGGCCAGCAGGGCCGCCGGTCGGCACAGGGGCTCTGCCGGCAGGTCGGCGGTCAGGGTGTGGCGTACGGCTGTGGGGCTGACGTCGCGCTCCAGCCAGGCGGCGACGCCGGGAGCCAGGTGAGCGTGTGCTGGGGGAGGGAGGGGTGGGGTTCGGTGGGGTTCTTTCACCGGCTTGTTTCCTTGAAGGGACGGCCCGTATCGCCGGAGCCCGCTTCCCCGGGTTCCGGTGAGAGATCGACTTCGGCCCAGACCGTCTTGCGCGGAGCCGCCCCCTGGCAGACGCCCCATCGGTCGGCCAGCGCCTCGACGATGGCCAGGCCACGGCCCGACTCCGCGTCGGAGGTGGGTCGTTCGGGGCGGGGCAGCCGGTCGGCGCGGGTGTCGGTGACCTCGATACGGACGGTGCCGCCGACGACGTAGAGCAGGATGCGGAAGTCCCGCCCGGGGACACGGCCGTGTGCGGCGGCATTGTTCGCCAGCTCCGCCACGATGTGCGCCGCCGGATCCAACGGCAGCCCCCAGCTGCGGAGTTGCTCGGTGGCCAGGAGGCGGGCGAGTCGGGCGCCGCGCGGGGTGGGGGACAGCTGCACGCTGAAGTTGCGGACGGGGGTGACGAGATCGGCGGATTGCTTGTTCACGTCACTCAGCGTGGTCGCGCGTGCTTACAGTGAACAGTGACTCGACGGGTACGTACGGTGACTGTCCGGAGCTTGTCCGGTGGTGTCCGGGCTGTCGGGGCGTTGGGTGTGGGTAGGGCGCTGCTGCATCGCGGCGGTACGACGGAGGGGCCGGGCATGACGGTGGAGCTCAAGACGGAGGCGGACGGGCCGGGTTGGGAGGTCGACCCGGACGACGAGTGGGGCGTGGCGGTCATCGCGACCGTCGGGCGGCAGCTGAAGCTGCGGCGCGAGTCGGTGGGGCTGCGGGCCGCGGAGTTCGGGGCGGCGGTCGGGTACGGCGAGGATCTCGTCTACAAGATCGAGGGCGGCAAGCGGATCCCGAGGCAGGAGTATCTGGACAGGGCGGACGAGGTGTTGGGGGCGGGTGGGCTCATCGCGGCCGCCTGGGAGGACATCAGGAAGGTCCGGTATCCGAAAAAGGTTCGGGAACTGGGGAAGTTGGAAGCCGCCGCGGTCGAGATCGGCGTATACGAGTGCAACATCATCGCGGGATTGCTGCAGACACCGGAGCACGCTCGTGCCGTGATCGAGGCGGCGCAGCCGCCCTACTCACCGGATGACGTGGAACGCATGGTGGCGGCTCGATTGGCACGACAGTCTGTCTTCGAAAGGGACCCGGCCCCGTCGGTCCACTTCGTCCTGGAAGAGGCGCCGCTGCGCCGACAGGTCGGGGGCACAATGGTGTGGCGGCAGCAGCTCGAACGCCTGCTGGAGGTGGGGCGGTTGAACAGCGTCTGGCTTCAGGTCATGCCGACGAACACCGAGCCGCATCCAGGACTGGACGGCAGGATCGAGTTGCTGAAGTTCCCGGACGGTACGGCGGTAGGGCGCTCCGACGGTAAGTTCAACGGGCGGCCTGTCTCTGACCCAAGGCAGCTTCGCATCCTTGAGCTGCGGTATGGCACGATCCGGGCGCAGGCCCTCCCACCGCGGGAGTCGCTGGCCTTCATCGAGAAACTGCTGGGAGAGACATGATGCGCAACGCCTCAGCGGGGGATGCCGCCGAGCTGGCTTGGTTCAAGAGCACCTACAGCGGCGGCACCGACGGCGAGTCCTGCGTCGAGATCGCGATAGCCCCCCGCACCATCCACGTCCGCGACTCCAAGTACCGCGACACCAGCCCCCGACTGGCGCTCGCGCCGCAGGCCTGGGCCGACTTCGTGTCGTACGCGTCGCGGGGCTGACCCCCTGAAAAAGGGGTGCGGGTGTTCGAGCTGGTGGGCTACGTTCCTGCCTGTTCGAAGGGGGACCACGTGACGAAGCTGAACCAGATCATCGCTGTCGAAAAGGGTGTCAAGAGCAAGTCGCTCCAGGACATCACCGCGGCGCACCACAAGGTGCAGAAGCCCGCCCTGCTGGCCGGTATCTCGCGTACGTACCAGCCGAAGGACGAGGAGGGCGAGCAGCTGCCGCCGGAGTCCACGCGCGTGCAGGTGCAGGCGGAGGACGTGCTGCGGGAGATGTCCGCCTCGCTGACCCGGCTGTTCGACGTGACCGCGACGAAGGACTGGGCCAACTGCTCGGCGCGCGCCGACGTCACGGTCGACGGACGGACGATCGTCGCCGACGTACCGGTCAGCTACCTCCTGTTCCTGGAGAAGCAGCTCACCGACCTGCACACCTTCGTCAAGAAGCTGCCCACGCTCGATGCCGCCGAGTCCTGGTCGCACGACCCGTCCACGGACTGGTGGAAGACGGACCCGGTCCGCACGATCCGTACCAAGAAGGTCCCGCGCAACCACGTCAAGGCGGAGGCGACCGAGAAGCACCCGGCGCAGGTCGAGGTGTACTACGAGGACGTGCCCATCGGGTACTGGACGACCGTGAAGTTCTCCGGGTCCCTCCCGGCGCGGCGGGTCAACGAACTGGTGGAGCGGGTCGAGAAGCTCCAGCAGGCCGTGAAGTTCGCCCGCGAGGAGGCCAATGGCGCGGAGGTCACCGACCAGCGGGTCGGCGACGCCGTGTTCGGCTACCTGTTCGGCTGACGCCGGCCGCGGGTAGCATCCACGATCGCCCCCGCGTGCGAGCGCGGGGGTGCGCAACAGGCGCGGGCCGGGATTGAGGACCGGTTCGCGCGATGAGCGCAAGCTGAAGCTGAAGTTCAGCCTGAAGAAGCGGTGACAGTGAAGGTTCGAATCCTTCCCCCGGCATGACGACGCCCGTCCGGGCCGGGGTAGCCCAATATGGCAGAGGCAGCCGCGATCAATCTCAGACTCTCGCTCCAGTCTCAGCATCGCCGCCGATCGCCGGATCGATCGAGGCCGGACGAACGCCGTCGGATGCGAGTTCGAATCTCGCCTGCACCTCTGGCCTGGTGCGGTAGTTCAAAGGAAGAACACGACGGCCTGATGACTGATCCGTCCTCTTAAACGCCGCCGGCGTGCGCAATTGGGTGGCATCCCCAGGGGCCCGGGAGCTGGATACGACTCCCGGGCTCCGCCACGCTCCGGCAGCGTGGCAGTCCCCGTCGGCGCTGTTCGAGCCTCCCACCGCCGTCAGCACGGCACCGGCAGTGCCAAGCGGTCATCGAGGCCCGGGACCCGGCAGCTGAGCCGGTCCGCGGCATGCCGTCCCGCAGCGGAGCCGGTGGGCGGCGCGGGCGGGTCCCGTGGGCGGTACCTTCATCATCACGCCGATGAGGAGAGTCAATGTGAGCAAGTTCGTGCGGCCCGCGGCCGAGGGCGCCGACCCGTTCGGTACGGCCCGTCTGCGTCGCGGCGTGCTGGATGCCTGGGCGACCAGTCCGGCCCGTTTCCGGGAGGACGCCAACGCCGAGGAGGACCTCGTCCTCGGCGGGTACCGGGACCGGCTCGTCGTCGAGCTGGCTCAGAACGCCGCCGACGCCGCGGCCCGTGCGGGGGTCGCGGGGAGACTGCGGCTGACGCTCCGGGAGGGCGTGCTCGTCGCCGCCAACACCGGCGCCCCGCTGGACGCCGCCGGTGTCGAGTCGCTGTCCACCCTGCGCGCCTCCGCCAAGCGGGACTCCGCCGCCGTCGGCCGGTTCGGCGTCGGGTTCGCCGCGGTCCTCGCCGTCACCGACGAGCCCGCCGTCGTCGGGCGGCACGGCGGTGTGCGGTGGGCGCTCGCCGAAGCGCGGGAGCTCGCCCAGGAGACCGCGCGGCACAGCCCGGGGCTGGGGGACGAGATCCGGCGGCGGGACGGACACGTGCCGCTGCTCCGGCTGCCGTTCGCCGCCGAGGGCACCGCCCCCGACCCGTACGACACGGCCGTCATCCTCTCCCTGCGCGACAGTGCCGCCGCCGACCTCGCCGAACGCCTGCTGAACGCCGTCGACGACGCGCTGCTGCTCGCCCTGCCCGGTCTGGAAGAGGTCGTGATCGAGGTCGGGGACGGCGAGCCGCGCACGCTGCGCCGCCGCGTCGACGGCCCCTTCACCGTCGTCGAGGACTCGCTGGCCGGCGTCACCCACTGGCGGACGTCCGCCGCGCACGGCCCGCTCACGCCCGAACTCCTCGCCGACCGGCCCGTGGAGGAGCGGCTGCGCCCCCACTGGTCGCTGACCTGGGCCGTGCCCGTCAACGCCGCCGACAGCACGCCCGACCGGCCCCGCACCGCCCCGGTCGTGCACGCGCCGACGCCCAGCGACGAGGCCCTCGGCGTCCCCGCCCTGCTCATCGCCTCCTTCCCCCTCGACACCACCCGCCGGCACGCCGCGCCCGGCCCGCTGACCGACTTCCTGGTGCAGCGCGCGGCCGACGCCTTCGCCGAGCTGCTCGCCGACTGGCGCCCGGTCAGCGAGGGCGTCATCGGCCTCGTGCCCGGCCCGCTCGGCAAGGGCGAGCTGGACGGGGCCCTGCGGCAGGCCATCCTGGAGCGGCTGCCGCGTACGTCGTTCCTGCCGCCCGCTGTCGAGCCGCGCGAGGTCGACTCCGAGCTGCCCGAGTCGCTGCGGCCCCGGGACGCCGAGGTCGTCGAGGGCGCCGGCGCCGACACCGTGCGGGTGCTGGCCGAGGTGCTGCCCACGCTGCTGCCCGCCGGGCTCGAACGGCGGGTGGAGCTGCGCACCCTGGGCGTCGCCCGCGTCCCGCTCACCGACGCGATCGACCGGCTCGCCGGGCTGGAGAAGGAGCCCGGCTGGTGGCGGCGGCTCTACGACAGCCTCGCCGGCGTCGACCCGGACCGGCTGTCGGGGCTGCCCGTGCCGCTCGCCGACCGCCGCACCACCATCGGCCCCCGCCAGATCCTGCTGCCCACCCCCGACGCGGCCCGGGTCGAACCCGGGACCCTGGCCCGCCTCGGCCTCAAGGTCGCCCACCCGGACGCCGCGCACCCGCTCCTGGAGAAGCTCGGCGCGCTGCCGGCCACACCCCGCGCGGTCCTCACCACGCCCCAGGTGCGCGCCGCGGTCGCCGCCTCCCTCGACGACGACGGCGGGCTGAGCTGGGAGGAGGACGCGCCCGACGCCGAGGAACTGGCCGACACCGTCCTGGCGCTGGTGCGCGACGCGGGCCTGGAGCCCGGCGACGAGCCGTGGCTGGGCGCCCTCGCCCTGCCCGACGAGGAGGGTGAGCTGGTGCCGGCCGGTGAGCTGGTCCTGCCCGGCAGCCCCTTCGCCGAGGTCATGCGGGAGGACGAACTCGCCGCCGTCGACGCCGAACTGGCCGAGAAGTGGGGCGAGCAGCCGCTGGCGGCCTGCGGCGTCCTCGCCAACTTCGCCCTGGTCCGCGCCACGGACGTCGTCCTCGACCCGGACGAACTGGAGCCCCGCGAGGGCGACTTCGCCGAGCCGGACGACGCGGGGCTGCTGGACGCCGTCGACGTCTGGTGCGAGGACATCCTCGACCGGTTCCCGGACACGCCCGTGCCGCCGGTCGCCACCGAGCTGATCGCCGTACGCGACCTGGACCTGGTGGACGACGACAAGTGGCCCCAAGCCCTCGCGCTGCTCGCGCAGCCGCCGCTGCGGGACGCGCTGACCCAGCAGGTGCGGATCCTGCTGCCGGACGGCACGCACGAGGTCGTACGGCCGTACACGGCCTGGTGGCTGCGGGGGAACCCGGTGCTGGACGGCCGCCGTCCCGCGGGCCTGCTCGCCTCCGGCGGCGACCCGCTGCTGCGCGGGCTGTACGACGAGGCCGACGCGACCGGCTTCGACGACGAGCAGGTGCTGCGGGCGCTCGGCGTGCGGACCTCCGTCGCCGCGCTGCTCGACGAGCCGGGCGGTGCCGCCGAGCTGCTGGACCGGCTCGCCGACCCGGAGCGTGCCGTGACCTCCGCCCAACTGCACGCCCTCTACGGCTCGTTGGCCGATCTGGACCCCGAGCAGGTGACCCTGCCGGACGAGCTGCGGGCCGTCGTGGACGGGCGGGTCGAGGTGGTGGACGCGGCGGACGCGGTGGTCGTCGACTCGCCCGACCTGCTGCCGTTCACCGCGGGTGTCCCGTTGCTCCCGGTCCGGCCGGCGCGGGCCGCCGAACTGGCCGAACTGTTCCAGGTGCGGCGGCTGAGCGAGTCCGTCACGGGTGAGGTGGACTCCGAGGGCACCGAGCACGACGTACCCGAGTCGGTACGGGTGCTGCTGGGGGCGCGCACCCCCGCGTCGTACGTCGAGCACGAGGAACTCGTCGTGGACGGCGTCGAGATCGACTGGCGGCTCACCGACGACGGTGTGCTGCACGCGGCGACCCTGGAGGGCGTCGCCGCGGGGCTGGCCTGGGCGGCGGGGCAGTGGCCCCGGCGGTTCGAGGTCGCGGCGCTTGTTGAGGACCCGTCGCGGACGGGGGAGCTGGCGCGCGACCGCTGGTTCGACTGAGGCGGAGGGGTACGGGCCCTGACCGAAGGGCCCGTACATATTTTCTTCACATCCCGTACAACCTTTCGTCGCCATCGCCGATCTGATCATCCGAGCCAACTGGCTCCACGATCATTTGGGCCCGATCGGCGACGAACCGCACGGAACGAACGCGGCCGGGCCCCCTTCTCCTCCTGGAGAAACGCATGCGCATTCGAGCCACCGTGGCCGCCGTCTCCGGCGCCCTGGCCCTCTCCGCCCTGGCCGTTCCGGTCGCCCAGGCCGGCAATGACAGCGACGTGAGCGCGCACAGGACGAGCGCCGCCGAGCGTTTCGGCAGCTCCCAGAACCGGTCGGCCTTCAGCGCGGCCGCCGCTGCCGAGGCACTGCCCGTCGTGTCCAAGGTGACGGTCAACTCCGGCAAGGCCGTGGCCGTCGGCACCACGTACGCCAAGACCTTCACGGTGTCGGTGACCGCCAGCCACGCCACCGGCATCCAGGACGCCTACGTCGACCTGTGGCACGGCACCGACGTCGAGACCGACATCGACGGCCTGCTGATGCCGAACGAGGAGGCCGCCACCTGCACCGCCTCCAGCGCCACCACGTCGACCTGCAAACTCACCATCACGGCCGCGCCGGGCACCGACCTGTACATGAACGCCCTGGCCGGCACCTGGCACGTGACCGCCGGCGCGCTCGCGGGCGACGGCAGCATCTACTGGAACGACCTCCACGCGACCCACAAGGTCCAGCGCTACTCGAAGCTGACGGTCAACGCCTCGCCGGAGCCGGTGAAGAAGGGCAAGACCATCACCGTCACCGGCAAGCTCTCCAGGGCCAACTGGGATGACTTCAAGTACCACGGCTACACCAACCAGTCGGTGAAGCTGCAGTTCCGCAAGAAGGGCAGCAGCACCTACACCACCCTGAAGACCATCAAGTCGAACTCGACGGGCGAGCTGAAGACGACCGTCACCGCCTCCACCGACGGCTACTTCCGCTACAGCTTCGCGGGCACCACGACCACCCCGGCGGTCAACGCCACGGGTGACTTCGTCGACGTGCAGTAGTCCGTACGCCAGGCCGTGCGTCACGAACTCCCGGGAGCCGTCCGGGGGTTCGTGACGAAGGTCACGAAGATTCCCTGCCGGCGAGACAACCGCCAACCCCGGTCGCGTATCTGATCACACGGGTCAACAGGCCTCACGATCACCGGGCCCCGACGTGACCAGCGGGGCCCCTTTCCGTACCAGGGGAACGCATGCGCATCAGAGCCACCGTGGCCGCCGTCTCCGGCGCACTGGCCCTCTCCGTCCTCGCCGTCCCGGCCGCCCAGGCCGACGACTCCGGCGCCTCCCGCGCGGACGTCGCGAAGGTGCGTCAGGCCGCGTCCGCCAGGGCCGCGGGCAAGCCGTACGCCCTGAACGTCTCCTTCTCCAACTTCAAGATCGCCAAGGCGGTCAAGGCCGGCACGACCAAACACGTCGCCACCACGGTCACCTACACGCTGACCCACGGCGCGGAGGTCGACATCACCGACCGCGACTTCGTCACCGACCCGATCATCTACCGGGGTTCCTACACCGCGCCGGAGAACATGCTCTACGGCAACAAGCCGGCCAAGTGCACCGCGACGAACGCGACCACCGCCACCTGCAAGGGCACCATCGACGTCTACCCGGGCGACCACGAGCTGCGCAACACCGACGCCGGTACCTGGCGGGCCGCCGCCGAGGCCACCGCGTTCAACGGCCAGGACCCGGCGGGCGAGACCTTCGACATCACCAAGGTCGGCTACAAGGGCCGGAGCGGCCTGGGCAGCACGCTGATGCAGCGCTTCTCGAAGCTGACGGTCAACGCCTCGCCGGAGCCGGTCAAGAAGGGCAAGACCATCACCGTCACCGGCAAGCTCTCCCGGGCCAACTGGGATGACTCCAAGTACCACGGCTACACCAACCAGTCGGTGAAGCTGCAGTTCCGCAAGAAGGGCAGCAGCACCTACACCACGGTCAAGACCGTGAAGACCCATGCGGCCGGCAACCTCAAGACCACCGTCACCGCCACCCGGGACGGCTACTTCCGCTTCACCTTCGCCGGCACCACGACGACTCCGTCGGTCAGTGCGAAGGGCGACTTCGTAGACGTCCGGTAGGACAACCCCCAGGGGTGCGGGGAACTGCGCGACCAGCCACAGCGGACGCGCAGCGACCCGCGGTGCTTCACCTGCCGGAGCCCGGCGCAGCGGGCCGGCGATCGACCCAGCGCCACGCGAACTCCAGGACGACCGCCGCCCCCGCCGAGATCCCCACCGCGATCCACGGCATGGTCACCCCGACCAGCTTCAGCGCGAAGAACTCCTGAAGCCAGGGCACCACCAGCACCAGCAGGAACCCGAACCCCATCGCGGCCACCAGGGCCGTGCGCCACCAGGTGTAGGGCCGGGCGATGATGGCCAGCACCCACATCGAGATCAGGAAGAGCGTCAGCGTGGCGACGCTCGTCTCGGCGTCCAGCGAGCCCTCGCCCGTGTAGTAGTGCCGGGCGATCAGATACGTCCCGAAGGTCGCCACCGCGGCCACCACCCCACCCGGGATCGAGTACCGCATGACCCGCCGTACGAAGTGGGGCCGTGCGCGTTCCTTGTTGGGCGCGAGAGCCAGGAAGAACGCGGGGACGCCGATGGTGAGGGTGGACAGCAGCGTCAGATGGCGCGGCAGGAACGGGTACTCCACCTGCCAGAACACCACCATCAGGGCCAGCAGCACCGAGTAGACCGTCTTGACCAGGAACAGCGTCGCCACGCGGGTGATGTTGCCGATGACCCGGCGGCCCTCGGCCACCACCGACGGCAGCGTCGCGAAGCTGTTGTTCAGCAGCACGATCTGCGCGACGGCCCGGGTCGCCTCCGACCCCGAGCCCATGGCCACGCCGATGTCGGCGTCCTTCAGGGCGAGGACGTCGTTCACGCCGTCGCCGGTCATGGCGACGGTGTGCCCGTGGGACTGGAGCGCGCCCACCATGTCCTGCTTCTGCTGCGGGGTGACCCGCCCGAACACGGTGCCCTCGTCCAGGGCCGTCGCCATCGCGTCCTTGTCGCGGGGCAGCGTGCGGGCGTCGACGGTCCTACCGGTCAGGCCGAGCTTGCTCGCCACCGCCCCCACGGACACCGCGTTGTCCCCGGAGATCACCTTGGCCCGGACGTCCTGGTCCGCGAAGTAGCGAAGGGTGTCGGCGGCGTCCGGCCGCAGCCGCTGTTCGAGTACGACGAGGGCGGTGGGCCTCGCTCCGTCGGCCACCTCGGGGTCGCCGAGGTCGCGGCGGGCCCGGGCCAGCAGCAGCACCCGCAGCCCCTGCTCGTTGAGGCGATCGATTTCGGCCAGGGCCGGGTCGTCGGCGGGCAGCAGCACATCGGGGGCGCCGAGCAGCCACGTGCCGGCCTCGCCGTCGCCCCCGCTGAACGTGGCGCCGCTGTACTTGCGGGCGGAGGAGAAGGGCAGCGACTCGGTGCAGCGCCAGTCCTCGGCGTCCGGGTAGGCGTCGATGATGGCCTTCAGGGAGGCGTTCGGGCGGGGGTCGGCCTCGCCGAGGGCGCCGAGCACCTTGCCGACGTACGCCTCGTCGCTGCCGTTCAGGGGGCGCAGCTCGGTGACGTCCATGCCGCCCTCGGTGAGGGTGCCGGTCTTGTCCAGGCAGACGGTGTCGACGCGGGCGAGGCCCTCGATGGCGGGCAGCTCCTGGACGAGGCACTGCCGGCGGCCGAGGCGGATGACGCCGATCGCGAAGGCCACGGAGGTGAGCAGCACCAGCCCCTCGGGGACCATGGGCACGATGCCGCCGACGGTCCGGGCGATGGAGTCGTCGAGGTCCTTGTTCTTCACCACGAGCTGAGTGATGATCAGGCCGATCGCGGCCGGGACCATCATCCACGTCACGTACTTGAGGATGGTGGAGATGCCGGAGCGCAGTTCGGAGGAGACGAGGGTGAAGCGGGACGCCTCCTCGGCGAGCTGGGCGGCGTAGGCCTCGCGGCCGACCTTGGTGGCCTGGAAGGCGCCGCCGCCCGCGACGACGAAGCTGCCCGAGAGGACCGGGTCGCCGGGCTGTTTGACGACCGGGTCGGCCTCGCCGGTCAGCAGCGACTCGTCGATCTCCAGTCCGTCGGTCTCCACGCACACACCGTCCACCACGGCCTTGTCGCCGGGCCCGATCTCGATCAGGTCGTCCAGCACGATGTCCGAGGTGGCGACCTGGGCGGCGACGCCGTCCCGCCGCACGGTGGGCCGGGCCTCGCCGATCACCGCGAGGGAGTCGAGGGTCTTCTTCGCCCGCCACTCCTGGACGATCCCGATGCCGGTGTTGGCGAGGATCACGAAGCCGAACAGGCTGTCCTGGATCGGCGCGACGAACAGCATGATCAGCCAGAGCACGCCGATGATCGCGTTGAACCGGGTGAAGACGTTGGCGCGGACGATCTCGGCCATCGAGCGGCTGGAACGCACGGGCAGGTCGTTGATCTCCCCCCGCGCCACCCGCTCGGCCACTTCTGCGGCGGTCAGCCCGCCCGACGCCACCTGGACGGCGGCAGGTTCCACGGGGTCGCCCACTTCGGTGCCCGCGTCGGCATGCGTCATGCATTCGACGGTACGTGCGGACTTACGCCTTCACCCGCCGAGTGCGCGGAAGTTCCGACTTGGGGAGGACGGGGTGTCGTGCCCTGGTTGTAGGGCGGGGTACCTCAGGACGACTGGGGTTCGCCGGTCGTTTCCCTGGGCTCGGCGGGAGCGGCGGCGGCGCGCTTGAGAGCCGCGTCGCGCCGGCGGACGTACCAGATGCCGATCAGTCCGAGTCCGCCGCCGGCCAGGCAGGTCCACACCCACCAGGTGTGGCCGTGGTCGTCGAACCAGCCGTAGAAGGGGAGCTGCACGAGGAAGAGGACGAACCAGATGATCGTGCCGCCGACGATGGTGGGGACCACCGGCCCCTCCAGGGGCTCCGGCGCCTCGTGCTTGATGGGTCCCGTGAAAAATCCGGCCATGGGGGACAGCTTACGAGGCGATCAGATCTACGCGCGGAGATAGCCGTTCGAGGCTTTATATGTTCATACTGAAACGGTTTGTGTCTGACCACTTCTCTTCGTAGGAAACACCAAAAGCATGCCCACCTCGGCTCCTGCCAAGGCCCCCACCCCTGAACAGCCGGGAGCCGGGCCCACCTACGGCGCACTCGACCGCTACTTCAAGATCTCCGAGCGTGGCAGCACGCTGTCCCGTGAGGTCCGCGGCGGTTTCGCCACCTTCTTCGCGATGGCGTACATCATCGTGCTGAACCCGATCATCCTCGGCAGCGCGAAGGACATGTACGGCCATCAGCTGGACAACGGCCAGCTGGTCACCGCGACCGCCCTGACGGCCGCCTTCACCACGCTGCTGATGGGCGTCATCGGCAATGTGCCGATCGCGCTCGCGGCCGGTCTGGGCGTCAACTCGGTCGTCGCGCTCCAGCTCGCGCCCCGGATGTCGTGGCCGGACGCCATGGGCATGGTGGTCCTGGCCGGCTTCGTGGTCATGCTGCTGGTCGCCACCGGTCTGCGCGAGCGCGTCATGAACGCCGTGCCCTACAGCCTGCGCAAGGCCATCTCCATCGGTATCGGCCTGTTCATCATGCTGATCGGCCTCGTCGACTCCGGCTTCGTCTCGCGCATCCCGGACGCCGCCCACACCACGGTCCCGCTGCAGCTCGGCGCCGACGGTCACCTCAACGGCTGGCCGGTGCTCGTCTTCATCCTCGGCGCGCTGCTCACCCTCGCGCTGATCGTGCGCAAGGTCCCCGGCGCGATCCTCATCTCGATCGTCGCGATGACCGTGCTGGCCGTCGTCATCGAGGCCGTCGCGAACGTGCCGTCCTGGGGTCTGACGACCCCGAAGTGGCCCGGCAACCCCTTCGACAGCCCCGACTTCGGTCTGATCGGTCAGGTCAGCCTGTTCGGCGGCTTCGGCAAGGTCGGCGCGCTGACCGGCGTGCTGTTCGTCTTCACCGTCCTGCTGTCCTGCTTCTTCGACGCCATGGGCACGATCATGGGCGTCAGCGACGAGGCGAAGCTGACCGACGCCCAGGGGCAGATGCCGGGCATCAACAAGGTCCTGTTCGTCGACGGTGTCGCCGTCGCCGCGGGCGGTGCCAGCTCCTCCTCGGCCACCACGGCCTTCGTGGAGTCCACGGCCGGCGTCGGCGAGGGCGCCCGTACCGGATTCGCGAACGTCGTCACCGGATCCCTGTTCGCGGTGGCGCTGTTCCTCACGCCGGTCGCCACCATGGTCCCGTCCCAGGCGGCCACCCCCGCGCTGCTCGCGGTCGGGTTCCTGATCCTGGCGAACTCCGTCAAGGAGATCGACTGGGCCGACTACACGCTCTCGATCCCGGCCTTCGTGACGATGGTGATGATGCCGTTCACCTACTCGATCACCAACGGCATCGGCATGGGCTTCATCACCTTCGCGGTGCTGCGCCTGGCCGCCGGGCGGGGCAGGGAGGTGCCGGTGGCGATGTACGTCGTCGCCGCCGTCTTCACCTTCTACTACCTGATGCCGGCGCTGGGCCTGACGTAGCAGGGCTCAGGTGAGGCCGTAGAACTTCTCGGTCTCGTCGACGGCGGACTGGAACCGCTCGTCGAAGTCATCACGGATGAGCGTCCGGACCACATAGTCCTGGACGCTCATTCCTCTTTTCGCCGCATGCTCCTTGAGTCGCTCGAGCAGCTCGTGGTCTATCCGCAGGCTGAGCACGCTGGTCCCCATGGACACGAGGGTCGCGGCACACGCCGGTCCGGTGTGTCACGTTCCGCCACTGGATCACCCGGATGAGTGACACCGTACCGAGTGGTCTTTAGTCAGGGTAATGAGTTACTCTAAAGAACATGTCGGACCTTACCCATGGCGACGACGGTGCCGCCGTGAACTCCCTGCGCTCCGCCGTGATGCGACTGTCGCGCCGGCTCAAGCACCAGCGGGTCGACGAGTCGCTGAGCCCCACCGAGATGTCGGTGCTGGGCACCCTCTCCCTCTGCGGCAAGGCCACCCCCGGTGAGCTCGCCCGCAAGGAGCACGTCCAGCCGCCGTCGATGACCCGCATCGTCGCGCTGCTGGAGTCCAAGGGCCTGGTCCGGCTGGAGCCGCACCCCGAGGACCGGCGCCAGAAGGTCGTCACGAAGACGGAGCAGGCCGAGACGATGCTCGAAGAGAGCCGCCGCAAGCGCAACGCCTTCCTGGCCACCCTGGTCGAGGGCCTGGACGAGGACGAGTGGGCGAAACTGCGCGCCGCCGCCCCCGTGCTGGAGAAGCTCGCGCATCTGTAAGCAGTCGTCGCACGTGCCTGAGCCGCAGGGGCGCGCCGGTGTCGAGAGGCCGAGCGCGCGGAGGCCCGAAGGGCTGAGCACGGGCGGGCTCCCGACACCGGCTGAAAGCGCCCCGGAGGCGAAGGCGCATTCGAAAGAGGAGGCGAACACTTTTGAGTTCGGGACCCGGAGCAGATTCCGCACCCGCACCGACCGCACCCACCACCCCCTCCGGCCCCCGCAAGTCCTCGATGTTCAGCTCGCTCAAGGTCCGGAACTACCGGCTGTTCTTCCTCGGCCAGGTCGTCTCCAACACCGGCACCTGGATGCAGCGCATCGCCCAGGACTGGCTGGTCCTCAGCCTCACCGGCTCCGCCACGGCCGTCGGCATCACGACGGCCCTGCAGTTCCTGCCGATGCTGCTCCTCGGCCTCTACGGCGGCGTCCTCGTCGACCGGCTGCCCAAGCGCCGCACCCTGCTCTTCACCCAGTCGGCGATGGCCCTCACCGGTATCGCGCTGGCCGTCCTCACCCTCACCGGGCACGTCCAGGTCTGGCACGTCTACCTGGCCGCCTTCGCCGTCGGTCTCGCGACCGTCCTCGACAACCCGGCCCGGCAGTCCTTCGTCTCCGAGATGGTCGGCCCCGACCAGCTCCAGAACGCGGTCAGCCTGAACTCCGCGAACTTCCAGTCGGCCCGGCTGGTCGGTCCCGCCGTGGCCGGCCTGATGATCACGGGGGTCGGCACGGGCTGGGCGTTCCTCGCCAACGGGCTGTCCTTCGTGGCGCCCATCGGCGGTCTGCTGCTGATGCGGGCGCGGGAGCTGTACCCCGTCCGGCGGGCGCCGCGCGGCAAGGGGCAGCTGCGGGAGGGGCTGCGGTACGTCGCCGGGCGCCCGGAGCTGATCTGGACCATCGTCCTGGCCGGGTTCGTCAGCACCTTCGGCTTCAACTTCCCCGTCTATCTGTCCGCCTTCGCCGACGACGTCTTCCACGCGGGCGCCGGCTCCTACAGCCTCTTCAACACGCTGATGGCGGTCGGCTCGCTGGCCGGAGCCCTGCTCGCGGCCCGGCGCGGCACGGCCCGGATGCGGGTGCTGGTCGCGGGCGCGGTGGCCTTCGGCACGATGGAGATCGTCGCCGCGTTCGCGCCCTCGCTGTGGCTGTTCGCCCTGCTCATGGCACCGATCGGAATGTTCGGCATGACGGTGAACGTCACCGCCAACTCAAGCATCCAGATGGCCACCGACCCGAGCATGCGGGGCCGGGTGATGGCCCTGTACATGATGGTGTTCATGGGCGGAGCCCCGCTGGGCGCACCGATCGCCGGCTGGATCACGGACGCGTACGGCGTCCGGGCGGGACTGGCGGCGGGCGGCGCGATCACGGCCGCGGCCGCCGTGACGATCGCCCTGGCCCTGGCCCGGGTTGGCGGCCTTCGCCTGTCGGTGGGCTGGAACCAGGGCCATCCGTACGCACGCTTCGTCCCCCGGGAACAGCGGGAGGAGCAACTGGCGCCGGCGGCGTAGGAGGGCGCGCCCGGGTCAGTCGCGGGGGAACTCGTCGGTCTTGAGGGTGAGGCCGACCGGGGTACTGGTCAGGTTGATGTCCTCGCCGAAGCAAAAGCTGACGTCGCTGTGGTACTTGCCGTCCTTCGGCAGGCTGTGCAGATGCCACTCGCCGGTGTACGGGTCCACGATCAGGTACACCGGCACTTCGGCCGTGGCGTAGGTGTCCTTCTTCGGGCCGTAGTCGTTGCCGGCGGTGTCCTTGGAGATGACCTCGGCCACGAATTCGACGTCCTGATAGCGCCAACGGCCCTTGCTGTCCTTCACCGACCTCTCGGCCATGGCCGCAAGGTCGCAGGCGAAGCCGTTCAGATGCCCGGGGAAGTCGATCCGCACGTCCGATGCCAACCGCTTGCGGGGGTACTTGGCGCGCAACTGCTCCGCGATGTCGAAGATGATTTCCCAGTGGTTCTGCCGCTGCGGTGACATGAAGATGTTTCCCCCGACGATCTCGACCTTCGTACCCTCGGGGATGGGCATCTTCTCGAGGCACTCGAACAAGGTGTCCAGAGTCAGCTCGCCGCTCTCCTCGGCCATCTCGATCCTGTCGTCAAGGACGGTCATCGTGGCGCTCCTGCCCGGCTGCCGCCCGGTGACGGCCAGCCGCGCAGTACAACGATACGCACGGTGACCGGGTCACGGGTGGGCGTACGCGCGTTCGGGGATGAGACTGGACGCCATGAGACTCTTCGCCGCCGTGCTGCCACCGCAGGACGTGACCAGTGAACTGGCCGCCGAGGTCGCCGAGTTGCGGAAGCTCCCCGGCGCGGACGGGCTGCGCTGGACCGGCCGCCCCGGCTGGCACTTCACCCTCGCCTTCTACGGCGAGGTCGACGACGACCTCGTCCCCGAGCTGTCGGAGCGGCTTCAGCGGGCCGCCCGGCGCACCGCCCCCTTCCCGCTGGCCCTGCGCGGCGGCGGGCAGTTCGGGCACGGGCGGGCGCTGTGGGCGGGCGTGGCGGGCGACCTGGAGACCCTGCGGCTGCTGGCGGACCGCAGCGAGGCCGCGGCGCGCAGGGCCGGGGTCCCGATGGGTGACCACCGCCGCTACAAGCCGCACCTCACGGTGGCCAGGAGCCGGTCGGCGGTGGACGTACGCCCGTACCTGACCGCGCTCGACGCGTTTGCCGGCCGCACCTGGACGGCGGACGAGCTGGTGCTGATGCGCAGCAGCCTGCCGGCGTCCGGCGTCCCCGGCGAGCAGCCCCGCTACGAGGCACTCGCCCGCCGGCCGCTCGGGGGCGCCGGTTAGGCTCGAAGGCGTGGACCCGAAAACCCGGAACCGGATCATGGCCGGTGCGCTCGTGCTGATGTTCGTGCTGGTGGCGCTGGCGGCGGCCCTCGGCAAGTGACCGAGCGCCCCCGCCGCGCCCGCGCGCTCGCCCCCCGCGCGCTCGCCCCCCGCGCGCTCGCCCCCCGCGCGCTCGCCCCCCGCGCGCTCGCCCACCGGGCGAACGCCTCGGGCTCACCTACCAGGCGAACGCCTCCGGAGACGGCCCGGGCCCAGGGAAGATCTCGTCCAGCCCGGACAGCAGCTCGTCGCCCAGCTCCAGCTCGACCGCCCGCAGCGCGGACTCCAGCTGCCCCGCGGTGCGCGGGCCGACGATCGGGCCCGTCACGCCCGGACGGGTGAGCAGCCAGGCCAGCGCGGCCTCGCCGGGCTCCACGCCGTGCTTGTCGAGCAGGTCCTCGTACGCCTGGATCTTCGCGCGTACGGCCGGGTCGGCCAGCGAGTCGGCGGCCCGCCCCGAGCCGCGGCGGCCGCCCTCGACTTCCTTCTTGATCATGCCGCCGAGCAGTCCGCCGTGCAGCGGCGACCAGGGAATGACTCCCAGCCCGTACTCCTGCGCGGCCGGGACGACCTCCATCTCGGCGCGGCGCTCGAAGAGGTTGTAGAGGCACTGCTCGCTGACCAGGCCGATGGTGCCGCCGCGCCGGGCGGCGGTCTCGTTGGCCTGGGCGATCTTGTAGCCGGGGAAGTTGGACGACCCCGCGTAGAGGATCTTGCCCTGCTGGACGAGGACGTCGATCGCCTGCCAGATCTCCTCGAAGCCGGTGGCCCGGTCGATGTGGTGGAACTGGTAGACGACGATGTGGTCCGTCCGCAGCCGCTTGAGCGAGGCGTCCACGGCGCGGCGGATGTTCACCGCCGACAGCTTGTCGTGGTTGGGCCACGCGGCGGCGCCGTCCGGGGCTATGTTGCCGTACACCTTGGTCGCGAGGACGACCTTGTCGCGCCGCTCGCCGCCCTTCGCGAACCAGTTGCCGATGATCGTCTCGGTGCGGCCCTTGTTCTCGCCCCATCCATAGACGTTGGCTGTGTTCAAAGATCAATTTTGACGCCATGATCCGAACTGCATACCGTCACCCCTTGTGCGCGATGCGTGACACAGGAAGGCGAAGGGAGAGAGCGTCAGTGCCATCGCCAAGGCTCTGGGCGTCTCCCGGGCCACGCTGTACCGGCACCTCGGAGACGACTCCTGACGGCGGAACCTGATGCCCTTGCCTGGAGCGGACTCGAAGCAGTTGGCTTGTGGCCCATGAAGTACATCCAGCTCGGACGCACCGGACTCAAGGTCAGCCGACTCGTTCTCGGCACGATGAACTTCGGTCCGCAGACAGACGAGTCAACCAGCCACGGCATCATGGACGCCGCTCTCGACGCGGGTCTGAACTTTCTGGACACGGCCAACGTCTATGGGTGGGGTGAGAACAAGGGCCGCACCGAGGAGATCATCGGAACTTGGTTCGCCCAGGGTGGCGGGCGGCGCGACAAGGTCGTCCTCGCCACCAAGGTGTACGGGAACATGGCGGGCGACGGGGACGTCTGGCCCAACCACGACAAGCTCTCCGCGGTGAACATCCGACGGGCCGTCGACGCCTCCCTCAAGCGGCTGCAGACCGACTACATCGACATCTACCAGTTCCATCACATCGACCGGTCGACGCCGTTCGAGGAGATCTGGCAGGCGATCGACGTCCTGGTCCAGCAGGGCAAGATCCTCTACGCGGGGTCGTCCAACTTCCCCGGCTACAAGATCGCCCAGGCCAACGAGACCGCCGCCCGGCACGGCCGCATGGGCCTGGTCAGCGAGCAGTGCCTCTACAACCTCGCTGAGCGCCGCGCCGAGATGGAGGTCATCCCGGCCGCGCAGGACTACGGCCTCGGTGTCATCCCCTGGTCTCCGCTGCACGGAGGACTGCTCGGCGGCGTCCTCAAGAAGGAGGCCACACAGGGGCGCCGGGCGAGCGGCCGCGCTGCCGACGCGCTCAAGGACACCAAGACACGCGAGCAGATCCAGGCGTACGAGAACCTCCTCGACAAGCACGGCCTTGAGCCCGGTGAGGCGGCACTGGCCTGGCTGCTGACCCGCCCCGGCGTCACCGGCCCGATCGTCGGCCCTCGCACGCAGGAGCAACTGGACTCGGCGCTGCGCGCCCTACAGATGGAGCTGAGCGAGGAACTGCTGACGTCTCTGGACGAGATCTTCCCCGGTCCCGGACCGTCTCCCGAAGCCTTCGCATGGTGAGGTAGCGGGTCTGTGTCGGAGTCGTCGCCTTCTGCTTGCGTTCCAGGCGAGTGGGAGGCGGCGGCTTCGTCGTTTCCGCTCGGGGTCCGCAGGAGCGGTGAGCGTCAGCGATGCGCTGCTGCGGAACCTGGCGTCAAAATCGCCGGTTGGCGGTGTCGAAGAAGTTGATGCCGGCGTCCAGCGCCGCGTCCATGATCGCGTGACTGTCCGCCTCGTCCGTCTGCGGACCGAAGTTCATGGTGCCGAGGACGAGCCGACTGACCTTGAGTCCCGTGCGTCCGAGCTGCGTGTACTCCATGGAGTGCACGCTAGCCAGGTGGAGTGCGCTCTAGGCAAGCGACTTGAGTGCTAGGCGCGGGGGAACGTGGCCGTGTCGAGGGTGAGGTCGAGGAGGGTGTGGGTCAGATCCATCCGCTCGCCGAAGTCGAACCTGGAGTCGGTGCGGTACTCGCCGTCCTTGGGGTCGGTGAAGAGGTGGCAACGGCCCTGGTAGGGATCGGCGATGAGGTAGACGGGAACCCCGGCGTCCGCGTACGCGGCCTTCTTCGGGCCATAGTCGTTCATGCCGGTCCCGCGGAAGATGACCTCGGCGACGAACTCGACGTCCTCATGGCGCCAGCCGCGCTCCGGGTCGCGTTCCGCGTCGTCACGCAGCTTCATCACGTCGGGGCAGAAGCCGTTCTCGAAGCCGGGGAAGTCGATGCGTACATCCGTCTTCACGTTGATGTCCCTGCCGAACCTGTCCTCCAGCGCGTGGATGATCCGGCGAGTGATCTCCCAGTGCGTGTCCCGCTGCGGCACCATGTGGGCGGCCCCCTCGACCACCTCAGCTTTGTATCCTTCGGGGACCATCCGCTCAATCAGCTCGAACCACTGGTCGAGGTGCTGGGCGTTGTCGTCGGCCATCTCGATCCTGTCTTCCAGGACGGTCATCGTGGCGCTCCTCCCCGGCTGCTCCGCACGAGTGCAGCCGCGCGGTACAACGATACGCACAGTGACCGCGACACGGAGAGGAAGCTCACATGCGTCGCGGCCATCGACGATCCCGCCGGCGGCCGTCAGACGGAGTCGTTCTCGTACGGTTCGCCCAGGTCCCATGCCTGGTACATCGCCTCCGCGAAACCCTGGGCGATCTTGTGCTCGCCGGTCGCGTTGGGGTGGGTGCCGTCGTAGGTGTCGAGGTGGATGTCGTACGAGGGGGGCGGGGAGGCCAGGAGCAGGGGGGAGCGGGGCTCGTCCAGGTCTGCGACCGTCTTCGCCAGCAGTTCGTTGAAGCGGGCGACCTCGGCGGCGAAGGGCGCGTCCGACTCGGCGCGCACGTTCGGGATCACCGGCATGACCACCATCCGCACCCGCGGGTTCGCCGCCCGCGCCGCGGCCACGAAGTCCCGCGCGTTGTCCGCCGTCTGCTCGGCGTTGGTGTAGAAGCCCAGGTCGATCAGGCCCAGCGAGACCAGCAGCACATCGGCCCGGCACGAGCGCACCGCCTCGCCGATCAGCGGCGCCATGTGCAGCCAGCCCTCGCCCCAGCCGGCCAGATGGGCACGGGGGAACGCCGGGTCGCAGTCGGCGTACTCGTACGACGTGGGTGAGTCCGCCGCCTTGTCGTACAGCGTCTCGCGCGGCCCGACGAGGGCGAAGGGGCCGCCGTAGGAGTCGCGCAGGTGCTGCCACATGCGGTAGCGCCACGTGTGTTCGCCGGCGCTGCCGATGGTCATGGAGTCGCCGACGGGCATGAACCTGAGCATCCGCTCATGATGGACGATCGCTACCTGTCGGTAGTGGCGGGCGGGGTGTGAAGCCTGCCACGCCGCCCGAACGGCCGGAGCGGATGGCAGGCTTGGGGCATGCGCCGACCGCTCGCCATTCTCGCCGGAGTCCTGCTCACGGGTGCCTTCACGCTGCCCGCCTCGGCCGCCCCCGGGGACGAGGACTTCACGATCAAGGACCCCCGCATCACGGAGTCCAGCGGCCTGGCCGCCTCACGTCAGCACCCGGGCATCTACTGGACGCACAACGACCAGGACACCGGCGCCTACCTCTACGCCGTCGACAGCAGCACCGGCGAGACCGTCGCGACGATCACCATGACGGGCGTCGGCACCCCGCGCGACGTGGAGGCGATCTCCATGGGCCCGGACAACCAGCTCTACGTCGGCGACATCGGCGACAACGACGGTGTGCAGTGGCCGTACGTCTGGATCTACCGCCTGCCCGAGCCCAAGACGCTCAAGGACCAGACGATCCGGGCCACCCAGTACGTCGTGAAGTACACCGACGGCACCCGCGACGCCGAGTCGATGGTGGTGCACCCCAGGACCGGCCGGGTCTACATCATCGACAAGCACGAGGACGGCGGGCACCTCTACGAGGGTCCGGCCGAGCTCTCCCCGTCCGGCACGAACGTCTTCAAGCCCACCGTCCCCGTCGACATGTGGGCCACCGACGCCGCGTTCTCCCCGGACGGCCGCACCCTCGCCGTACGCGGATACCTCGGCGGCATCGCCTACGACTGGAACGGCGGCAAGCTCAAGCGGCTGGAGCGCATCAGCGTGCCGCTGGGCCAGGGCGAGTCCGCCAGCTACTCGCCCGACGGCACCAAGCTCATGCTCGGCATGGAGGGCGCCGGCAGCACGGTCGTCGCCGAGGACGCCCCCGGCGCCGCCGGATCCTCCGACTCCGCCACGGGCAGCGGCAGTTCGGCCTCCGCCGACGACGGCGACGCCTCCGGCAGCAACCTCAAGATCGGCGCCGTCGCCCTGGCCGCCGCCTGCGTCGTGCTGTTGGGGCTGCGGCGGCTGTTCCGGCGGAGGTGACGTGCACGGGTGACGTGCACGGGTGACGGGCGCGCGTGGGCAGGCTCGCGCCGACGGGTCCTCGGCAGGGGCGGGTGCGGTTCCCGGCGTACACGCTGGAGGACCGCCGTCGACTCCCGGCGTACACGCTGGAGGACCGCCGTCGACCGGTCGCCGTCGGGCACCGGCCGGGTGCCCGTTGGGGGCAGCAGGTGTCCGTCGAGGCGGAGGACCACACTCGCGTCAGGCTCCGGCTCGCCGGGCACGAGGCGCCCTGCGCGAGCGTGCCCTCGGATGCCTACGTCTCGTTGGCGCGGCGCGTCACGAAGACCTCCAGGCCGTCCAGGATCCGCTGCAGGCCGAACTCGAAGTGGTCGAAGTCGGGGCCCCAGGTGTTCTCGTCCAGGGACGCCATGAGGGGGAAGCGGCCGGACGCCAGGACCTTCTCCAGCATCGGGGTCTGGGCCTCCCAGAACTCCGTGTCCGTCAGGCCGGTCCGGCGCTCCGCCTCGCGCTGGTACAGCTGGGTGCGCGCGGCCCCGACGACATACCCGTCGATCATGATGATCGCCGAGACCAGCTCGGGGTCGGACAGGCCCATCGGCTTGATGCGGGTGAGCACCTTCTCCATGCCGTCCAGGGCGCTCGGGCCGAGGATCGGGCGGGACTGGTTGACCCGGAGCAGCCAGGGGTGGCGCTGGTACAGGGCGAGGGTCGCGCGCCCCATGGCCGCAAGCGCCGAACGCCAGCCGCCGTCGCCGAGGTCGGCCGGGTTCTCGGAGGGCCGCTGCACGCGGTCCAGCATCAGGTCGAGCAGCTCGGCCTTGCCGGGGAGATAGCGGTACAGCGACATCGTGCCGGTGCCCAGTTCGGCCGCGACCCGGCGCATCGACACCGACTCCAGGCCCTCGGCGTCCGCGACCCCGACGGCCGCCTCGACGATCTGGTCCAGCGTCAGCGTCGGCTTCGGCCCGCGGCTCGGCCGCCGGCCGGTGTCCCACAGCAGCTCCAACGTGCGGACGATGTCGCCGCTGCCGCTGGTCTCCGTACCGCTGGTGCCGCCCTTGCCGCTCGTCATGCACTTCAGCTTAAGTCCTCCGGGAAAAACTGAGTACGGCGTACGCGTAATCGGGTACGGTGTACTCAGTTACCGAAAGGGGGACCCATGGACCACGGGCACGACGACGGATACGCGGTACTGGCCGAGGGGTTGGAGAAGCGTTACGGCGACAAGCGCGCCCTCGACGGCTTCGGCCTGGCCGTCCGCGAGGGCACGGTGCACGGCCTGCTCGGCCCGAACGGCGCCGGCAAGACCACCGCCGTACGCATCCTGTCCACGCTGGTCAGGCTGGACGGCGGCCGGGCGAGGGTGGCCGGGCTCGACGTGGCCCGGCAGCCGCGCGAGGTACGGGCACGCATCGGGCTCACCGGGCAGTACGCCGCCGTGGACGAGGTGCTCACCGGCCGGCAGAACCTGGAGATGTTCGGCCGGCTCTTCCATCTGGGCGGCAGGCGGGCCAAGTCGCGCGCCACCGAGCTGCTGGACCAGTTCGACCTGACCGACGCCGCCGACAAGGGCGTCGGCGGCTACAGCGGCGGCATGCGGCGCCGCCTCGACCTCGCCGCCTCGATGATCCTCGCGCCGGCCGTGCTCTTCCTGGACGAGCCGACGACCGGGCTCGACCCGCGCAGCCGCGGTGAGGTCTGGGATTCCGTACGGGCGCTGGTGGCGAGCGGCACGACCGTGCTGCTGACCACCCAGTACCTGGAGGAGGCCGACAAGCTGGCCTCCCGTATCACCGTCATCGACCAGGGGCGGGGCATCGCCGACGACACCCCGGACGGGCTGAAGAACCTCGTCGGCGGCGACCGTGTCGAGGTCGTGGTCGCGGAGCGGTCCGACATCCCGCGGGCGGCGAAGGTGATCGCCCGGGTCTCGGACGGCGAACCCGAGACGGAGGAGGGCGAGTTGCGGGTGCACGCGCCCGTCATCGACCGGGTGTCCGCCCTGACGGAGGTCGCCCGCACCCTTCAGGACGAGGGCGTCCAGGTCGAGGACATCGGGCTGCGCAGGCCGAGCCTCGACGACGTGTTCCTGCGGCTGACCGGGCACCGCGCCGAGAAGGCGGACGGGGCGGGGGAGCTCGGGAGTGCCGGGAGTGCCGGCAAGGCCGGGCAGGCCGCCAACACCGAGAAGGAGGCTGTCGTATGACCGCCGTCGACCTGACCGTCCCGGCCACCCGCGGCCGCACGTACTGGGCCCTGGCCGACGTGTGGAACATCGTCCGGCGCGGCCTGACCCACTATCAGCGTCAGCCGGTCAACATCGCCTGGCAGCTGGGCTTCCCGATCCTGTCCGTCCTCCTCTACGGCTATGTCTTCGGCAGCGCGATGAAGGTGCCGGGCGGCGGGGACTACATAGACTTCCTGATGCCGGGCATGTTCGTGATGACCATGGCCTTCGGCTTCATCAACACCGCGACGGTCGTCGTCTACGACTCGACCAAGGGCGTCATCGACCGTTTCCGCTCGATGCCGATGTCCTCCTCCGCGGTGGTCGCCGGGCGCGGGGTGACGGATCTGATCATCGCCTGCGCGGAGCTGGCGATCATGATGCTGACCGCCTTCGCGATGGGCTGGCGCCCGGACGGCGGATTCGGCTTCCTCGGTGCGTTCGGGCTGCTGCTGTGGCTGCGGTTCGCGCTGATCTGGATCGGGGTGTGGCTGGGCCTGCTGGTGCCGAACCCGGAGGCGGCGGGCGGCCTGTTCGCCGTGGCCTTCCCGCTGACGATGATCTCCAGCATCTTCGTCGCGCCGCAGCTGATGCCCGACTGGCTCGGCTGGGTGGCGGCCTGGAACCCCGTCTCGTCCACCGCCGCGGCCGCCCGCGACCTGTTCGGGGCACGGGCCGGGGGCGGGGACTCCTGGGTCGAGCAGCATGCGCTGCTGATGGCCGGGGTGTGGCCGGTGATCCTCACGGCGATCTTCCTGCCGCTGGCGGTACGGAGGTTCCAGAAGCTGAGCCGGTGACGACCGGCGTGCTGAGGCCGGCCGACGTGCCCAGTGGCGCGGAGGCCGGTCGCCGAACCAAGCGGCGCGGAGGCCGGTCGCCGTACCAAGTGGCGCGGAGGCCGGTCGCCGTACCAAGTGGCGCGGAGGCCGGTCGCCGTACCAAGTGGCGCCGGGGCCCTTGACGTGTTCATGGTCCGGCTCGCGATCGCCGGAGGAGACTGATGGCCGTGTACACCCCGCACTTTCCCGGCCTCGGCAGCGTGATGGAGGAGACGTGGATTCAGGTCCGCTCCGACGGTGAGGCGAAGGGCAAGGGCAAGGCCAAGGCCAAGGGCAAGGGCAAGGCGGAAGGCAAGGCGGAAGGCAAGGTCGAGGACATTCTTCAGGTTCCGGAAGTGCGCGGTATCGAGGTCTCCGACGCCGTCCGGGAGCGGGTTATGGCCTGCGTCGAGCTGGAGTTGCCGGGAGTCTGGTTCGACCGCTCCCTGACCGTGGAGAGTGCCGCAGAGCTGTTCGCGGACCCTGACCGGCCCACGCCGGTATGGCGAAGGGCGCCCGGCGGTAGATCGCCGGGCGCCCTTCGCATGTGGTGGGAGAAGTG
>NZ_JBYIVZ010000016.1:0-183484 GCF_057710365.1 Streptomyces sp. bgisy027
GTTGGTCCTGGTGAGCACCTCGAACATCGCCTGCGCCGCTGGATCGGCGGCGATCGCGGCCCGCAGGTCGGCCGGCACCTCCGCTTCCGACGACGGCGCATAGGCGGCCGTCCACCGCCCGTCGGCCTTCGCGGCGTCCACCGCGGCGCGGCCGGCGGGCAGCATCAGGCCGGCCGCCTCCAACCGGGCCACGTTGGCGACGTTGCGCTGGGACCAGACGCTGCGGGGCCGGCGCGGGGTGAACCGCCTCCAGGAACTCTCCTCGTCGCGCTTGCGGGCCTGCCCGTCGATCCAGCCGAAGCACAGTGCCTCGTCGACCGCCTGCTGCCAGGTCAGCGTGGTGACGGAGCCGCCCTTCCTGGTCAGGGCGAGCCACACGCCAGGAGAGGCGGTGTGGTTGTCCAGCAGCCACGCGCGCAGCGCCGCGCCGTCGGCAACGATCAACTCGTCCAGCTCGGTTCCGGTCACCACCGCAGGTTAGTGCCGCAACCCGGTCTGGCGACCTGTCGGGGTGACGCGTTGAGCCCGCAGCGTCGGTGTCGGGTCCGGCTCGCCCTCACCGAAGCCACCGTGGAGGACGGCTGCCAGCACATCGCCACCGGCTCCCACGAACTCGGCTACCTGTCGCATGAACTGGAGGCCGGGCACGGACAGCGACGCGGCCGCGCGGACCAAGCCGCCCCGGCCGAGGCCGGGTTCGGGCCTGGCGACGCTGTTCCCGTCCCGGTCGCGGCAGGCGACGCCGTCCTCCCGGGCGTCGCGCTGCTGCACCGCTCCAACCCCAACGCCGGCGACGTGGCGCGCGTCAGCCTGAACGCCCGCTACCTCGCTCCCGGCGCGATCCGTACCCGCGACGGCTCCGCTCCCGGCACCCCCCATCGGCATGGTCATGAGCAACGGCTATCCGGCCGACAAGGCCATGGCCCTGAGTCTGTTCGCCGCCAAGATCCGCGGCGTGGCCTCGCCGAACACGCCTGCGGCCAGGGCATCGCCGCCACCTTCCGCAAGCGGACCTGGCAGGTCCACCAGTAGCTCGACTGCCTCCCGAGTAGCTCGACTGCCTCCCGCTCCACGGCTCATACGAGGCCGACCGCGATCTCGCCGCCTTCTGCACCCGGGCCGGAGCGGCGGGGACGCCAAGATCAGTCTCACCGAAAACCGCTGTACCGCTGTACCGCTGTACCGCTGTACCGATATACCCCGAGGCTGTACGTGACCGACCAGATGCGCGAACCCGCCGAGGACACCCGGGGATGGAGATCGTGACGGCGGCCTACGAGGGACTCCAGGGGCTGCGCCTCTGACGCGGGTGACGGGGTGGCGCGGGACGGCCATGCCACGGGCGCATCACGCGTCCCGCGCCACCCCCGTGCTCCCACGCTCGATCAACCGCGGCACGGGCACCCGCACGGCACGTGCCTGCCCGCCGTCGAGCAGCGCGGTCAGTTCCTGGGCCGCGGTACGGCCGAACTCCACGCTGTCGCGGGACAGGGCGGAGAGCCACGGCTTGACGATGCGGCACAGGGCCGAGTCCTCCCAGGAGACCACCGAGACGTCCGCCGGTACGGAGAAGCCGAGTTCGGCCGCCGCGGCGGCACCGGCGACGGCCATCACGTCGTTGTCGTAGATCAGCGCGGTCGGCGGAGCGGTGCCCTCCAGGACCCGGCGGGTGACCGCGGCGCCCTCGGCGTCGGAGTAGTCGGTGGTCACCGACCGCACCTCGGACAGGCCACGGCGTCCCGCCTCGGCGCGCAGGGTGCGGATACGGCGCTCGGTGTGGGCGAGCCCCGGCAGGCCTGCGATGTGCACGATCCGCCGGTGGCCGAGCGCGTACAGGCCGTCCACCACGGAGGCCATCGCGCCCGCGTCGTCGGCCCATACGGTCGACAGACCCGGGTGGCGTTCGTCGGGCGCGCCGCCGATGACCACGGCGGGCAGGCCGAGTTCGTCCAGGAGGTCCGGGCGGGGGTCGTCGGTGCGCGGATCGACGACCAGGACGCCGTCCACCCGGTGCTCGGCCCACCAGCGCCGGTACACCGCGCACTCGTCGGCGACGTCCTCCACCACCTGGAACAGCAGCCCCAGATGGCGCTCCGCCAGTACCTCCTGGATGCCCGAGACGAGCTGGAGGAAGAAGGAGTCCACCCCCAGCTTGTCGGCCGGACGCGCCAGCACGAAGCCGACCGTCGCCGCGCCCTCCCCGGACAGCGCGCGCGCCGCCGTGCTGGGCCGCCAGCCCAGCTCCTCGGCGACCTGCCGTACCCGGTCCCGGGTGTCCTCCGACACGCCCGGCCTGCCGTTCAGCGCGAAGGAGACCGCGCTCTGCGACACCCCGGCGTGCCGTGCTATGTCCTTCATCGTCGGACGCCGGGCCGGTGACCGCTTGCCTGACATCGTGCTCCCCCCATTCCGGCGGCACATTCCCCGAGCAGTATGCACTAATGCGGTTCAGTGCCGTGATTCTAATGCGGTTCAGCTCGGCAAGCCTAATGCGCATTAGTCACTAAAGAAATTAGCTGTGCGAGAGCCATTGACGGGCCCGTGGAGCGGCGTGCAGGGTCTGCCACGTCGACCAACCCGTCCGCAAAGGAGGCCGGTTCACGGTGCCCATATCCCGTAGAGCCCTCGCTGCCGCATTCGCCGTCTGTGTCGCGCTGCCGCTCAGCGCCTGTGGTTCGTCAGGCGGTGACAGCGGCAGCACCGACGCCTCCGGCAAGGTCGAGGGCGACATCACCTTCCAGACCTGGAACCTGCGCGCCAATTTCAAGGACTACTTCGAGGGCGTGATCGCCGACTTCGAGAAGGAGTACCCCGGCACGAACGTCAAGTGGATCGACCAGCCCGCCGAGGGCTACGCCGACAAGATCAGCGCCGACGCCGCCGGCGGCACGCTCCCCGACGTCGTCAACGTCTCGCCCGACCTCGTCGCCCCGCTCGCCAAGGCGGGCCTCGCGATGGACCTCGACAAGGCCGCCGGGAAGTACAGGAAGGAGTACCTGGACGGTGCCTGGGCCAGCCACCAGGTGCCCGGCATGCAGGGCACGTACGCCTTCCCCTGGTACCTCAACACCGGCCCGCTCTTCTACAACAAGACCCTGTTCAAGGAGGCCGGCCTCGACGCGGAGCAGCCGCCGAAGACGTACGACGAGGTCTTCGACGCGGCCCTGAAGATGGCGAAGGAGACGGACGGCAAGGTCGCCACCCTCGCCAACGTGCCCACCGTCGAGGACTTCGGCCGCTACGGCGTGGAGCTGATGAACAAGGAGGGCACCGCCTTCACCTTCAACGACGCGAAGGGGGTCGAACTCCTCACCAAGTACAAGGAGCTGTACGACGCCAAGGCCCTCGACCCGCAGGCGCTGACCGCCACCCCCGAGTCGTCCGGCAAGAAGTTCCTCACCGGTGCCGTCGCCATGAACCCCGGCAGCGCGCTCGACCTCGGCAACTTCAAGAAGCAGGCGCCGAACCTGTACAAGAACATCGGTATCACCGACCAGATCACCAGCACCGGCCACGTCAACATGTACGTGATGGGCGTGATGGTCAACGCGCAGACCAAGCGCACGCCCGCCGCGGTCGCCTTCGCGCACTACGTCACCGACGCCGAGCACCAGATGTCGTTCGCCAAGCAGGTCGCCATCTTCCCCAGCACCGCCGGCTCGCTCGACGACCCGTACTTCACCAAGGAGGACGGCACCGACGAGACACGGGTGCGGATCGCCGCCGCCAAGTCGCTGAAGAACGCGGTCAACTACACGCCCGTGCTGTTCAGCGAGCAGATGAAGACCGAGCTGCGCAACGAGGTCGCCAAGGCGCTGCAGGGCAAGGAGAGCCCCAAGGAAGCTCTCGACAACGCTGTCAAGGCCTGCAACACGCTGCTCCAGCAGCAGGGGTAGTACGCGATGGCCCTCTCCACCGTCTCCCGGGTGCGGCGCCAGCTGCCCACCAGCCCCTGGCTGTTCGCCGCCCCGGGCCTGCTGATCACCGGCGCCTTCATCCTGTACCCGTTCCTCTCCACGCTGGTCAACGCCTTCACCGACCGCCGCACCCTGATCCCCGGCGAGTTCGTGGGCCTGGCCAACTTCCGCGAGCTGCTGAACGACGACATGTTCTGGATCGGACTGCGCAACAGCACGCTGTACGTCCTCGGCGTCGTCCCCGCCCTCGTCGTGCTGCCCCTGCTGCTCGCGCTCCTGGTGCAGAAGAACATCCCCGGCATCACCTTCTTCCGGTCCGCCTTCTACACCCCGGTCGTCGCCTCGATCGTGGTGGTCGGGCTGATCTGGGTGTGGCTGCTCGACGAGCGCGGCCTGGTGAACTCCCTGCTGGAGACGATCGGCGTCGGCCGGGTCGGCTTCCTCAGCGACCAGTGGCTGCTCCTGCTGAGCGCCATGGCCGTGACGGTCTGGAAGGGCCTCGGCTACTACATGATCATTTACCTGGCCGCGCTCGCCAACGTGCCCCGAGAGCTGCACGAGGCGGCGGCCGTGGACGGCGCGGGCGCGATCCGCCGCTTCCTCACGGTCACCGTGCCCGCCGTCCGCTCCACCATGGTGCTGGTCGGCGCACTGTCCTCGGTCGCCGCCTTCAAGGTGTTCTCCGAGGTGTACCTGATGGCGGGCCCCAGCGGCGGCCCGGCGGGCGAGGACACCACCCTCGTGATGCTCGTCCAGCGCACCGGCACCGGCCTGACCGGCCGCGTCGGCTACGCCTCGGCCATCTCGGTCGTCGTCTTCGTCGTCACCGTCGCCCTGATGCTGCTCGTGCTGCGCGCCGACCGGAGGGAGGAGTCATGAGCGTCGTGGAGAAGGTACGGCCCACCCCCGCCGAGCCGGTGACCCGGCGCGAACCCCGCGTCACCGACGAACACGGCCGCCGCGTCCGCGTCTGGGAACTCGCCCTGCGCTATCTGCTCCTGCTGGCCGTACTCGCCCTCACCGTCGGCCCGTTCCTCTGGCAGCTGTCGACCTCCCTCAAGGGCCCCACCGAGGACATCTTCAGCTCCCCGCCGAAGTTCCTGCCGGGCGACCCGACGCTGCACAACTACGAGCGGGTCTCGGAGACCATCCCGGTCTGGGACTACGCCCTCAACTCGCTGAAGGTCGCAGCCGCCAACGTCGTCACCAACTGCGTCGGCGCGGCACTCGCGGGCTACGCCCTCGCCCGGCTGCGCTACCGGGGCCGCAAGGTCGCCACGCTCGTCTTCATCCTGGCGATGCTCGTGCCCGTGGAGGGCATCATCATCGCCCAGTTCACGACCATGCGGGAGCTCGGCCTCAACAACACCCTCATCGGCGTCGTCCTGCCGGGCTGCATCAGCGCCCTGAACGTCCTGCTGATGCGCAACGCCTTCCTGAATCTGCCGTACGAGATCGAGGAGGCGGCCTACGTCGACGGGGCCAACGTCTGGCAGCGGTTCCTGCGCATCGCGCTGCCGTCGGTGAAGGGGACCCTCGCCGTCGTGGCGATCTTCGCCTTCATGGGCGCCTGGGACGACTTCCTGTGGCCGCTGATCGTGCTGAGCGACCCGTCCAAGTTCACCCTGACCATCGGCCTCAACTATCTGCACGGCACCTTCGCCAACGACGAACGCCTGGTCGCGGCCGGCACGATCATCGCCGTCGCGCCGCTGATCGCCCTCTTCGCCTGTCTCCAGCGGTACTTCTTCCGCGGTGTCGGCGAGGGCGCGGTCAAGGGCTGAGAACCGCACCGCCTCAACGCACCTCCGTCGTACCTCCGTGACAAGGACACGCATGCCTTCTGCCGTGCGCTTCGGCGTCAACTACACCCCGAGCGAAGGGTGGTTCCACCACTGGCTCGACTTCGACCTCGACTCCGTACGCGCCGACCTCGACTCCATCGCGGCGATCGGCCTCGACCACATCCGGGTCTTCCCGCTGTGGCCGTACTTCCAGCCCAACCGCACCCTGATCCGCCCCAGGGCCGTCGCACAGCTCGTTCAGCTCGTCGACGCCGCGGCCGAACGCGGCCTCGACGTCAACGTGGACGGCCTCCAGGGCCACTTGAGCAGCTTCGACTACCTGCCCGCCTGGACCAGGACCTGGCACCGCCGCAACCTCTTCACCGACCCGGACGTCCTCGACGGCCAGGCGACCTACCTGCGCACCCTCGCCGCCGCCCTCGCCGACCGGCCGAACTTCCTCGGCATGACCCTCGGCAACGAGGTCAACCAGTTCTCGGCGGGCCCGCACCCGGATCCCGACCGCGCCACCGAGGACGAGATCGACCGCTGGCTCACGCGCATGCTCGCCGCCTGCGAGGAGGGCGCCCCCGGCCGGCTGCATCTGCACGCCGAGTACGACGCCACCTGGTACCAGGACGACCAGCCGTTCACGCCGGCCCAGGCGGCCCGCCGCGGCGCCGTCACGGCCGTGCACTCCTGGGTCTTCAACGGCACCGCCCAGCGCCACGGCCGTACCTCCGTCCCGTCCGAGCACCACGCCGCCTGGCTCGTCGAGCTGAGCAAGGCGTGGGCCGGCGACCCGCATCGGCCCGTCTGGCTCCAGGAGGTCGGCGCGCCCGCGCCCCTGGTCCCGCCCGAGCACGCCGCCGCCTTCACCGCGGCGACCGTCGAGAACGCCCTGGACTGCCCCGACCTGTGGGGCATCACCTGGTGGTGCTCCCACGACGTCTCCCGTGAGCTGGCCGACTTCCCCGCACTCGAATACGGGCTCGGCCTGCTGACCAACGACCGCAAACCGAAGGACACGGCCCGGGTGCTGGAGCGGGCGGCCCGGGAGGAGCCACGGACGCCCGAGCCGCGCACGACGGCGCTGGTCGTCCCCGCCGATCCGGGCTCCCGCTCGCTCTGCGCACCGGGCGGCCCGGTCTTCGACGCCTATTTCCGGCTGGTCGCCGACGGCGCCCGCCCCACCACCGTCCTCGATGTGCGCGCAGCCGACCAGGAACACCTCGCGGCCCGCGGCATCACCGAGGTCGTCGCTCCCGATCAGGTACTCCCCACCCCACAAGGAGGCACCCGCTCGTGAAACCCACCAGACGCACCGTCCTCATCGCCGCCGCCACGGCCGCGATGCTGCCCTCGTCCCCGGCGGTGGCGGCGCCGAGGCCCAGGGCCGCCGCCCTCCAGCCGTACGCCTCCTACTGGTACCCGGACTCGCTGCCCTCCGGCAGCCCGGGCACCGGCATCACCTGGCGCAGCCTGAAGTCCTGGCGCCCCGCCGACGACGCGGACCTCGCCTTCAACGCCTCGACGGTGCCGCTCGCCCCGCGCTTCACCCCGGCCCCGGCCAACTCGACCGCCCGCTCGGACCAGGCCAGGATCCAGTCCCTGGTCTCCTTCGGGCCCACCGCGAGCAACCCCTCCCAGGGCTCCGCCACCGCCGACTACTACGCCCTCACGCACTGGGCGTACATCGACGAGCTGGTGTTCTGGGGCGGCTCCTCCGGCGAGGGGCTGATCCTCGCCCCGAACGCGCCGATCGTGGATGCCGCCCACCGCCACGGAGTGCCCGTCCTCGGCAACATCTTCCTGCCGCCGGTCGCCTACGGCGGGCAGTTGCAGTGGACCCGTGACCTGGTGCAGAAGGACGCGGCCGGACGGTATCCGCTGGCCGACCGGCTGGTCGCGGTCGCGGCGGCGTACGGCTTCGACGGGTGGTTCGTCAACGCCGAGACCAGCGGCGGGAACACCGCCCTGGGCACCGAAATGTTCGGCTTCCTGCGCGAGCTGAAATCGCTCGCCGGGGCCAAGGGGCAGCGGGTCACCTGGTACGACTCGATGACCGTGAACGGCAGCGTGAGCTGGCAGGGCGCGCTCAACGCGCAGAACGAGGCGTTCTTCCAGGCCGCCGACGACATGTTCGTCGACTTCCGCTGGACGGCCGCGAAACTGACCTCTTCGGGGCAGCGGGCCGGTCAACTGGGCCGCAGTCGCTACGAGCTGTGGGCCGGCGTCGACGTCGAGTCGAACGGCTGGAACTCGTCCGTGAACTGGGACGCCATCGTGCCCCGCGACAAGGCGCACGTCGTGTCGCTCGGCTTCTACCGGCCCGAGTGGACCCGCAACCACCTGCCGGCCGACGGCCGGACGCCGGGCGACTTCCACGCCGCCGACGACCACTTCTGGACCGGGCGGTCACTGGACCCCTCGCGGCCGGACGCCACGGACAGCTGGCGCGCGCCTGCCGTCTCGGTGGCCGACCGGTCCACGGTCACCTCGTTGCCGTTCGCGAGCGTCTTCAACACCGGGCACGGGCTGCGCTGGTACGAGGACGGGCAGGTGACGTCGGACGCGGCCTGGAACCATCTGGGCCTCCAGGACCGGCTGCCGTCCCGCCGCTGGGTCGTGCACACCGACGGTCGGCGACCCGCGGTGACCTTCGACTTCGCGGCCGCGTGGCGCGGCGGCAGCAGTGTGCTCGTCGACGGGGCACTGGACCGGCCGACCGTACTGGACGTGTATGCGACACGACTGCCGATCACCGCCGACACGGTCGTCGAGCTGACCCACCGGACGGACACGGGCGCCGTGAGGGCCGACCTGGCCGTCGCCACCGCCGAGCCCACCACGCCCGGGGCGACACCGCCGTACACCTACTACCCCTTGACCGTGACCTCGGACAGTGGCTGGCAGACCACGACCGTGCGGCTCACCGGTCTGTCGGGCACCCTGCGCGCGATCGGCGTCCGGCTCACCTCGGCCGACGGCGGTGCTGTGCGGTGGCGGCTCGGCGGCCTCGCCGTCCGCAACGCCCCGCAGACCCCCACGGCGCCCACCGGCTTCCGGGTCACCGCGGCCTCGGGCGGCGACCTGCGCCTGGCCTGGAATCCGGCATCCGGCGACGTACGCCACCACACCCTGCACCGCTTCCTGCCCGACGGCACCCGGCGCTTCCTCGGGGGCACCTGCCAGAGCGCGTACTTCCTCGGCGGCCTCAAGCCCGAACAGGGCGAGCAGGAGGCACGGTTCGAACTGCGTGCCGTAGGGGAGCTGTACACCACGTCGGCCCCCGTGACCGTCACCCACCGCTGGTAATCACCCGCCCGGACGACCTACGGAGCACCCCGCATGCATGACGACCGCAACCTGGTCGAAGCCCGCCTGAGGCGCGTCCTCGACGAGCGCATCCGCCCCGCCGTGTACCCCGAGTCCGTGCCGCTGGACGTGGCGGTGTGGCACGCGCCCGGCGAGCCGGTGCCCGTCGCCGAGGGACTCGCGGCCGAACCCGAGCCGATCGAGGTGGGCGCCCGCTGGGGTGCTCCGTGGGGCACCAGCTGGTTCCGGGTCACCGGGACCGTGCCCGAGGCGTGGGCCGGCAGGACCGTCGAGGCCCTGCTGGACCTCGGGTTCGACGAGAACATGCCCGGCTTCCAGTGCGAGGGCCTGGTCTACCGGCCCGACGGCACCCCGGTGAAGGGCCTCAACCCCCGCAACCAGTGGGTGCGCGTCGGCGCCCCGGTGGCGGGCGGCGAGGAGGTGCGGCTGCACATCGAGGCGGCCTCCAACCCCGTCATCCTCGACTACCACCCCTTCCTGCCCACGCAGCTGGGCGACAAGGAGACCGCCGGCAGCGAACCCCAGTACAGGCTCACCCGGATGGATCTCGCCGTCCTCGACGAGAACGTCTGGCAGCTCGTCATCGACCTGGAGGTGCTCGGCGAGCTGATGGCGGAGCTGCCGGTGGAGTCGGCGCGGCGCTGGGACGTCCTGCGGGCGGTGGAGCGGGCGCTCGACGCGATCGACCTCCAGGACGTGAACGGCACCGCGGCGCGGGCCAGGGAGCAGCTCGCCGAGGTCCTCGCCGTGCCCGCCGTGCCGTCCGCCCACCGCATCAGCGCCGTCGGACACGCGCACATCGACTCGGCATGGCTGTGGCCGCTGCGCGAGACGGTGCGCAAGGTGGCCCGTACGACGTCCAACATGACCGCGCTCATCGAGGACGAGCCCGACTTCGTCTTCGCCATGTCCCAGGCCCAGCAGTGGGCGTGGGTGAAGGAGCACCGGCCCGAGGTGTGGGCGCGGGTGAAGAAGGCGGTCGCCGACGGCCGGTTCGTACCGGCGGGCGGCATGTGGGTGGAGTCGGACACCAACATGCCGGGCTCCGAGGCGATGGCCCGGCAGTTCGTGCACGGCAAGCGGTTCTTCCTCGACGAGTTCGGCATCGAGAACGACGAGGCGTGGCTGCCCGACACCTTCGGCTTCGCCGCGGGACTGCCGCAGATCATCAAGGCGGCGGGCTCCAAGTGGCTGCTGACGCAGAAGATCTCCTGGAGCCAGACCAACAAGTTCCCGCACCACACCTTCCAGTGGGAGGGCATCGACGGCACCCGGATCTTCACGCACTTCCCGCCCGTCGACACCTACAACTGCTCCATGAAGGGCAGCGAGATCGCCCACGCGGCCCGCAACTTCAAGGACAAGGGCGCGGCCCGGCACTCCCTGGCCCCCACGGGCTGGGGCGACGGAGGCGGCGGCACCACCCGCGAGATGATCGCCAAGTCGGCCCGGCTGCGCGACCTGGAGGGCTCGGCCACCGTCGTCTGGGAGACCCCGGACGCCTTCTTCCGCAAGGCCGAGGCCGAGTACACCGACGCGCCCGTCTGGGTCGGCGAGCTCTATCTCGAACTGCACCGCGCCACCCTCACCAGCCAGGCCAGGACCAAGCAGGGCAACCGGCGCAGCGAACACCTCCTGCGCGAGGCCGAGCTGTGGGCCGCGACCGCCGCCGTGCGCGCCGGATTCCCCTACCCGTACGAGGAGTTGGACCGGATCTGGAAGACGGTGCTGCTGCACCAGTTCCACGACATCCTGCCCGGCTCGTCCATCGCCTGGGTGCACCGTGAGGCACGCGCCACCTACGAGCGCCTCGCGGGCGAGCTGAACGCCGTCATCGACGCGGCCCAGCGCGCCCTGGCGGGCGAGGGCACGACCGAGCTCGTCTTCAACTCCGCCCCGCACCCGCGCGAAGGCGTCCCGGCGGGCGGGGCACGGCCCCGGATGACCGAGGGCCGCACGTCGCTCGCACCGCGCCCCGACGGCGGCTTCGTCCTCGACAACGGCCTGCTGCGCGTCGAGATCGACGCCCGGGGCCTGGTCGTGTCGGCGTACGACGTCGAGGGCGACCGCGAGACGATCCCGCCGGGCGGCGCCGCAGGTCTTCTCCAGTTGCACCCCGACTTCCCGAACATGTGGGACGCCTGGGACGTCGACGCGTTCTACCGCCACACCGTCACCGACCTGACCGGCGTGGACGACCTCGCGCCCGGTGCGGACGGGGCCTCGGTGCGGGTCACCCGGACCTTCGGCGACTCCCGAGTCACGCAGCACCTGTCGCTCGCGCCGGGAGACAAGCGGCTGCTGTTCGACACGGAGGTCGACTGGCACGAGACGGAGAAGTTCCTGAAGCTGGCGTTCCCGCTCGACGTGCACGCGGAGAGGTACGCCTCGGAGACACAGTTCGGGCACTTCCACCGGCCCACACACACCAACACCAGCTGGGAGGCGGCCAAGTTCGAGGCCTGCAACCACCGTTTCGTCCATGTCGAGGAGCCCGGCTGGGGCGCCGCCGTCGTCAACGACTCGACCTACGGCCACGACGTGACCCGCACGGTCCGCACCGACGGCGACCAGGGCACGACCACCACGGTCCGGGTCTCGCTGCTGCGCGCCCCGCGCTTCCCGGACCCCGAGACCGACCAGGGCGCTCACCGGTTCCGGCACGCCCTGGTGCCCGGCGCGGGCATCGCGGACGCGGTGCGTGAGGGCTGGCGGATCAATCTGCCGCAGCGGCGGATCACCGGCGGGACAGAGGTGTCCCCGCTGGTGACGGTGGACCGGGACGCCGTCGTGATCACGGCGGTGAAACTGGCCGACGACGGCAGCGGGGACGTGGTGGTCCGCCTCCACGAGGCGCACGGCGGCCGGACACGGGCCACGCTGACGGCGGACTTCGAGGTCGCGGACGTCGCGGCGACGGATCTGCTGGAACGTCCGCTGCCGGAGCCGCCGCCGCGCGAAGGGGCGTGCGTCGCGCTGCGGTTGCGCCCCTTCGAGCTGGTCACGCTGCGGTTGCGCCGCTCGTAGGCGCACGAACGGGTAGCGGTGGCGCGTCGGCCTGAGGTGATCAAGCAACTGTGCCCACACTCAAGGGGGTCGGTGTCACATCACGCCCTGGAGGCACAATTGAAGCTTGTCACGCGAGCTCAGCTCGGCTGGCCGGCATCCGCCGCACCCACGCAGACCTCGACCAAGGGCGTGAAGGTCCACTACGAAGGCGCACCGGTCAGTGTCCAGCTGCTGGACGACCACGACCTGTGCATCGCCGAGTGGAAGCAGATCCGCGTCGACCACCTGGCGAACAAGAAGGAGAACTACTCGGACATCGCCTACAACTATGGCGCCTGCCCGCACGGCTTCCTCCTGGAGGGCCGCGGCCTCGGCAGGCGCACCGGGGCGAACGGCAACCAGGACCTCAACCGCGGCCACTACGCCATCATGGGCCTGGTCGGCTCGGAAGGGCTGACCAGGCCGACCGACGCGATGCTCGGGGCCATCCGCGACGGCATCGAGCTGCTGCGCCGCCACGGCGCCGGCAACGAGATCAAGGGACACCGGGACGGCCTCGCCACGGAGTGCCCCGGCAAGCACCTGTACGCCTGGGTGCAGAAGGGCGCCCCGCGTCCCGGCGGTTCGACGCCCGAGCCCGGTCCGCGACCGGTGATCGACGTGTCCAAGGTGGTCGCGGCCGCCCTGAACGACCCGGCCCGGGCCGGAACGCCCGTGTCGTACGCGGGCGTCAGGACCGTGGAGAAGGCACTCGTCGCGGAGGGCCTCCTCGCCGCGCGCCTCGCGGACGGCCACTTCGGCACCGCGACCGTCAAGGCGTACGCCGCCTGGCAGCGCCGCTGCGGGTTCACGGGCGACGACGCCAACGGCATTCCGGGCTTCACGTCACTTCAGAGGCTCGGACGGGAGCACGGCTTCGACGTGAAGGCCTAGCGCAGCCGGGAGCGGGGCGGTTCCTCGCACCTCCCGGGTGAGGGGGGCCGCCCCGGTCAGCCGAGCTGGGCCCGCAGCCACTCCTCCACCTCGCCCACATGCGCGGCCGCCGCGGCCCTCGCCGCCTCCGGATCGCGGGCGACCAGGGCCCGGTGGATCGCGGCGTGTTCGCGACGGGTGCGCTCGAAGGCGCCCTCCTCCTGGTAGCCGCGCCAGACGCGGGCGCGGAAGGTGCGGGAGGACAGGCCCTCCAGGATCGCCGCCATGGTGTCGTTGCCCGCGGCCACCGCGATCTCGCGGTGGAACGCCAGGTCGTGCGCGAGGATCTCCTCCGGGTCGTCCGTGGCGTTCATCGCGGTGAGGTGCTTCTCGACCTCCGACAGCTGGTCCGGCGTGATCCGCGCCGCCGCCAGGGCCGTCGCCGTCGACTCCAGGACGCGGCGCACCTCCAGCAGCTCCACCAGCCGCGGGCCCCGGGACAGATCGGCGACCACACCGAACGTCTCCAGAAGGTCGCCGGCCTCCAGCTGGGTGACGTAGATGCCCGAACCGTGCCGGGCCTCCAGCACGCCCAGCACCGTCAGCGCGCGGATCGCCTCCCGCATCGAGCTGCGGGAGATGCCGAGCTGCGCCGCCAGATCGCGCTCGGTCGGCAGCCGCTGCCCGGGCTCCAGCCGCCCCTCCGCGATCATCGCCTTGATCCGCTCGATGGCGCGCTGCGTCACGGTGCCCTTCTGCGGGGCCGTCTCGTCCACGTTCACGCCGTTCCTCCTGTCACCGGTGCGCGCAGTCTAACCAGCGAGGTGGTCGGACCAATACAGTCTCGATGCCGGAAAATGTGCCGCTGGAGGGTGTTCTTTCCCGGAAGTGGTCTGATAAATATGCGGGCATCTGCTCGAACCATGTGCTCGAACACGCTCAACGAGGAGCCGCCAGATGCCCGGCACTACAGCGCGGAAGCAGAACAGGTCACGGAAGGTCGGGGCGGTGTGCGCTCTCGCCGGCGCCTCGCTCGTGCTCGCCGCCTGCGGCAGCACCAAGGACACCGGCGCGTCGAGCGCCGAAGGCGGCGGCAGCGGCAAGGTCGGGGTGATCCTGCCCCTGCTGACGTCGCCGTTCTGGCAGTCGTACAACGACTACGTGCCGAAGATGGCCGACTCCGAGGGCGTCGACGCGCTCAAGACGGTCAACTCCAACAGCGACCCGTCCCAGCAGATCACCGACATCAACAACCAGCTCAACCAGAACGTGAAGGGCCTCGTCGTGGCCCCGCTGGACAGCGCCGCCATCGAGGCCGGCCTCGACCAGGCCGAGCGCAAGGGCGTGCCGGTCGTCGCCGTCGACGTGGCGCCCGACAAGGGCAAGGTCGCGATGGTGGTGCGCGCCGACAACGTGGCCTACGGCGAGAAGGCCTGCCAGTACCTCGGCGAGCGGATCCCTTCCGGCAAGGTCGTGCAGATCATGGGCGACCTCGCCTCGGTCAACGGCCGCGACCGCTCCGAGGCCTTCCGGGCCTGTGTGAAGAAGGACTTCCCGAAGCTCAAGGTCCTTGAGATACCGGCCAAGTGGGAGTCCGACGCCGCGGCCTCCAAACTGGACACCCTCCTGAACGCCAATCCCGACATCAAGGGCATCTACCTGCAGGCCGGCGGCGTCTACCTCGCCCCGACCCTGCAGACCCTGAAGTCCAAGGGGATGCTGAAGAAGGCCGGACAGGACGGGCACATCACGATCGTCTCCAACGACGGCATCCCGCAGGAGTACGACGCCATCCGCAAGGGCGAGATCGACGCGACCGTCTCCCAGCCCGCCGACCTGTACGCCCAGTACGGCATGTACTACATCAAGGCGGCGATGGAGGGGAAGACGTTCCAGCCCGGCCCGACGGACCACGACTCCACCATCGTGAAGCTGCCCAGCGGCATCCTGGAGGATCAGCTGCCCGCGCCGCTGGTCACCAAGGACAACGTCGACGACCCGAAGCTCTGGGGCAACACGGTCAAATGACGACGCCACTCGTACAGGCGCGGGACATCGTCAAGCGCTACGGTCCCACCACCGCCCTCGCCGACGGACGGCTCACCGTCCTGCCCGGCGAGTCGCACGCCCTCGTCGGCCGCAACGGCGCCGGCAAGTCGACCCTGGTCCAGATCCTCACCGGACTCCAGGCCGCCGACGAGGGCGAGGTCCGCTTCGACGGCGAGCCCGCGCCCCCGCTCGCCGACCGGGACGCCTGGCGCCGCAAGGTGGCCTGCGTCTACCAGAAGCCCACCGTCGTCCCCGAGCTGACGGTCGCCGAGAGCCTGTACATCAACCGGCAGCCGCTCAACCGCGGCTTCATCAGCTGGCGCAAGCTGCGCTCCGAGGCCGCCGAACTCCTCGCCACCTGGGACGTGCACGTCGACCCGCAGGCCCGCACCGCCGACCTCAAGGTCGAGGACCGTCAGATGGTGGAGATCGCACGGGCGCTCAGCTTCGGCGCCCGCTTCATCATCCTCGACGAGCCCACCGCGCAGCTCGACAACCGCGAGATCGAGCGGCTGTTCACACGGATGCGGGCGCTCCAGGACTCCGGCGTCACGTTCCTGTTCATCTCGCACCACCTCCAGGAGGTGTACGAGGTCTGCCAGACCGTCACGGTCCTGCGTGACGCCCGCTGGATCACCACCGCCCCGGTCGCCGAACTCCCGCGCCGGGCCCTGGTGGAGGCCATGGCGGGGGAGTCCCTGGAGGCCATCGCCGACCAGGCCGTGGACCCAAGGGACGTCGACCACGACGCCCCCGTCCTGCTCGAAGCCCGCGGGCTCACCTCACCGGCGTACGACCGCATCGACCTCACCGTCCGCCGCGGCGAGGTAGTCGGGCTCGCCGGGATCAGCGGCAGCGGCAAGGTGGAACTCGCCGAGTCCTTCGCGGGGCTGCACACCCCGACCGGCGGGACCGCACAACTGGGCGGAGAGCGGCTGCCGTTCGGGAATGTGGGAGCCGCCCTCGACGCGGGCGTCGCCTGCGTGCCCCGCGACCGGCACGACCAGGGCCTCGTCGCCGGCATGACCATCGGCGACAACGCCACCATGAGCGTCCTGGAACGGCTCGGCCGCTTCGGGTTCGTCGGCACCGAACGCAAGCGCGGTCTCGCCACCGCCCTCATCGAGCGCCTCGACATCCACACCGAGGGCCCCGACCAGCCCGTCTCCGACCTGTCCGGCGGCAACGCACAGAAGGTCGTCATGGCCCGCGCTCTCGCCTCCGACCCCCGGCTGCTGGTGCTGATCAACCCCACCGCGGGCGTGGACGTGAAGTCCAAGGAATCCCTGCTGGCCCGGGTGGACAGCGCCCGCGAGGACGGCATCGCCGTGCTCGTCGTCTCCGACGAACTCGACGACCTGCGCCGCTGCGACCGCGTCCTCGTCCTGTTCCACGGCCGTGTCGTCGCCGAGCACCCGGCGGGCTGGCGCGACCACGAGCTGATCGCCTCCATCGAAGGAGTGGACCACCATGGCTGACACCAAGGCCCCGCCGGCCCTGCCCCTGAAGGTGCCGGACGCCCGTGCCGCCAGGACCGTCCTGCTCCGCCGCGCCCGTGAACTCGCCCTCGTCCCGGCGCTGCTGCTGCTCCTGGTGCTCGGCGCGGTGGTCAACGACTCGTTCCTCACCGAGCGGAACCTGATCTCGATCCTCGGCGCGTCCGCCGCGCTCGCGATGGTCGTGCTGGCCGAGTCGCTGGTCCTGATCACCGGCAAGTTCGACCTGTCCCTCGAATCCGTCGTCGGCATCGCGCCCGCCGTCGGGGCGCTGCTCGTGCTGCCCGCCGCGCAGTCCGGCTGGGGCACCGAACTCCCCGCCGCCCTCTCCCTGCTGGCGGTCCTCCTGGTGGGCGCGGCCGTGGGTGCCTTCAACGGGATCCTGGTCGTGAAGTTCAGGCTCAACGCGTTCATCGTGACCCTCGCGATGCTCATCGTCCTGCGCGGGCTGCTGGTCGGCGCGACCAAGGGCAAGACCCTGTTCGGGATGCCCGAGAGCTTCTACTCCCTGGCCACCACCACGTTCATCGGCATCCCGATGTCGGTGTGGCTGGCGGCCACCGCCTTCGCGGTCGCCGGTCTCGTCCTCAAGTACCACCGCATCGGACGCGCCCTGTACGCCATCGGCGGCAACGCGGACGCCGCCCGCGCGGCCGGCATCAGGGTCGAGCGCGTGATGCTCGGCGTGTTCGTCGTCGCGGGCACCCTCGCGGCCGTCGGCGGGATCATCCAGACCGGCTACGTCGGCGCGATCAGCGCGAATCAGGGCAACAACATGATCTTCACCGTGTTCGCGGCCGCGGTGATCGGCGGCATCAGCCTCGACGGCGGCAAGGGCACCATGTTCGGCGCCCTGACGGGCGTACTCCTGCTGGGCGTGGTCCAGAACCTGCTCACCCTCGCCCAGGTCCCGTCGTTCTGGATCCAGGCCATCTACGGCGGAATCATCCTGATCGCCCTCATGATCGCCCGTGTCACCACGGGCCGGGCCCAGGACTGACCACGGCCGCCAACCGCCCCTCGACGGAAAGGACTTCAGTGTCCCAGGCCCCCGGCACCCCCACCCGCGTCACCGCGGTCGACACCTATGACATCCGCTTCCCCACCTCGCGCGAGCTCGACGGCTCCGACGCGATGAACCCGGACCCCGACTACTCGGCCGCCTACGTCGTGCTGCGCACCGACGCGGCGGACGGCCACGAGGGGCACGGGTTCACCTTCACCATCGGGCGGGGGAACGAGATCCAGGTCGCCGCGATCGAGGCGCTGCGCGGCCATGTCGTGGGCCAGCCCGTCGAGGAGCTGTGCGGGGACCCGGGGATCCTCAACCGGGACCTGATCGGCGACAGCCAGCTGCGCTGGCTCGGCCCCGAGAAGGGCGTGATGCACATGGCGATCGGCGCGGTCATGAACGCCGTGTGGGACCTGGCCGCCAAGCGCGCCGGCAAGCCCGTGTGGCGGCTCCTCGCCGACGCCGACCCGGAGTGGATCGTCCGGCAGATCGACTTCCGATACATCTCCGACGCGCTCACCCCCGAGGAGGCACTCGCCCTGCTGCGCCGGGGCCGCGAGGGCGCGCCGGAACGCACGGCCCGGCTGCTGCAGCGCGGCTACCCCGCCTACACCACCTCCGCCGGCTGGCTCGGCTACGACGACGACAAGCTCGGCCGGCTCGCCGCCGAGGCCGTCGCCGACGGCTTCCGCCAGATCAAGCTGAAGGTCGGTGCCGACCTGGAGGACGACGTACGGCGCTGCCGTGTCGCCCGCGAGGCCGTCGGGCCGGACATCCGCATGGCGATCGACGCCAACCAGCGCTGGGACGTGGCCGAGGCGATCCGCTGGACCAAGGCCCTCGCGGAGTTCGACCCGTACTGGATCGAGGAACCCACCAGCCCCGACGACGTCCTCGGCCACGCGGCCATCCGTGAGGCCGTCGCCCCGGTGAAGGTGGCCACCGGCGAGCACGTGCAGAACCGGGTCGTCTTCAAGCAGCTCCTCCAGGCCGGCGCCCTCGACGTCCTCCAGATCGACGCGGCCCGTGTCGGCGGCGTCAACGAGAACCTCGCCATCCTGCTGCTGGCCGCCAAGTTCGGCGTACCGGTCTGCCCGCACGCGGGCGGTGTCGGGCTGTGCGAACTCGTCCAGCACCTGTCGATGTTCGACTACGTGGCGGTCACCGGCACCACCGAGGACCGGGTCATCGAGTACGTCGACCATCTGCACGACCACTTCCTCGACCCGGTGGTGATCAGGGAAGGTCACTACACGGCACCCACCGCGCCGGGCTTCTCGGCCGCCATGCGGCCCGAGTCGATCGCGCGGTACACGTTCCCGGACGGCGCCTTCTGGGCCGCCGACCGCGATGAGAAGAAGGGGCACGCGGTATGAGCGACTTCGCCGGTCTCAAGGCGCTGGTGACGGGAGGCGCCTCCGGCATCGGCCGGGCCACGGCCGACCTCCTCGCCGCCCGCGGCGCCAAGGTCGCCGTCCTCGACCTGGATCCGTCCTGCGTCGACAAGTCCCTGCTCGCCTTCCGCGCCGACGTCACCGACGACACCTCCGTGCGCGAGGCCGTGGCGGCCGCCGTGGCCGACCTCGGCGGACTGGACGTGCTGATCAACAACGCCGGCATCGGCGCCCGGGGCACCGTCGAGGACAACGACGACGCCGAGTGGCACCGTGTCCACGACGTCAATGTCGTCGGCATGGTCCGGGTGTCGCGGGCCGCCCTCCCGCACCTGAGGGAGTCGTCCCGCGCGGCGATCGTCAACACCTGCTCCATCGCCGCCACGGCCGGGCTTCCGCAGCGGGCGCTGTACAGCGCGACCAAGGGCGCCGTGTACTCGCTCACGCTGGCCATGGCCGCCGACCACGTCCGTGAGGGCATCCGCGTCAACTGTGTCAACCCGGGCACGGTGGACACCCCCTGGGTCGGCCGCCTCCTGGACGCCGCCGCCGATCCCGCCGCCGAACGCGCCGCGCTGGAGGCCCGACAGCCCACCGGGCGCCTGGTGTCGGCGGACGAGGTGGCCGGTGCCGTCGCCTACCTGGCGAGCCCGCTCTCCGGCGCCACCACCGGCACCGCCCTCGCCGTCGACGGCGGCATGCAGGGCCTGCGCCTGAGGCCGGTGGGCCGGTGAACCGGCTCGGTCGCACCGACGTCGAGGTCAGCCCGCTGGCCTTCGGCGGGGCCGCCATCGGCAACCTGTACACCGAGGTCGGCGAGGAACAGGCGCGCGAGGCCGTGGCCGCCGCCTGGGACGCGGGCATCCGCCACTTCGACACGGCCCCGCACTACGGCCTCGGCCTGTCCGAACGCCGCCTCGGCGCGGCCCTGCGGGAGTATCCGCGCGCGGCGTACACCGTCTCGACCAAGGTCGGCCGCCGTCTGGAACCGGTGCCGGACGCGACGGGCGACGACCTGGCCGATGGTTTCGCGGTCCCCGCCGACCGACGCCGCGTCTGGGATTTCAGCGCGGACGGCGTACGACGCGCCCTCGACGCCAGCCTGGAACGGCTCGGCCTCGACCGCGTCGACGTCGTCTACCTCCACGACCCCGACGACCACTCCGAACAGGCCTTCCGCGAGGGCTACCCGGCCCTGGAGAAGCTGCGCTCCGAGGGCGTGGTGCGGGCGATCGGTGCCGGGATGAACCAGACCGAGATGCTGACCCGCTTCGTCACCGACACCGATGTCGACGTGGTGCTGTGCGCGGGCCGCTACACGCTGCTGGACCAGAGCGCGCTCGACGATCTGCTGCCCGTGGCGGTCGAGTGCCACACGTCCGTCGTCGTCGGCGGAGCCTTCAACTCCGGTCTTCTGGCGGATCCGAGGCCGGACGCGACGTACAACTACGCACGAGCCCCGCGGGAGCTGCTGGACCGCGCGCTGCGCATGAAGTCCCTCGCCGACCGCCACGGCATCACCCTGCGGGCCGCCGCGCTGGCGTTCTGCGCCGCGCACCCCGCCGTCGCGAGCGTGCTCGTGGGAGCCCGGTCGGCCGACGAGGTCCGGGACTGCGCCGAGCAGTTCGCGACGGAGGTACCGATGGAGTTCTGGCAGGAACTGCTGGAGTCCGGCCTGCTGTCCGACAAGGAGCCGCGATGAGGGTCGCCCCGCACACCAAGGTCCGCACGGACCGGACCGACCGCTACGAGGCGGCGCACCGGGAGGTGCCGGTCGAGCTCACGGACGCGATCCGGGCCGCGGGTGCCACCTCCTGGACGATCTGGCGGTGGGGGTCCCCCCGCGCGAGCGCATTCGAGCGTGGGGGAGGTACCGACGTCTTCCACGTCCTGGACTGCGAGGACTACGGCCGTCTCCTCGCCGAGCTGAAGGAGCCGCCGGTCAACGTGGCCTGGCAGGCCCGCATGGTCGAGCTGCTCGACGTGGTGCACGACTACTCCGACGAGGGCGCGGACGCCGGCCTGCCCGTCGTGTGGGAGCTGCCGTGACGATCGTCGACGCCCATCACCACGTGTGGGACCTGTCGGTGCGCGACCAGGACTGGATCACGGGGCCCGAACTCCAGCCGCTGCGAAGGAACTTCGGTGTCGACGATCTCGCCCCCGAGGCGCGGGCGGCCGGAGTCGGCCGTACCGTCCTGGTGCAGACGATCACCGTGCCGGAGGAGACCCCGGAGTTCCTGGCGCTCGCCGCCGAGCACGAGCTGATCGCGGGAGTCGTCGGCTGGACGGACCTGACCCGTCCCGACATCGCCGACGAGCTGTCCAGGCTGCGCGAGCTGCCCGGCGGCCCGTACCTCAAGGGCATCCGCCACCAGGTGCAGGGCGAGGCGGACCCGGAGTGGCTGCTGCGCGCGGACGTACGACGCGGACTGGCGGCCGTTGCGGAGGCGGGCCTGGTCTACGACCTCGTGGTACTGCCCCACCAGCTCCCCGCCTGCATCAAGGCGGCCGCCGACCTCCCCGGACTCACCTTCGTCCTGGACCACTCGGGGAAACCACCGATCGCCTCCGGCGCCCGCGCACCGTGGACCCGCGACGTCCAAGCCCTCGCCGCGCTCCCCAACACCGCCTGCAAACTCTCCGGCCTGGTCACCGAGGCCGACCTCACCGACTGGACGGTGGCCGACCTGCGCCCGTACGCCGACGCGGTACTGGAGGCATTCGGCGCCGGGCGCCTGATGTTCGGCTCGGACTGGCCGGTGTGCACACTCGCGGCGACGTACGGCGAAGTGCTGGCCGCGGCGACGGAGTTGACCGCCGCGCTCTCCGACGCCGAACGCGCACAGGTCTTCGCGGGCACCGCCGCCCACGTCTACGGTCTTTGACGGCGCCCCGCGCGAGACGGCCCGTTCGTTCTCAGCTCCGTTCCGGCCCGTCGACGTTGAAGGTCGACTTCCCTCCGGCGCCGGCTCGCACGACGACGATGTCGGCGGGCTCGGCCGAAGGACTGCTCTCCCGGTGGACGGCGCCCTTGGGGACGTGGATGAAGTCACCGGGGCCGGCCTCCACCGTGTTCGCGCCGTCCGGGCCGGACTCCATTCTCAGCGCGCCGGTGAGGACGTAGATCACCGATTCCCACTCCCCGTGGTGGTGCCGGCCGGAGACCATGCCGGCCTCGGTGCGGACGAATCCCGGCCAGGTGCCCTCGGTGGCGAACGCCTCCTGCCGGTCCATCCCCGCGGTACGGGGCCCCGGCCTGCGGTCATCGGGCGTGACGACCCTGACCCGATCCTGCTCACCGGCCATGGCGATCCCATTCCGGCGGGCCTTTGAACCTCACGACTTCTGAGCGATCCCCGCCAGCCGGGTGGGCGGCAGGTACTCGCGCACATAGGTCCTTTCCCAGCACGCGCCCGTCTCCCGGAGCTCACGCCAGGTCGTGTAGCGGTAGCGGAAGAGGCGGGCGCGGATGTGGCGGGGTGGGGCGTCGGGCGGGAACGGGGAGCGACGCAGGAGCTTGAGCGTGTCGCGGTCGTTCTCCAGGAGCCGTTCCACCAGGGCGCCGAACCACGGGCCTGCGTAGGCGGGGGACAGGGCGGCGAACCACATCAGCCAGTCCAGCCGCAGATGGTAGGGCGCGAACTGGCGCGGCCAGCGGCGGGGGTCGCCCGGCTTGCCCTTGAACTCGTACTCCCGCCAGTCCGAGTCCTCACGCGGCACGTCGTCGGCCGTCCCCTCGACCACCACCTCGTAGCGGATACGGCTGACGCTGCCGAACGCGCCGTAGGTGTTGACCAGATGAAGCGGGTCGAACGAGCGGTTCATGACCTGGCGGCGGGAGATCATGTTCGCGACCGGGCGGTAGCTGAGGAACAGCAGCAGGGCGGCGACCGCCAGGACCACCACCTCGTACCACAGCGGCGCGTCCGGCACGGACGGCGGATCGCTCGGGAAAGCCAGTGCCGACAGGGCAAGGACGATGGTGATCCAGTTCAGCCAGGAGAAGTTGCCCGACAGCACCAGCCACAGCTGGGTGACGATCATCAGGGCTGCTGCGGCCGTCGCGACGGGCTGCGGGGTGAAGAGGAGGAGGGGCACGACGAGTTGGGTGAAGTGATTGGCGGCCACCTCGACGCGGTGCAGCGGCTTCGGCAGATGGTGGAAGAACCAGCTCAGCGGGCCCGGCATCGGCTGGGTCTCGTGATGGTGGTCCAGGCACGTCAGCTTCCGCCAGCAGGCGTCGCCGCGCATCTTGATCAGGCCCGCCCCGAACTCGACGCGGAACAGGATCCAGCGCAGCAGGAACAGCACCACGACCGGCGGCGCCACCTCGTCGTTGCCCAGCAGCACGGCGAGGAAGCCGACCTCCAGCAGCAGCGACTCCCAGCCGAACGAATACCAGGTCTGGCCGACGTTGACGATCGAGAGATACAGCGCCCACGGGACGAGCCACAGGAGCATCGCGGCCCACAGGGGCACCAACGAGTCCACCCCGGCCAGCAGCGCCGCCGACACCGCGCAGCCCGACCAGGCGCAGCCGGCGAAGAACCGGTCCGAGTAGTGGAGTTGGAACAGGCTCGGGGCCGCCCGGAAGCGCACCTGCGCCACGAAGCGCGGCACGGGCAGCATCCCCCGCTCACCCATCAGCGCCCGGAACTGAAGGGCAGCCGTCAGGAACGCGACGAGGTACACGCCGGCCAGGGCCCGCTGGAACACCAGCCGGCTCGTCCAGTAGTCCGGTGCGACGAACCAGTCCACCGCCGTACGCCTCCTCTCCTCATTGTCGCGCCCCACCACCCGGGTGACTCTCCGTATACCACCTCTCCGCTTGCGTAACCCATGTGAGTGAAGCAGACAAGGGTGCCGAATTTCCCGACGACCGGCGGGAGGACGTGGTGCGGACACCCACCCGAACCATCGTCACGGCCTGTGCGCTCTCGGCGGCAGTCCTCGTCGCCGGCTGCGTCGGCAGCGGCGACGCGAACACGGCATCCGGCGAGGAACTCCTCCTCCAGCCCGCTGCCGACCGTGGCCCCGATCCCTTCACGGACTCCATGGCGACCACCGAGGCCGCCGCCTCGCCGCTCACCCGAACGCCGCAGTCGGTGCACACCGGGCACCGGTCCCTGTCCGGCGAGACACCAGGCCTGTACGGCGGCACCCGCGGGGCCGGAAGCTGCGACGTCCAGCGGCAGATCGACGCCCTCGCCGCCGACCGGACCAGGGCGCGCGTCTTCGCCCGGGCCGCGGGTGTTTCCCAGTCGTCGATACCCGGCTATCTGCGCAGTCTGACCTCGGTCGTGCTGCGGGCGGACACCCGGGTCACCGACCACGGGTTCCGCGACGGGATGGGCACCGGCTACCAGTCCGTCCTCCAGGCGGGCACCGCCGTCCTCGTCGACGGCCACGGAGTGCCGCGCGTCCGCTGCGCCTGCGGCAACCCGCTCGCCCCGCCCGTCGGGACCCGGGGTGACAGCGGCGTCGGCGGGCGGGGCTGGTCCGGGTACGAGCCGTGCCGGGTGGTCGTGGTGGCACCGGCGCCCCAGGTGATCACCGACATCACGATCATCGACGTCGTCGACGACACCTGGATCGAGCGGCCGGTCGGCCATCGGGGGCACGACCACGACCACGTCGTACCGCCGGCGAAGCCGATGCCTCCCGACCGGGACCCGCACCGGCCGGATCGGCCCGGACACGACGGCGGCACGCCGACGCCCAGGCCCCCTCACGAGAGCGCGTCCCCGTCCGGCGAGCCCGCCTCGCCGCCGGAGCGGACGCCGGCCGACTGCGTGCCCCCGGACGCCACCGTCACCCCCGGCGCCACCGACGACATCCAGGCCGCCGCCCCCTCGGATCCCGGCCGCGGGCCCGCCGACTGCCCCACGGCCACCGTCAGCCCGACGGCCCCGCCCACCTCTGCCGACCCCGGCCGCACTCAGGCCTCCCCGCCAGAAGAGCCCGGCGCCCCCGCCTCCCGCACCGAGCCCGAGACCTCCCCCGGCCCCTCGGAGGAGGCCGGCCCCGAGGCCGTCCCGGACGGCCCGGACACGCCCGACGGCGGTGGGCTGATCCCGGACGATCCCGGCGCGACCGGCAGCATCTTCGGCAGCGTCACCGACGTCTTCGACGGGACGGTCCCCGGCCGTCGCGGTCTGCGGCTCGTCCTTCGCTCGTCCCCGTCATCCGGGACACGGTAGCCAGCGCGTGGAGAACAGAGCCTCTACAACTGCCCGCCTGTGCCGCGGAGCGCGTCACCGACCTTCTGGTAGGAGTCGATTCGGTGCTGGGCACGGCGGGCGCGCTCCTCCGGGTCTCGTACGAAGAGGGCCTGCCGGCCGGGGTGGTAGGTGCTGACCACTTCCAAGGTCCTGTCGCGGACGGCTTCGGGATGCGTCCTGAGCAGGCGACGCCACACGTCCTGGGCTTCGTTGCCCTGGAGGAGCACGACTTCAGTCTTCGGCATCAGGTCCAGCAGACGTCTCAGGACTTCGGCACCAGCCTGGAGTTCCGCCGCGTTCGGCGAGCGGTTGATGTACCAGGGGTAGGCGTTCCAGGGAGTGACGTCACGCGGCGTTATCCCGGCCTCCTCGAAGATCTGGGCCTGGAGCTCCGCCGTCGGGTCGTCGTTCTCCACACACAGGAATCCCGAGCCGACACCGTCCTGGGTCATGGGGCCGGGGTCCCGCAGGATCGACAGGACGCGCCCCTCGGCTCCCCCGTGCCATGGTGCGACATGCGGCATCCAGCCCCGTCCGTCCTGCCCGCGCAGTACGTCGACCATCTCGTTGACCGGACGGACATGGGCGTCATACCGCCCCCGTTCCTGCTCCAACCGGAACTTCTCTTCACGCATCCGTCTCGCCATACTTCCTCCAACATCGACCTGCGCCGTCTCCAGGGACCCTAACGGGCACGACTGACAACGCCCGATGAGGCGTCCGGTGGTCTTGGCCGAGGGCGCGACGGAGGCTGCGCGCAACAGGGCCGGCGAGGACTGTCAGTGGCGCCTGGCACGATGCCTGGCATGAGCCCGACCCCTGAGATGACTCAGAAGACCCTGACCGAACGCGGCTTCCGCGGCTTCGTTCCGTTCCGTTCGCTACCCGACAGCAACGTCCCCACGGGGCACGGAATCTACGCGGTGATCCGCACAGACACCTCACCGCCGGCATTCCGCCCGGCCAGCCCTGCCGGACATCTCAAGGGCCGCGACCCGTCCGTGACGGTCGACAAGCTCCGCGATGCCTGGGTGGACGGAGCAACAGTCCTGTACATCGGCAAAGCCGCGGGTCAGGACGGTCTGAACCAACGGCTTGCCGACTACCGCCGCCATGGCACCGGTCTGCTGGCCGGACATTGGGGCGGCCGCTACATCTGGCAGCTCGCCGACTCGGACGCATTGCTCGTCGCCTGGCGGCCGATGGCCGAGGAAGACGCGGCTGAGGCCGAACAGGACCTGATCGACGAGTTCAAGGAACTCCACGGAGGGGCTCTGCCCTTCGCCAATCTCAGGAACAACGCACGAAAGGCTCCAGAGACGACGGACACGAGCGTCCGCTGATCGCGGTCGTCCCGAGTGCCCACCGGCCGCGACTCCTGGGCACTCGGGCTCCCCTCACCTGGTCCAACGCTTCGGATCAAGAAGCTGTGTCCGGCACGATGCCCATGAGCACACCGGGCCGCCGGATCAGGTTCAATCTCCACCGAGATTGAGGAACGGGCACTGGCCGCCGCCGGGAACGGACCGGCACGATGAGCGAGGGCGGTTCCGTCGCCCCAGTCGAAGAATCCGGCAAACCCTGGCAAGGTGGGCCCATGGTTGATCGGGGAGCGAGCGCCCTGTCACTCCCGGACGACTGGCCCGCCCACCCGGACCCGATCCTGGCGCTCAACCACATGGGCACCTTCGACTGGGACCTGGACAACGGCGTCTTCCACATGGACGCCCAGGCCCACGAGGTCTTCGACCTGCGCCCCGACGAATACGACGGCAATCCGGCGACCCTGGCGGTCCGGGTGCCGCCGCCGGAGGGCTACCGGCTGGACGGCCTGGTCTCCCGGGCGATGAAGGACGGCAGCGAGAACTACGGCACCTACTTCCGCATCCGCTGCCGCGACGGCACCATGCGCTGGACCCACACCCAGGGCTACATCCGCCGCGACGAGACGGGCCGCCCGCGCCGCATCGTCGGCATCGTCCGCGAGGCCACCGAAGAACTCGCCGAGATCGAGCAGCGGCGCGAGCAGGCCGCCGACGACGAGGCCCGGCGCCAGCAGACCAGCGTCGTCCAGCTCACCACGGCCGCACTCGCTCACGCCCGCACCATCCAGGACGTGATCGACGTCCTCAAGGACACCCACGGCCTCACCCACCTCGGCGCCACCAGCCTCGTCATGGGCCTGGTCGAGGCGGGCCGCATCCGGCTGGTCGCCGAGGGCCCCTCCGGCAGCTTCGTGCCCGGCACCCTCATCACCCGAATAGACGAGCAGTACCCGATGAGCGAGGTCGTACGGACCCTCAGCCCGCGGTTCATCGAGTCGCCGGAGGAGTTCGAGGACAGCTACCCGATCCTCTGGCCGCACATCACCGACCTGCACATCACGTCCGCCGCGTACATGCCGCTGATCGCCCAGGCCCGGCCCATCGGCGCCATCGGCCTGCTCTACAACGACCGGCGTGGCTTCACCACCGACGAGCGCAACGTCCTCGTCGCCCTCGGCAGCAGCATCGCGCAGAGTCTGCAGCGGGCCATGTTCTACGAGCAGGAGAAGGACCTCGCCTCCGGCCTGCAGCAGGCCATGCTGCCGCGCACCATCCCCAGCGTGCCCGGCGCCGACGTCGCCGTGCGCTACCGCTCCGCCTCCCTCGGCCGGGACATCGGCGGCGACTGGTACGACCTGATCCCGCTGCCGGGCGGCCGGGTCGGCGCCGTCATCGGCGACGTCCAGGGGCACGACACCCACGCCGCCGCCGTGATGGGCCAGCTGCGCATCGTCCTGCGTGCCTACGCCGCCGAGGGACACACCCCGGCCACGGTGATGGCCCGCGCCTCGGTGTTCCTGCACGAGCTGGACACCGACCGCTTCGCGACCTGCCTGTACGCCGAGGCGGACCTGTCCACCGGTGTCGTGCAGGTGGTGCGGGCCGGCCATATCGACCCCCTGGTACGTGAGCCCGGCGGCGCCTGCCGCCGGGTCTCCGTCGAGGGCGGGCTGCCGCTCGGCCTGTCCGCGGAGTTCGGGCAGCTCGAATACCCGGTCGGCACGATCGAGCTGGACGCCGACCACACCCTGCTGCTGTGCACCGACGGCCTCGTCGAACAGCCCGGCACCGACCTGGACGACGGCATGCAGACCCTCACCGCGCTCATCGCCACCGGCCCGAAGGACGTTCGCGATCTCGCGGACCGCCTCATCGACGTGGCCGAGGAACGCGGTGGCGACGACGACGTGGCTCTGCTCCTGCTGCGTCGCCGCGTCCTGGACGCCCCCCAGCCCGGCGGCCGGCTCCAGCAGCACGTCGCACCCGGTGACCCCGAGGCCCTCACCGCGGCCCGGCACATGATCCGCGCCGCGGTGCGCGCCTGGGGCGCCGCGGAGCGGACGGACGAGATCGAACTGGTCGCCGACGAGCTCATCACCAACGCCCTGATGCACACCGAGGGCTCGGCCGTGGTGACCCTGCGGGTCCTCGCCGGCTCCGAACGCCGGCTGCGCGTCGAGGTCGAGGACTCCTCCAGCGCCCTGCCGCGCCGCCGCGAGGCGGGGGAGTCGGGCGTCTCCGGCCGCGGGCTGCTCCTGGTCGACCTGCTCACGGACGTGTGGGGCGTGGAGGCGCGGGGCGGCGGCAAGGCGGTGTGGTGCGAGTTCGTGCTGCCGGAGCGGCCCTGAGGCACCTGGCGCTGTCGGTGCCGGATGGCACTCTGGACGTATGCCGGAACTCCCCGAGGTGGAAGCGCTCAAGGACTTCCTGACCGAGAACCTGGTAGGGCACGAGATCGTGCGGGTGCTGCCCGTCGCGATCAGTGTCCTCAAGACGTACGACCCGCCCGTCACCTCCGTCGAGGGCCACGAGGTCACCGCCGTGCGCCGGTACGGCAAGTTCCTGGACCTGGCGACGGCCGACGGCCCGCATCTGGTGACCCACCTGGCCCGCGCGGGCTGGCTCCAGTGGAAGGACCGGCTCCCGAGCGGCATGCCCCGCCCCGGCAAGGGCCCGCTGGCGCTGCGCGTCGCCCTGGAGACCGGTGCCGGCTTCGACCTGACGGAGGCCGGCACGCAGAAGCGCCTCGCGGTGTACGTCGTGCAGGACCCGCAGGAGGTCCCGGGCGTGGCCCGGCTGGGCCCCGACCCGCTGGCCGACGACTTCGACGAGAGACGGTTCGCGGCACTGCTGAAGGACGAGCGCCGCCGGATCAAGGGCGCCCTGCGCGACCAGAGCCTCCTCGCCGGGGTCGGGAACGCCTACAGCGACGAGATCCTGCACGCGGCCAGGATGTCCCCGTTCAAGCTGGCGGCGACGCTGACCCCGCAGGAGACGGCGCGGCTGTACGAGGCCCTGCGGACGACCCTCACCGAGGCGGTCGAGCGCTCGCGGGGGCTGGCGGCCGGCCGTCTCAAGGCCGAGAAGAAGAGCGGCCTGCGCGTCCACGGCCGCACCGGCGAGCCCTGCCCGGTCTGCGGCGACACCATCCGCGAGGTCTCCTTCAGCGACTCCTCGCTCCAGTACTGCCCGACCTGCCAGACGGGCGGGAAGCCGCTGGCGGACCGGAGGATGTCGCGGCTGCTCAAGTAGCCGGTATCCCGGTGGGGGAGGGCTACCGTGGGTTGAGCGTGACCAGGTGCTCGCCGTCGGACGTGCGCACCTCGTAGCGCATGATCTCGTCGCTGTGCATCGCCGACGCGCCCATCATGGTGTTCTCACGGGCGTCGTGATGGGCCGCCGACCAGCTGGTCACGGTCTCCTCCGAGCCGTCCCGGCCGATGGCGATCAGATGGCAGGGGCGCGGACCCGCGCCGTCCTTCACCTTCAGCTCCACCTGGCTGCCGTACATCTCGTTCTCGGTCGTGACCTGTGCCCACACCCCTGACCGCTCGTCGGTCGCCTCGACCACCTGTACGGATCTGTCGTCGCCGCCGGCCATGATCGCGACGCCGGGGGCGGCGAGGGCGATCACCACGGAGGCGGCCACGGCGTACAGGGTGCGCCGGCGCCGGGCGCGGTGGCGCACCGCCACCGCTTCGAGCAGCCGGTTCAGCATCTGCGGGCCCGGCTTGGCCATGGGGTGCACGAACTGGGGCGTGGAGCGCCGGTACAGCATCAACTGGCGGGTGATGGGCCCGAACTCGGTCACGTGTGCCGCACAGCGGGGGCACTCCATGAGGTGGTCCTCGAAGCGGAACGCCTCCGCCTCGTTCAGCACGCCGAGCGCGTACGCGGCGACGTCGCGATGCCTCTCCAGGGACCTCATGCCGAATCCTCGTGCCGTTGGGTGTGGGGTGTGTTACTCCTTGCGCCCACTGGTACGCACCAGACAGTCGAATCACTCAAGCCACTTGGAGAATCGCAACCAAGGGATTCGGAGCGGTCGGCGTCGAGGATTGGTCCGAGGAGAAAAGAACTCAAAAAAGGTGGATGGCGAGGTGCCCGAGCGGCAGTCCGAGCTGCCACGCCGGCGTCCACACCTTCGGTCCCTCGTCCTCCCCGACCGGCGCACCGCCGCCCGGCACGGCGTTCAGATCGGGCGCGAGCAGTTCGGTCTCCTCGAGCCAGCGCCAGGCCGCCTCGGCGAGTTCCAGGTCGGGCGCGGGCCCCCCGGAGTCGGTCGCCTCGGCCGCGAGGCCCGCCATGCGCTCGCTCACCCAGTCCTGCCACGGCTGGTCGTAGGCCGTCAGCGACAGCCAGGTCTCCAGCTGGGTCACCACCCGGATGCCGGACAGCTCGCCGTCGGTGTCGGACAGGAAGATCGTCAGCGCCAGGGCGTCACGCCCGGCGCGGAACTCGAAGGACGTCGGCGGCATCAGATCGCCGGTGCGCAGCAGCTCGTCGGCGATGTACTCGGCGTACAACCACGCCATGGGGACGGTGAGTTCACCGCCACCGGTGCCGTCCGTGCTCTCCTGACCTCTGTGCAGCATCCCTTCCTGCCTTCCTCCGGTGAGTGCGTCGCCCTACCCCGGGGCTCTGGGCCCTTGCCCAATCCGGAACACGGATGAGGACAGCCGATTACTCAACCGGGGTGTTCAGCAAGGCGCTTTACGGAGGTTTGACCAAGCCTTCGGTTTCACCGCAGGTCGGCCGCGTATCCGGGAAGCACCCGACGCAGGGCGCGTAGCGCGTAGTACGCGCGGGACTTCACCGTACCGGGCGGAATACCAAGGGTTTCCGCGGCCTCCGCAACACTCGCCTCTTGGAAGTACACGAGCACCAGGACTTCACGGTGCTCGGGAGTGAGTGTCTTCACAGCCTCGCGGACGTCGAGCATCTCGGCGGCCCGCTCGGCGTGGTCGGAGATCACGCGCGCGTTCTCCAGGATCGCGTCGCCGACCTCCGGCGGCCGTGCCTGCCGGGCCCGCCGCGCGTCGATCGCCAGGCGTCGCCCGACGGTCAGCAGCCAGGGCCGCACCGAGTCGAAGTCGTCGGCGCGCAGGGCCTCGGGATGCTGCCAGGCGCGCACCAGCGTCTCCTGCACGAGATCCTCGGCGCGCTGTCGGTCGCCGTCACAGAGCCGGAGCAGGAGCGCGAAGAGGGGCCGGCCGTGCTCCCGCTGCAGTGCGGCGAGCTCGTGCTCGGCGGTCGTCCCGTTCGTGAAGGTGGTTCCGGCCGTCATGGCCGTATGGCATCGCAGGCGGCAGTTCGGGGACAGGGCGCTCACACGGATCTGCGGCGGACGGTCGATCGCGTCGGCGAACGGTTCGGTGAACGGTCCCTTCCGCAAGCCGGGTCGGGCCGGACGGCCTAATGGAAGCGGCCGGATTGTTTGCGAGCGTGCTCTATTTCGTACCTATTTTGGTGCGTATATACGACCACAAGGGGTGAGCTGATGATCGCACGCAGTCGGCTTGTGGCCATCGCTGTCACGGCCGTGCTTGTCGCAGGTGCCGCCTGCCAGGCCCACAACCGCGAGGTCGCAGGACGTCCGGCACCCTCCGCCGGCACCCGCGGCTTCACCCTCGTCGCCTCCGGGGACGTCCTCCCGCACACCCCGGTCATCGATCGTGCCCGCTTCGACGCGGGCGGCAAGGGGTACGACTTCCGCCCGATGTTCGCCGGTGTGCGATCCGTGGTCTCCCGCGCCGATCTGGCGCTGTGTCATATGGAGACCGTCTACGGCGAGAACGGCGAGTACACCGGCTATCCCCTCTTCAAGTCCCCGCCGGAGGTGGCCCGGGGCATCGCCTCCGCCGGCTACGACGGCTGCTCGACGGCCTCCAACCACAGCCTCGACGACGGCGCCGCCGGCATCCTGCGTACGCTGAACGCGCTCGATCAGGCGAAGGTGCGGCATGCCGGCACGGCCCGCACCTCGGGCGAGGCGCGCAGCGTGACCGTCATGCGCGCGGGCCGCGCGAAGGTCGCGCACCTCGCGTACACCTATGGCGTCAACGACTTCCCGCTCCCGCCGGGGCAGCCCTGGGCGGTCAATCTGATCGACCGGGGGAAGATCGTCGCGGACGCGCGGGCCGCCCGGAAGGGTGGTGCCGATGTGGTGGTCGTGTCGATGCACTGGGGTACCGAATGGCAGGACGCGCCCGACGAGGACCAGCTGAGCCTGGCCCGTGAGCTCACCGCGGCCCGCACCGGCGACCGCCCCGACATCGACCTGATCCTCGGCACCCACGCCCATGTCCCGCAGGCGTACGAGAAGGTGAACGGCACCTGGGTGGTCTACGGCATGGGTGATCAGGTCGCCGGCGCGATGTACAACTCGCAGGGCGTGCAGGACCCGCGCGGCAACCAGTCCACCCTCGCCCGGTTCCGCTTCGATCCGCCGACGAAGGCCGGTGGGCGCTGGGAGGTGTCGAAGGCCGAGTTCGTGCCGCAACTGTTCGACATCGACGCCGGGCGGGTGCTCAACCTCAACCAGGCCATCGCCAAGGGCGCCGAACTGAGCGGCGTGCGGGACCGGATCCGCGAGGTCGTGCTCAGCCGGGGCGCGGGGGACGACGGGCTGACGATGGGGGAGTAGGTCAGTCCGCCTCGACGTGGTCGAAGGTCTTCAGCATCTCCTTCAGCACGCGCACGCACGCCTGGAGCTCGGCCTCGGTCAGCTCGCCGCCGACCTGCCGGTTCAGGGCGTGCTCGCGCGCGAGGATCGCGGTGATGACGGCCTCGCCCTCGTCCGTGATGCGGATCAGCGAGGACCGCTGGTGCGCGGGGTTGGGCGTGGTCTCGGCCCAGCCCCTGGCCAGCGCGTCGTTGACCATGCGCTGCACGAACTGCCGGGTCAGCGTCATGAGGCGGCCCATCTGAGGCACCGTCATGGGTCCGTATCTGTGCAGCAGCACCAGCACGGAGCGCACGCCGACGGACGCGCCCTCGACCTCCTCGCCCTGTTCGAGCTTGCGCAGGCCGCGCCGGTAGAGCGCGCCGATCAGATCGAAGACCTCGCTGACCCGGTGGCCGAGATCGTCGGGGGAGAGGGGCTTGCCGGAGTCGTTCACCGGGCCATCATGACACCTGGGTTGCCAAATCACTCGAAGAATGACACCTTGGTTGTCATGATGACAGTGACGAAAGCTTCGGACCTGCGCACCTTCGCCTCAGCCGACGGCGACCTCGCCTACCTCGACACCGGCTCCGGGGACCTCGTGGTCCTCCTCCACTCCGGATACGTCGACCACCGCGTCTGGCACGCCCAGATACCGGCCCTCGCCGCCGGCCACCGCGTCATCGCCCCGGACGTACGCGGCCACGGCTCCTCCGCCAACGCGAGCAGGCCCTTCCGCTGGGCCGACGACATCGCCGCCCTGCTGCGCCACCTCGACGCGGGCCCCGCGGTCCTCGTCGGTCTGTCCATGGGCGGCCTGATCGCCACCAACACCGTGCTGGAGTACCCCGAGCTCGTCCGCGCCGTCGTCACCTGCGGTGCCGCGACCGGGGAGTTCCAGTACACGGACGACTGGACCCGCGGCCTCCAGACCGAGATGGCCCGCGCTCTGGAAACCGCCGACCTCGACGGCTGGCTCGACGCCTTCGTACAGGTCCTGCCCGGCCCGGAGCGCACCGCCGCCGACGTCGACCAAGGCAGCCTGCGGCTGATCCGGGACATGGCCCGTGGCACGCTCGCCAAGCACACACCCGGTGAGAAGGACTGGTTCGTGCCCGTGCCGGACACCTTCGCCCGCGCGGCGGAGATCACCGTCCCGCTGCTCGCCCTCAACGGCGCTCTGGAGCCCGCCGACATGCTCGCCGCGGCCGAGCGCCTCGCCGGCACCGTCCACGACGGCCGCACCGAGGTCGTCGACGGCGTCGGCCACTACCCCAACCTGGAGAAGCCGGAGATCTTCAACGAGATCGTGCTCGACTTCCTGCGGACCCTCTGAGGTACGGCGCCGCCCGGTGGGCCGGGGCCGCTACGGCACCACCGTCACCGGCCAGCGCCCCGCCTTCACCAGCCGGATCGCGACGGAACCCACGATCCGGTGCCCGGCCTGCTCCGAGGCGCCCACCACCACGGCGTCCGCCTTGAGGTCGTCCGCCGCCTTCACCAGCCCGTTGTAGGGGTCGCCCTGGAAGGTGTGGAACTCCCAGCGGACGTCGAATATCCCCTTGAGCCGCTCCGTGGCCTCCCGGATGTAGGAGATCAGGGACTCGGCGATCTCGTTGGTCGTCTCCGCGACCGGCGCCCCGAGCGCCGCGCCCGCCGTCACCACCGGCTGCACGTACACGACGGCGAGCAGAGCGTTCTGCCGTCGGGCCAGGCCACCGGCGTACGCCGCCGCGCGCAACGACGAGTCGGAGCCGTCCACGCCGACCACGATGACCTTGGGCCCGTCCGTGCCCCGCTCGAACCGGTGCGAGTGCTGTTCCGTCACGGCAGGAGGCTATCGGAAGCCCCAGGTCCCGCCGCCGGCCGGGACGCTCGACGGGCGAGGAGGCGCGGGGCTTCCTACAGTCGGAACATGAGTGCCACCGCGGAGGCCGCGCGGGACAAGGACGTCACGGGCCCGGCACGGCCGCCCGGACACGGCTGGACGAGCAGGGTGCCGGAAGGTTTCGCGACCTTCTTCGGCACCCTCGGACTGCTCTGCGCCCTGCTCGCCCTCATCCCGCCGCTCCGGGTCGCGCTGCGCCCCGTCGTGCGCACCCTCGACCAGATCATCGTCCCCGTCAGCGCCAACCTCGCCTACGCCGTCTTCCTCTTCCTGCTCGCCGCCGCGACGGCCGCCCGCAAGAAGATCGCCTGGTGGCTGGTCGTCGTCTATCTGGGCCTGCTCGTCCTCACCGACATCCTCGGCACGGTCGTCGGCGACTACTCCGACTCCGTCCCCTCCCTCGTCGTGTGCGGCCTCGCGCTCGCCCTGCTGATCGTTGCCCGCGGGGAGTTCTACGCCGCCTCGCGCAAAGCGGCCGTACGAAGAGCCCTCGGTGTCCTGCTCGTGGGACTCGTCATCGGCATCCTGGCCGGCTGGGGCCTCGTCGAACTGTTCCCCGGCACGCTGCCGCAGAGCCAGCGGCCGGCCTGGGCCGCCGACCGGGTCTGCGGCGGTCTCGTCTCCGGCACCACCTACGACGGGCGGCCGCCGCGCCCCCTGTACTTCCTGCTCGGCCTGTTCGGCGCGCTCGCCCTCCTCAACGCCGCCGCCACGCTGTTCCGCTCGCAGCGCATGGAGGCCGCCCTGCACGACGACGAGGAGGCCCGCATCCGCGCCCTCCTGAAGGCCTACGGCGACAAGGACTCCCTCGGCTACTTCGCCACCCGGCGAGACAAGGCCGTCGTCTTCTCACCCAGCGGCAAGGCCGCCGTCACCTACCGCGTCGAGGCCGGCGTGTGCCTCGCCAGCGGCGACCCGGTCGGCGACCGGGAGGCATGGCCGCACGCCATCGCCGTCTGGCTGGCCGCGGCCCGCCGGCACGCCTGGGCGCCCGCCGCGATGGGCGCGTCCGAGGACGGCGCCACCGCCTACGCCCGCGCCGGACTCGGCGCCCTCCAGCTCGGCGACGAGGCGATCCTGCGGCCGCAGGACTTCGACCTCGACGGCCGCGACATGCGGGTCACCCGGCAGGCCGTCCACCGCGTCCGCCGCACCGGCGCCCACTGCCGTATCCGCCGCCACTCCACCCTCGGCGAGGCGGAGATGGAGGAGGTGATCCGCAAGGCCGACGCCTGGCGCGACACCGAGACCGAACGCGGCTTCTCCATGGCCCTGGACCGCCTCGGCGACCCCGCCGACGGCGACTGTCTCCTCCTGGAGGCCCTCGGCGGGGACGGCGAACTGCTCGCCCTGCTGTCCTTCGTGCCCTGGGGCCGCGAAGGAGTCTCCCTGGACCTGATGCGCCGTGACCGCGGAGCCCCCAACGGCGTCATGGAGTTCATGGTCGCCGAACTGTGCGACGCGGCGCCCAAGCTCGGTATCCGCAGGATCTCCCTGAACTTCGCCGTCTTCCGCTCCGTCTTCGAGGAGGGCGCCCGTATCGGCGCCGGGCCCGTGCTGCGGCTGTGGCGGCGTCTGCTGCTGTTCTTCTCCAAGTGGTGGCAGCTGGAGGCCCTCTACCGCTCCAACGCGAAGTACCAGCCGGAGTGGTACCCCCGCTTCATCTGCTACGGCGAAGCAGCCTCCCTCGCCCGCATCGGCACGGCGTCCGCCATCGCCGAAGGCTTCGTCTCCGTACCGTCGCTGCACAAACTCCGCAGAAAGGGGCACCCGAGGAACGGGCCCCGCCCCGCGACCACCGAGGGACTGCCCTCGCTGGCGGCACTCGGCCTCGAAGGAGGGGACGAGGCCGGGGCGGCCGGGCCGGATGCGGGCCTGCCCGAACAGGTCCGCATCCGGCACCGCACCCTGGACCGGCTGCGCACCGAGGGCGTCGACCCCTACCCCGTCGGCATCCCGGCCCGCACCCACGCCCTCGCCGAGGTCCGCACGGGCGAACAGGTCACCGTCGCGGGGCGGGTCATGCTGGTCCGCGACTTCGGCGGCCTCGTCTTCGCCGTGCTGCGCGACTGGTCCGGCGACCACCAACTCGCCCTCACCCGCAAGGACTCCGGCGCCGCCCTCGACCGCTTCACCGCCGCCACCGACATCGGCGACCTCATCAGCGCCACCGGCCTGGCCGGCACCAGCGACAAGGGCGAACCCACCGTCTTCGTCACCGCCTGGCAGCTGATCGGCAAGTGCCTGCGCCCGCTGCCCGACAAACGCCGCGGCCTCGTCGACCCCGAGGCCAAGGTCCGCATGCGCTACCTCGACCTGGTCTCCAGCCCCGCCGCCCGTGACGTGGTCCGCGCCCGCTCCACCGCCGTCCAGGCCCTGCGCCAGGGCCTGCTGGAGCGCGGCTACCTGGAGGTCGAGACCCCGGTGCTCCAGCAGATCCACGGCGGCGCCAACGCCCGCCCCTTCACCACCCACATCAACGCCTACGACCTCGACCTCTACCTGCGCATCGCCCCCGAGCTCTACCTCAAGCGGCTGTGCGTCGGCGGCGTGGAGAAGGTCTTCGAGATGGGCCGCACCTTCCGCAACGAGGGCGTCGACTACAAGCACAACCCCGAGTTCACGATCCTGGAGGCCTACCAGGCGTACGCCGACTACGACGTCATGCTCGACCTGGTCCGCGAGCTGATCCAGGGCTGCGCACGCGCCGCCTTCGGAACGCCGGTCGCCCACAAGGACGGCAAGGAGTACGACATCTCCGGGCAGTGGCCCGTCAAGACGGTGTACGGCGCGATCTCGGAGGTGCTGGGCGAGGAGATCGACCCCGGCACCGAGCTGCTCAGACTGCACCGCCACTGCGACCGCGTCGGCGTGCCGTACGTCGCCGACGACGGCCACGGCGACGTGGTCCTGGAGATGTACGAGCGCCTGGTCGAGGAGAAGACCCACCTGCCCACCTTCTACAAGGACTTCCCCACCGACGTCTCCCCGCTCACCAGGCAGCACCGGGGGGACCCGCGGCTCGCCGAGCGCTGGGACCTCGTCGCCTTCGGCACCGAACTGGGCACCGCCTACTCCGAGCTCACCGACCCCGTCGAACAGCGCCGCCGTCTCACCGCCCAGTCCCTGCTCGCCGCCGGGGGAGACCCCGAGGCCATGGAACTCGACGAGGACTTCCTCGACGCCCTCGAGTACGCCATGCCGCCCACCGGCGGGCTCGGCGTCGGCGTCGACCGGCTCGTCATGTTCCTCACCGGCCTGACGATCCGGGAGACCCTGCCGTTCCCGCTGGTCCGCCGCCGCTGAGCGGTGCCCCGGGCGGCCGAGGGGAAACGGGTCCGTGCGGGTGCTCTCGCGCGGCCGTTCCGGTGTCGTACTGGTGCGTCGGTCTCTCACCGGGCGACCCATGAGTCATGACGAAGGATCAGCTGCCCCCGCGTCTGCTCACCCGACGCCGCGCGCTGCTCGCCGGCGCCGCCGCCGTCGGAGCCGCCGGCACCGCCGGGCTGTTCACGACGTTCGCGGGCGACGAGCCGGTCCGGCGCGCCGCCGCCCCGGTCCCCACCCCGGCCGCGGGCCCGCAGGCGCGCTCCGCGCTCAAGCCCTCCTCGTACCGCCTCCAGCCGCTCACGGGATTCGGCCCGCCCAAGGCCGCCCCGCGCCGCACCCTCGTCCGCCACGCGCCCATGCTCCAGGTCTCCGGGCGGGGCCGCCGCATGGTGCTGACCTTCGACGACGGCCCCGACGCCCGCTACACGCCGCACATCCTGGACACCCTGCGCGAGTACGACGTCCGCGCGATGTTCTTCGTGTGCGGCGAGATGGTCGCCGAGAACCCGGACCTGGTCGCCAGGATGGCCGACGAGGGCCATGTGGTCGGCAACCACACCTGGTCCCACCCGCTGCTCACCCGGCTCAGCCGCCGCGCGATCCGCAGGGAGATGGAGCGCACCAGCGACGTCGTCGAGGACTCCTGCGGCGAACGACCCGTCTGGTTCCGCGCCCCCTACGGCGCGTGGAACCGCGCCGCCTTCCAACTCGGCGCCGAACTGGGCATGGACCCGCTGGCCTGGACCGTCGACACCCTGGACTGGACCACCCCCGGCACCCGCAGGATCGTCGACCGGGTCGAGAACGGCGCCGCCCCCGGCGTCGTGGTGCTCTCCCACGACGCCGGGGGCGACCGCTCGCAGAGCGTGAGCGCCCTGCGCTTCTATCTGCCGCGACTGCTGGACTCCGGGTACCACGTCACCGTCCCGGAACGGCACTACGCGTGACGGCTTGCGCCGCCCGGTCGGGGAACGCTCAGCGGACCTCGACCAGGCTGGCGAAAACGACGACGTTCCCGTCGTAACCGGTCTGCTTGGAGAAACCGCCGCCACAGGTGATGACCCGCAATTCTGCGGTTCCCTTGGACGCGTAGACCCGGTCTCCGGGGAAGTCGTCCTTCTGGAACACCTCGACGCCGTAGATCTCGAATACGGCCGTCTTTCCGTCCTTGCGCAGGACCTCGACGCGATTTCCCTTCGCGAGTGAGCCCAGGCCGTAGAAAACGGCGGGCCCCTGCAAATTGTCGACGTGACCGACGACCACCGCGGTGCCCTTCTCGCCGGGGGAGACCGAGCCGGTGAACCAGCCCGACAGATTGGGGTCCTCCGGCGGGGGCGCGCCGACCCAGCCGTCCGGGTCCAGGCCGACCGGGATCGTAGGCGCGTCGACGTTGATCGCGGGGATCCGCACCCGGTCCGGCAGGGCGAAGGACAGCGGCTGAGCGGCCCGGTCCAGCACGCGGTCCGGCAGCTGCCGGTCCGCCGCGGCCGCCGAGGCGGGCTGCGGCGGGCCCACGTCGAACTCGCCGGAACCGTTGCGGACGAGCGCGAGACCGGTCAGCAGCACCAGCGCTATCACGCCCCAGGGAGCACGCTTCCTCCGCCGGTCCTCCTCTTCGGCCACCTCGAAACCGGACATTCGACTTCCCCTCTCGACGCGGCCGTCGCCACGTCATTCGCGCATACGGAAACGCTAGGTCCCGCAGGCGAAACCGGCGACGGGGCAGATACGAACGGGTGGTGCGAACTCCTTCGGTGCGCCATCCGAGTTGCCAGGGGCCGGAAAATTCTGACGGTCCGTGACCTGCGGCAATTCCGATTGCGGGGTCGTCCCCCGGCGTGTCCCCTCACCAGGACGGACCATCGCCGAAATGCGGCGCCGGGCAGGGCAACTGAGGGTCTTTCTGGGAGGCGCTTTCTCGCCGATCGATACCGGGGACGGTTCCCGGGGCGTCTTCCGCGGAGGATCACATGCGAAGCACTCGTACCCTGGCGGCCGCCGCCACCGCGGTCGCCGCCCTCGGTCTGGCCGCCCCGGTGGCCGCGGCACGCGACGGCATGCCGCCTGTCGGCCCCAGCAACATCGTCGCCCTGCCCAGCGTCATCGCTCGCGGCGGACAGCTGACCATCACCGTCGACGGCTGTCACCGAGGCGGCACCGCGACCTCGGACGCGTTCAAGCCCACGACCCTGTCACCCGTCGGTGGCAGCACGGCCAAGGGCACCGCGACGATCGACAGGAACGCGCGGCCGGGTGCCCACAGCATTACCGTGCACTGCACCGGCGCCGGCCGGCCCCTGACCCGCCCCAACGCCTTCACCGTCATCGGCGGCGTCCGCGGCGGTCTCGGCGGCAGCACCTCCACGGGCGCGACGCCCACCGACATGGCCATCGGCGGCGGGCTGATCGCCGTGGCGGTCGTCGGCGGCGCGGTGTTCTGGATGCGGCGCCGGGCGGAGAAGCGGATCTGATCCGCTGTCCGTCCGGAACGCTCGAGGTCAGCCGTCCGCCCAGGACGGTCCACCGCAGGAGACAGGTCGCACGAGCTCAGACCTTCGCCCCGGATCCCCACCATGGGATCCGGGGCGAAGGTCTGAGTGCGTGGGTGCCGGCGTCAGGAGCCGTCCTCGTCGGTGCGGCGCCGGGAGAGGTGGTACGCGGTGCCGAGCGCGGCCGTGATGAGCGCGGCGCCCAGGCCGATCTCCTTCAGGTCCAGCCCGGCGAAGGTGCCGCCCTCGCCCGCACGAACCCCGTGCTCCGGGTGCTCGGTGCGATCGGGCCGGTCGGGTCGGTCGGGTCTGCCGCCGGCGATGGTGAGGTCGACGCTCTGCCAGAAGGTGCCGCAGTAGAAGGACACTTCGTAGACGGCGCCCCGTCGGGCGTCCCGGTCCACCCTGGCCCAGGCCGTCGTCCGCCCCCGGGGGATGGTGACCGTGTCGAAGACCCCGGAGGAGACGGTCACGCTCTGCTCGCAGCCCGTCGCGCGCAGCCGGACGTGTTCGCCGGGCATGACGGTGGTGGGCCGGACGGTGGCCCAGAAGCCGGAGTTGTCGCTCTGCGCCTGCGCGGCGGGAGCGGTCACGGCGAGGGCGCTGACCCCGAGCAGCGCGGCAGAAGCGACGCGTATCGCACGCATGGTGTCCTCCGGTCCCCGAGGAGCAGTCGCGGACCTTTTCCGCTTGCGCCAGAAATGCACCTCGGTGAGCGAAACGCTAGGAACGTGCGCACGGCCGCGCGATCGGTGTCGTACGAATGGGGCATTCCTGTGGGCCGCTCAGGGGACGGCGTGTCCGCGAGCGGGTGACGGCGGCGGTGTGGCGGCTTCACATCGGGTGCCGCTGGTCGCCGCCGTCCCCCCCCCGTGCGGGCCGGTCAGCGCATGGAGTTCGGGAACAGTGCGAGGAACGGCTCCGTCGACGCCGTCACACCGCGGCTGTAGGGATCGTCGAAGTCCCAGATGAGGAAGAGCAGGAAGGCGATCAGTGCGGAGAACAGCCCGGCGAGGATCAGCTCACGGGCCGTGCGCCGGATCTGGAGGGCGAACACCATCCCGATGGTGACGACACCACCGGCCAGCAGCCCGAACCAGACCACGCCCGGCATGGTGTCGCCGGTGGAGTTCGCGCGGGACTGGCGCGCCTGGTCGGCGGCGGTGACCTGGTCGAGGAGCGGCTGGTACGCCTGCGCCTCGAAGTCCGACCCGGGTCGGTAGTCGGTGACGTCCTCGCGGATGCGCCGCAGAAGCTCGGTGCCGCGGTCGGTGACCGCGCCGTGCTCCGTCATGTGCTTCCACTCCTTGGTGACGACGTGTCCGACATAGGCGTTGACATCGTCCCGAATACGGTCGCGTACATCGGCCGGATACACCCGGACCCGCTCGGAGACCTCGTGCAGCGCCACGGCCTCCGCCTGGACGTGGTCCTGGGCGGCGCTGCGGGCCTCCCACACCCCGGCGATGGCCAGGCCCAGCACGATGGCGTACACCACGCCGATCCACATCGTCATGTACTCGATGACGTCCGGGGTCTCGGAGGGATCCTCGTCGTCCGGGGCCGTGCGGTGCCGGACGAGGGTGATGACGACCACCACGCAGCAGGCGGCGAGCATCGCGAGGGTGAGAACAAGCCATTCCGGCAAGAGGGGCCTCCAGGGTCAGCGCGGTCGGAGCGCGGCGACGGCGGCGATGGCGGGCACCGCGATGAGCAGGACGAAGGTGAGGGGCGACTGGGCGCGGTGCACGGCCCGCTTGTGCGGGGTGGCGCGGTACGGCGGATAGCGCACCGGGGTCGCGGACGGAGTGGGGGCGGGCTTGGCCGACGGCTTCGGCGTCGGAGCGGGCGTCGGTCGGGGAGCCGGCCGCGCGCGGGGCGGCGCGGGCTGCGGAGCCGGCTTCGCCGGGGGCGGAGGCGGCGGCTTCGGTTTCGGTTTCGGGGTGGGCGTGGGCTTCGGCGGCGGGGTGGGCGTGGGTTTGGGTGCCGGTGTCGTCTTCGGCGGCGGTGGCGGCGAGGGCGTCGGCGTCGGCGTGGGGCTGGGTGTCGGGGTCGGTGTCGGGCACTGCGGGGGAGTGGGCCAGGTGTCGGGGCCGGCCACCGCGACCGCCCGCGCGCCGTCCGGCCCGGTCTCGGTGACCGCGACGACCTGTGCGCCGTCCGGCCCCGTGCCGACGTACGCGCAGGACGTGGCCACGGCCGCCCCGGACGGTGCCGACACCAGGAGCCAGGTCAGCGTGACCACCGTCAACACCCTTGTGGTGAGGGTGGATTGGGTCGGTTCGAGTGCATGCACGACGAAGATCTTGAGGCCACTGCGCGCACCGACGTGCCGGAGAGCGGGTGGGATGCCCCGAACGGGCGACGTGCGCCCCTCGAAAGGTTCGATCAGGGGGCGTGGACGTGACCGCCGGGGCGCACACGCGTGCGACGGGAGGCGTGCCTCGGCACCGCGGTGACGCGGTTGTTCACAGCTGTGACGAGGGCGCCGTCACAGGTTCCGTAAAGAAATTCGTGCGCCGGTTGAACACGAGAGTGGCTTTCGTGCGTACCTCTTGTCGTGCGGCGGCGCAGCAGGGCGCTGCAACACCCTTGTGAGTATGGGGAGTTGAAGATGAAGACCTCGTGGCGGAGCGCCTCGCTCGTGGTGAGCGCCGTGGCGGTGGCGGCGCTGACGACGGCATGCGGCTCGGAAACCGCCCCGCCGGCGAGCAGCCAGAACGTGGGTGCCACGGCCGCGGCCGGTGACTCCGGAAGCGGCACCGGCCTGGGATCCGGCTATGACGCGGGCGCGGCGGGCCAGGAGGGCACCGGCACCCAGGCCGCCTCGGCGGGTGAACTCGCCGTGGCCACCGACGCGGAACTCGGCGAGTTGCTGACCGACAGCGACGGAATGACCCTCTACCGCTTCGACAAGGACGTCGCCGAGCCGCCCAAGTCGAACTGTGACGGCGACTGCGCGACCAAGTGGCCGCCGGTCCCCGCGGACGACGCCACGGCCGGCGTGGGCATCGACAAGAACAAGCTCGGCTCGGTCACCCGCACCGACGGCACCAAGCAGCTGACGATCGACGGCTGGCCCGCCTACCGCTACGCCAAGGACACCAAGGCCGGTGACGTCAACGGACAGGGTGTGGGCGGCACTTGGTACGCGCTCGCCCCCACCGGCAAGAAGGCACAGGGCGAGGACGCCGACCTGCCCGGCCTGTCCACGCGCAAGGACTCCAAGCTCGGCGAGATCGTGATCGACAAGAACGGTCACACGGTCTACCGCTTCATGAAGGACTCGCCCTGGCCGATGAAGACGGCGTGCACCGGCGAGTGCCTGGAGAAGTGGCCGGTCATCGCGCCGGTCGACGCCGAGGACACCGAGGGCATCGACCTCAAGGGCTCCGGTCCCCGGGGCCAGGGCTACGTGGTCTTCGACCGGCCCGACGGCATCAAGCAGCAGACCATCGACTGCGTTCCGATCTACACCTTCGCCGGGGACAAGAAGCCCGGCGACACCAACGGTCAGGGCGTCGGCGGCACCTGGTTCGCCATCCGCCCGGACGGCAAGCCGGTCGGCGCGCCGGGACAGTGAGGATCACACCTCCCCAGGGTTGATCGCCCCACCCGGTCGAGAAGGTCCATGGAAGGGAGTCACGAGGACGCGAGAGTGCCGGACGAACGGCCGGCGCGCCGACTCACCGGTCCGCCCCCTGAGCTCCACGCGCAGGGGGCGGGCCGGTTTGCCTGCATTCACCGGGGTTCTTCGCCTTCTTTCGCCATGGTTCGGAACTCTGTGGAATGCTTCGGATACTTTTCGTAGAGGGTGCGAGGGGCGTCAATTCGGCACGTGCCGCTGGCAGTGACCGGGAACGGATGGTCAATTTCCGTTTCCGCTCGCTCCTTTGGCGGGCGATCAGTAGCCTCAGCTCGAACACCGGATCGCCTACGCCTTGGAGAGATAGATGGAGCGTCCCGCCTGGGCTCCCCGGAGCATCGACATCTCGGTGCCCAGCGTCTCGCGGATCTACGACTACTATCTGGGCGGTTCGCACAATTTCGAGGTCGACCGGGAAGCGGCCCGCAAGGCCATGGACTTCATGCCGGGCCTCCCCAAGATCATGCAGGCCAACCGGGCGTTCATGCGCCGCGCGGTGCGCTTCGCCCTCGACGAGGGCATCACCCAGTTCCTGGACATCGGCTCCGGCATCCCGACGTTCGGCAATGTCCACGAGGTGGCCCAGGCGGAACGTCCCGGCGCACGTGTGGTGTACGTCGACCACGACCCGGTCGCCGTCGCGCACAGCCAGGCGGTCCTGGCGGGCAACGACGACGCGGACATTGTCGCCGCGGACCTGCGCAAGCCCCAGGAGATCCTGTCCAGTTCCGAGGTGGAGCGGCTGATCGACCTGAACCGGCCAGTGGCGCTGCTGCTCGTTGCCATACTGCACTTCGTGGAGGACGAGGACGAGCCGTACGAGGCGGTGGCCGAGCTGCGCGACGCGCTCGCGCCCGGCAGCATGCTGGTGCTCACGCATGCCTCCTACGAGGGGATCCCGCTGCCCGAGGAGCGGGCCAAGGGCACGGTCGACGTCTACAAGGACATTCGCAACCCGCTGATCATGCGTTCGCGCGACGAGATCACGCGGTTCTTCGAGGGGTACGACATGGTGGAACCCGGACTGGTGCCGATGCCGCGCTGGCGGCCCGACACCACACCGGACGACGAGGATCCGTGGGCCTTCTCCGGGTTCGCCGGCGTGGGGCGTACCGCGTGAGCGCGGGGCCGGACGGGCCGGAGGACAGACTGCGCCGGTTCGCGACGATCTGGAGCCGGGCGGTCTTCCCGGTGACCTCGACGTCGTCGACCCGGCCGGAGTTCGAGGAACAACTGCTGCCGCTCGCCCGGCGGTTGAGCGAGGCACTCAGAGCCAGGGCGTTCGACGCGGACGAGGGCAGGGCGGTCGGCGCCGCGCTGATCGCCTCGCACTGCACCGACCCCGAGGCGCTGAGCCGCTCACTGGACTGCGTCGACGCCTACCTCGTGCTGTACTGCGGCGACGGCGGTGACCAGGAGGACCTGCGGGCCCGCTCCGGACGGCTCCAGCACGCCATGGCCGCCGGGTTCGCCCAGGCGCTGCGCGAGCGGACCCTCGCCGAGCAGGAGGCGATCTCCGCTGCCGCCCTCAAGGCGCAGGGCGTGGTCGCCCAGGCGCTGCACGACACCGAGGCCCGCTTCCGCGCGGTGTTCGAGGGCGCGGCCATAGGAATCGGCATCGCCGACCTGGCGGGCAACATGCTGCAGGTCAACGGCGCCCTGCTGCGCATGTTCGGCGTCTCCGAGCAGGCCATGCGCAGCCGCAACGTCAAGGAGTGGACGCACCCCGAGGACGCGCCGCAGACCTGGAAGCTCTACGACGAGCTCGTCCGCGGCGAGCGCGAGCACTACCACGTCGAAAAGGCCTTCTACCGCCCCGACGGCACGGTCCTGTGGACCAACCTCACGGTCTCCCTGCTGCGCGACGCCGACGGCGAACCCCAGTACCAGCTGGCCCTGATGGAGGACACCACCGAGCGCCGGCTGCTCAATCTGCGGCTGCGCTACGAGGCCACCCACGACGCGCTCACGGGACTGCCCAACCGCACCTTCTTCTTCGAACGCCTGGAGAAGGCACTGGGCGCCGGCAAGGGTCAGCGGTTCGGGCTCTGCTACCTCGACCTGGACGGCTTCAAGACCGTCAACGACAGCCTCGGCCACGCGGCCGGCGACCGGCTGCTCGTCGAGGTCGCCGACCGCCTCCAGTCCTGCGCGACCGCGCCCGGCGAGATGGTCGCGCGCCTCGGCGGCGACGAGTTCGTGGCGCTGACCACCGGCCCCGACACCGAGCGCGAGGTCGACGAGCTCGCCGCCCGGATCATGAACGTACTGGTCGCCCCGATCAGCGTCGACGGCCGCGAGCTGACCGTGCGCGGCAGCATCGGCATCGTCGAGGGCCCGGCGGGCGAACGCAGCCCGGCCGAGGTGCTGCGCAGCGCCGACATCACGATGTACCGGGCCAAGTCGGCGGGCGGCAACCGCTTCGAGCTGGCCGACGAGGAGGCCGACGCCCGCGCCATCACCCGGCACGGACTGACCACGGCGCTGCCGACGGCCCTGGACCGGGGCGAGTTCTTCATCGAGTACCAGCCGCTGGTCCACCTCGGCGACGGCAGCGTGCGCGGCGCCGAGGCCCTGGTGCGCTGGCTGCATCCGCAGCACGGCGTCCTCGGCCCGGACCGGTTCATCCCGCTCGCCGAGCACACCGGACTCATCGTGCCGCTCGGCCGCTGGGTCCTGGAGCAGTCGGTGCGCCAGGCCCGCGCGTGGCGGGAACGCCACGACGACGCCGGGCCGTTCCGCATCAACGTCAACCTCTCGCCGTGCCAGCTCACCCACCCCGGACTCGTCCAGGACACCGTCGACATCCTGGAGCGCGCGGGCATGGCACCCGACGCGCTCTGCCTGGAGGTCACCGAGTCGGCCCTCATCGGCGCCGACGACGCCCTGCTCAAGCCCCTGCGGCGGCTGGCCGGCATGGGCGTGGACATCGCCCTGGACGACTTCGGCACCGGCTACTCCAACCTCGCCAACCTGCGCCGGCTGCCGGTCAGCATCCTCAAGCTGGACCGCTCCTTCACCCAGAGCATGCAGCGCTTCCCCGCCGACCCCGTCGACCTCAAGATCGTCGAGGGCATCGTCTCCCTGGCGCACAGCCTGAACCTCGCGGTGACGGTGGAGGGCGTGGAGACCGGCGCCCAGGCCGAGCAGCTGCGGATACTGGGCTGCGACACGGCCCAGGGCTGGTACTACGCCCGCCCCGGCCCGCCGGAGCGCCTGCACGAACTGGCACTGGTGGACGCGACCGGCTGAGGCACCGGCAGCCGTGCGGGGTGCGGAGCGAGCGGCTCCCCGCCCCGTGCGGCTTCCCGCCGGTCGTATAGCGTGAGAAGCATCGACGGCGGTGCGGCACGCCCGGTCGGTGAGCGGAAAGGCAGGGCCCGCCATGGCCGAGAAGCCGATCGATCTGGATCTGCGCAAGCTGCGCTACTTCGTCGCCGTGGCCGAGCGCCGGCACTTCGGCCAGGCGGCAATCGCCCTGCACGTCACCCAGCCCGCGCTGTCCCGGCAGGTGCGGCAGCTGGAGCACGAGCTGCGGGTCGAGCTGTTCACCCGCAGCACCCGCGACGTCGCGCTCACCCCGGCCGGTGAACAGTTCCTGCGCGACGCCAAGGCACTGCTCGCCGCCTCGGAGGCCGCCCAGGAACGGGCCCGGCGCATCGGCACGGGCGACAACGCCCTGATCGTCGGGTTCATGCTCGGCACGGACGTCGGCCTCGCCCTGAACGCCTTCTCGGCGCGCTTCCCCCGCGTGTCCATCGAGCTGGTCCGGCTGCGCTGGTGGAGCCAGGCACGGGCCCTGCTGGACGGCAGCGTCGACGTCGGGTTCGTACGGCCGCCGCTGGAGACCGAGGGCATCGACCTCCTGCCGCTGTACCTCGAGCACATCGCCGCCGTCCTGCCCGTCGACCATCCCCGCGCCCAGGACGCGAAGGTCGCGCTGGCCGCCCTCGCCGACGAACCCGTCCTGGAGTACGCGGAGGCCACCGAGGCCTGGTCGGCGGTCTGGAACGCCGATCCGCGCCCCGACGGCACCCGGCCCGGTCACGGCCCCGCCTTCCACGACATGGAGGAACTGCTGGGCTACGTCCGCGGCGGACGCGGCATGGCCTTCGTGCCGAGCTCCGTCGCGGCCGCGTTCCCGCGGTCCGACATCGCCTACGTCCCGGTGGCCGACGCGGCGCCCGGGCAGGTGTCCCTGGCCTGGAACGCCGCGCGCCCCTCGCACCTCGTCACCAGCTTCGTCGAGACCGTGCACGCCGCCGCACGGGTCCGGGGCACCGCGTAGACCTGCGCCGATGCCGCCCGGGCATCAATCGGGCCGCAACCGGCATTGGACGCGGCCGAAGAGGGCTCACAGACTCGGACGTACCAGGAATTCACCGGAGTACTTCCCCGATCCCCCTTTGGAGCCCGCGATGCGTGCTGCTGTCGCCACCGGCCCGAACCTCCCGCTGGCCCTCGACGACCTCGACGTCCCCCAGCCCGCCGCCGGCGAGGTCCTCGTCAAGGTCACCGCCTGCGGGGTCTGCTTCTCCGACCTGAACCTGCTGCGCGGCCACTACCCCTTCGCCCGGTACCCCGTCGTCCCCGGCCACGAGATCACCGGCGTGGTGACCGCCGTCGGCGAGGGCGTCACCTTCCCCGAGGTCGGCACTGCGGTGGGCGCCCAGTTCCTGTACGACTCCTGCGGGCACTGCGACTACTGCGTGCGCGGCGACCAGATCCTGTGCCCCCGCAAGCGGATCACCGGCATCGTGGCCGACGGCGGCTACGCCGAGTACGCCCTGTTCAAGGCCGGCTTCGTCACCCCGCTGCCGGAGGGCCTCGACCCGGTGGCCGCGGCGCCGCTGATGTGCGCCGGCCTCACCGCCTTCAACGGTCTGCGGCAGGCCGGCGCGACGGCCGGTTCCCGGGTCGCCGTCGTCGGCCTCGGCGGAGTCGGTGCCCTGGCCGCGCGCTACGCCGTCGCCATGGGCGCCCGCCTCGCCGTCGTGGGCCGTTCCCGGCGCGGCGAGGACCAGGCCAAGGCCCTGGGCGCGGAGCTGTTCGTCGCCACCGACGAGTCCGACCCGGCCGATGCCCTGAAGGGCTGGGACGGCGGCGCGGACGTGGTCCTGAACGCCGCCCCGTCCACCGCCGCGGCCGCCGCCACCCTGGGCGGTCTCGCCCCCGACGGCACCCTGCTGCTCCTCGGCTACGGCAACGAGCCGCTCACCCTGCCCACCCCGCCCATGATCCTCAACCGGCTGCACGTGGCCGCCTCCCCGTCCGGCTCCCCGCACGACCTGCGCGACACCCTCGCCTTCTCGGCCGCCCACGGCATCCTGCCCGAGGTCACCCCGATCACCCTGGAGCAGGCGCCGGCCGCGCTCGACGCGATGGCCGACGGAACCGCCCGCGGCCGCAGCGTGATCACCTTCGGCTGACCCGCCGGATCACCGGTCCGCACCCGCTCGCAAGCCCTCACACCTTCCCGCACGCCCAGCAAGGAGTTCGCCATGCCCTCCGTCGTCCTCGTCACGGGTGCCTCCAGCGGTTTCGGCGCCCTGACCGCCCGAGCTCTCGCCGACGCCGGACACACCGTCTACGGCGGCATACGGCAGACCACCGGCCGCAACGCCCCGGCGGTCGCCGATGCCCGGGCCTACGCCGATGAGCACGGTGTCGCGCTGCGCGCCGTCGAACTCGACGTCTCCGGTCAGGAATCCGTGGACGCCGGGGTCGCGCAGGTCGTGGCCGAGGCGGGCCGCATCGACGTCGTCGTGCACAACGCCGGGCACATGGTGCTCGGCCCGACCGAGTCCTTCACGCCGGAGCAGATCGCCGAGATCTACGACACCAACGTGGTGTCCACGCAGCGCGTCAACCGCGCGGTCCTGCCCGGGATGCGCGAGCGGCGGGACGGCCTGCTGCTGTGGGTGGGCTCGTCCAGCACCTACGGCGGCACCCCGCCCTACCTCGGCCCCTACTTCGGTGCCAAGGCCGCGATGGACCACCTGGCCAAGAGCTACGCGGTCGAACTGAGCCGCTTCGGCATCGACACGGCCATCGTGGTCCCCGGTTCCTTCACCTCCGGCACCCATCACTTCGCCCACGCGATGCACCCGCAGGACACGGCCACCGCGGAGGCGTACGACGCCTTGTACGCCGGTCTGCTGGACGAGGTGGGCAAGGCGCTGGCCGCCCTGTCGCCGGCCGACGCCGACGTCCGGGAGGTCGCCCGCGCCATCGTCCGCATCGTCGACACCCCGAAGGGCGAGCGCCCGTTCCGCACCACCATCGACCCGGCGGACGACGGCTCGGAGCGGGTCAGCGACGTCGCCGACGCCGTCCGCGCCGACTTCTACGAGCGCATCGGCATGCCGGACCTCCTGGCCACGCGCTCCTGACGCTCACCGCTCCAGCAGCATCCGCTGCAACTCCCGCGCGGCCCGCGGCGGCGCCACATCGCTGCGGTGGGCCAGCGCGATCGTCCGGTTCAGACCGGGCCTGGCCAGCGGGGTGACCCGCAGTCCCCGGCCTGACCGCGCCGCCACCATGCGCGGTACGACGGCGAGGCCGAGCCCCGCCCGGACGAACCCCAGCACCGCGTCCATCTCCCCGCCCTCCACCGCGAAATCCGGCTCGAAGCCCTCGGCACGACACGCGGCGACGGTCAGTTCCCGCAGGTCGTAGCCGTGCCGGAACATCACAAGACGCTCGCCCTCCAGATCGGCGATGCGCACGGTGCGCCGGCCTCGGCCGGGCCGGGGAGCCTCGGGGGAGGAGACGACCACGAGGTCCTCGCGCAGCAGCTCCACCGTGGTCAGCGCCGGGGACGGAGTCGGCAGGGGCAGCACGACCAGGGCCAGGTCCAGGGCGCCGCGAGCGAGCTGCCGTACGAGATCGTGGGAGCCGCCCTCCTCGATCAGGAGCTGGATGCCGGGATAGCGGTCGTGGAAGGCGCGCAGCACGTCCGGGAGCAGGCCCGTGCACAGGCTCGGCGTCGCGCCGAGACGGACCCGGCCGCGGCGCAGCTGCACCAGCTCCTGCACCTCGTGCCGCGCGGTGTCCGCGTCGGCCAGGATACGCCGGGCCAGCGGGAGCAGGGCCTCTCCGGCGTCGGTCAGGGAGATGTTGCCGCGCGCCCGCAGGAACAGGTCCGCGCCCAACTCCCGCTCCAGCGCCTTGATCTGCTGCGACAGCGAGGGCTGCGCGACGTGCACCAGGTCGGCGGCCCGGGTGAAGTGCCGGGTCTCGGCGACCGCCACGAAGTACTGGAGCTGCTGGAACTGCATCCACCCAGCATAGGCGTCGGCTATTGAAACGAGCCGGACCATGTCTTGGACCGATGGGGCCGTTCGGCCCTAGCGTCGTGTCCCATGGCTCTGGCAACGCGGACGGATCGACGGCCGTCCATGGCACGCACGGTGTGGGACTCCACCGTCGGCAAGAAGACCGTGATGGCGGTCAGCGGGCTGATCATGCTGCTGTACCTGGTCGTCCACATGATCGGAAACCTGAAGATCTTCTTCGGGGCGGGCGAGTTCAACCACTACGCGCACTGGCTGCGCACGGTCGGCGAGCCGTTCATGCACTACGAGTGGACGCTGTGGCTGGTGCGGATCGTGCTGGTCGTCGCCGTCGTCGCGCACGCGACCTCGGCCTACCAGCTCAGCCGCCGCGACATCAGGGCGCGCCCCAGCAGGTACGCGCACAAGAAGCCGCGCGCCTCGTACGCCACGCGCACCATGCGCTGGGGCGGCATCATCCTCGGCCTGTTCATCGTCTGGCACATCCTGGACCTGACGACCGGCACCGTGCACTCCGGCGGCTTCCAGCAGGGCCACCCGTACCAGAACGTCGTGGACACCTTCTCCACCTGGTACGGCAACGTCATCTACATCGTCGCGATGCTCGCGCTCGGCCTGCACATCCGGCACGGCTTCTGGAGCGCGGCCCAGACCCTCGGCGCCGGCAGCCGCACCCGCGACCGCGCCCTGAAGGCCACGGCCGGCATCCTCGCGCTGCTGCTCACGGTCGGTTTCATCGCCGTCCCCGTGGGCGTCATGACTGGATTGGTGAGCTGACATGTCTACCTACGCCGAGTACACGACCGGCGAACCGGTCCTCGACACCAAAGCCCCCGCCGGCCCCGTCGACGAGCGCTGGGACACCCGCCGCTTCGAGGCCAGACTCGTCAACCCCGCCAACCGGCGCAAGCACACCGTGATCGTGGTCGGCACGGGCCTGGCCGGCGGTTCCGCCGGGGCCACCCTCGCCGAACAGGGCTACCACGTCGTCCAGTTCTGCTACCAGGACTCCCCGCGCCGCGCCCACTCCATCGCCGCCCAGGGCGGCATCAACGCGGCGAAGAACTACCGCAACGACGGCGACTCCGTCCACCGCCTCTTCTACGACACCGTCAAGGGCGGCGACTTCCGGGCCCGCGAGTCCAACGTCCACCGCCTCGCGCAGATCTCCGTCGAGATCATCGACCAGTGCGTGGCGCAGGGCGTGCCGTTCGCCCGCGAGTACGGCGGTCTGCTCGACACACGCTCCTTCGGCGGCGTGCAGGTCTCCCGCACCTTCTACGCCCGCGGCCAGACGGGCCAGCAGCTCCTCCTCGGCGCCTACCAGGCCCTCAGCCGGCAGATCGCCGCGGGCAACATCGAGATGCATCCCCGTACCGAGATGCTCGACCTGATCGTCATCGACGGGAAGGCGCGCGGCATCGTGGCGCGCGACCTGATCACCGGCCGCATCGACACGTACTTCGCGGACGCCGTCGTCCTCGCCAGCGGCGGCTACGGCAACGTCTTCTACCTGTCGACGAACGCCATGAACTCCAACGCCACCGCCGTCTGGCGGGCGCACCGGCGCGGCGCCTACTTCGCCAATCCCTGCTTCACGCAGATCCACCCGACGTGCATCCCGCGCACCGGCGACCACCAGTCCAAGCTGACGCTGATGAGCGAGTCGCTGCGCAACGACGGCCGGATCTGGGTGCCGAAGGCGAAGGGCGACGACCGTCCCGCGAACCGGATCCCCGAGGACGAGCGCGACTACTACCTGGAGCGCATCTACCCGTCCTTCGGCAACCTGGTGCCCCGCGACATCGCCTCCCGCGCCGCGAAGAACGTCTGCGACGAGGGCAGGGGAGTGGGCCCCGGCGGTCAGGGCGTCTACCTCGACTTCGCCGATGCCATCGAGCGCATGGGCCGCAAGGCCGTGGAGGCCAAGTACGGCAACCTCTTCGACATGTACCAGCGGATCACCGACGAGGATCCGTACGAGGTGCCGATGCGCATCTACCCGGCCGTGCACTACACGATGGGCGGCCTCTGGGTGGACTACGACCTCCAGACCACCGTCCCCGGCCTGTTCGCGATCGGTGAGGCCAACTTCTCCGACCACGGCGCGAACCGGCTCGGGGCCTCCGCCCTGATGCAGGGCCTGGCCGACGGCTACTTCGTGCTGCCGGCCACCATCAACGACTACCTCGCCCGCAACCCGCACCACGAGCAGGTCACCGACGAACACCCCGTCGTCCAGGAGGTGCTGGCCGACACCCAGGACCGGCTCAGCCTCCTGCTCGCCGTCGACGGGGACCGCACCCCGGACTCCTTCCACCGCGAGGTCGGCGAGCTGATGTGGGAGTTCTGCGGCATGGCCCGCACGGACACCGGCCTGCGCAAGGCGCTGGAGCGCATCCCGCAGATCCGCGAGGAGTTCTGGCGCCGGATCAAGGTCCCGGGCACCGGCGAGGAGTTCAACCAGTCGCTGGAGAAGGCCAACCGCGTCGTCGACTACCTGGAGCTCGCCGAGCTGATGTGTCTGGACGCGCTGCACCGCGACGAGTCCTGCGGCGGCCACTTCCGCGAGGAGTCGCAGACGCCGGAGGGCGAGGCGGCCCGCAAGGACGACGCGTTCGCCTACGCGGCGGCCTGGGAGTTCACCGACACGGGCGCCGCTCCCGTGCTGCACAAGGAAGACCTGGTCTTCGAGTACGTCCACCCCACCCAGCGGAGCTACGCATGAAGCTCACCCTGCGCGTCTGGCGGCAGAAGAACGCCGACGCCGACGGCGCCATGTCCACGTACGAGGTGGACGGCATCTCCTCCGACATGTCCTTCCTGGAGATGCTCGACACCCTCAACGAGGAGCTCATCCTCAAGGGCGAGGACCCGGTCGCCTTCGACCACGACTGCCGCGAGGGCATCTGCGGCGCCTGCTCGCTCGTCATCAACGGCGACGCCCACGGGCCCGAGCGGACGACGACCTGCCAGTTGCACATGCGGTCCTTCGAGGACGGCGACACGATCGACATCGAGCCGTGGCGGGCGTCGGCGTTCCCGGTGATCAAGGACCTGGTCGTGGACCGGTCCGCGTTCGACCGGATCATCCAGGCCGGCGGATACATCACGGCGCCCACGGGCGCGGCTCCCGAGGCGCACGCCTCGCCCGTGCCGAAGCCGGACGCCGACCTCGCCTTCGAGCACGCGGAGTGCATCGGCTGCGGGGCGTGTGTGGCGGCCTGTCCCAACGGGGCGGCGATGCTGTTCACTTCCGCCAAGATCAACCACTTGAACGTGCTGCCGCAGGGGGCGCCCGAGCGGGAGACGCGGGTGCTGGACATGGTGGCGCAGATGGACGACGAGGGGTTCGGGGGGTGCACCCTCGCGGGCGAGTGCGCCACGGCTTGCCCCAAGGGCATTCCGCTCATGTCCATCACCGGCATGAACAAGGAGTGGCTGCGGGCCACTCGGAAGGTGAAGCGGTAGCGCCGTAGCGGGGACGGTGGTTCGGCGGGCGCGGGCTCGTCGTGGCTTGTCGCGCCCACGCGGCGGAGCGGGACATCGATACAGTCCCGCGCCCCTTGGGGCGTTGCAGTGAACGTTCGCCGTCACGTGCGGACGGGCGGGGTCGGGAGGTGCTCCCCGGCCCCGTCTCGCCTTTCCCGCACCCGCCAAGTGAACGGCGCCGGACCCTCCGGCTGACCGGACGGGCACCGGAATGTGGACGACCGGTACCGGCCCACGCCGTTCAGCATCCGCACATCCGCGCTCCTGGCACAGGTCACGCGTACGCCAACCGGCATAGGAAGAACAGGGGCGGCACACAGCACCGCTCGCATCTGCCCGCCGCTCGCCGTCCCCGGCCCGTGACCAGGAGTAAGCCATGACCGGCGTACTGACCGTCGACCGTCCCCCGCAGCCCACGGCACCCACCCGCTACACCGTGGGACTCGCCCGCAACGAGGATGACGTGCGCGCCGCCCAGCGGCTGCGGCACGACGTCTTCGCTGGCGAGATGGGCGCCCTGCTGACCACCCCGCAGCCGGGTCACGACATCGATGCCTTCGACGCGTACTGCGACCACCTGCTCGTCCGCGAGGAGGTGTCCGGACAGGTCGTCGGCACCTACCGGCTGCTCCCGCCGGAGCGGGCCGCGGTCGCGGGCCGACTCTACTCCGAGGGCGAGTTCGACCTCACCCGCATCGATTCCCTCCGTCCGAATCTGGTCGAGGTCGGCCGCTCCTGCGTCCACCCCGACCACCGCGACGGCGCCGTGATCAGCCTCATCTGGGCCGGCATCGCCCGCTACATGGTCGACCGCGGCCACGAGTGGCTCGCCGGCTGCTGCTCGATCCCGCTCGCGGACGGCGGCACCCTGGCCGCCGCGACCTGGGACCGCGTGCAGGCCAAGCACCTGGCCCCGGAGGAGTACCGGGTACGACCGCTGCGGCCCTGGCAGCCGACCGCGCCGGTCCCCGCCACCCGCGTCGAACTGCCCGCCCTGCTGCGCGGCTACATCCGCCTGGGCGCCTGGGTGTGCGGCGAGGCCGCGCACGACCCGGAGTTCGGGGTCGCCGACCTGTATGTGCTGCTGTCGATGCGCCGGGTCAACTCGCGCTATCTGCGGCACTTCCTCTCCCTCGTGCCGGCGTGACGGGCGTGGCGGCCATGAGCACCACCTCCCTCGGTGCCGTGGGTGTCCCCGCGGCGATCGCCCCCGTGGCCGGCACCCCGGCCGCGGGCACCACGAGCCACGCGGCCGACGCGGGAACCCTCTGGCGGCCAAGTGCCCCCTGCACGCCACGGATCTGCATCGACGCGACGGGACCGGCCAGGGCCGCGCCCCTGGCCGCCCTGCGGATCGTGGCGGTCCTGCTCCTGCTGGTCGTCGGCTGTGCGGCGATGCCGCTCGGCGGGAGGATCCCCGCCGGAACGGTCCGCCGCTGGTGCCGGTGGGTCGTACGGGCCGCGGGGGTCCGGGTACGGATCGCCGGCCCCGCGGCACCCGGGGGCGGTCTGCTGCTGGTCGCCAACCACGTCTCCTGGCTGGACATCCCGCTGCTCGCCGCCGTGCGCCCGGCCCGGATGCTCGCCAAGTCGGAGATCCGTGGCTGGCCGGTCGCGGGCTGGCTGACCGCGCGCAGCGGTGCCCTCTTCATCGACCGGGACCGGATCCGGGCCCTGCCGCGGACGGTGGACCGGATCGCCGCGGCCCTGCGGGCCGGCCAGGCGGTGACCGTCTTCCCCGAGGGCAGCACCTGGTGCGGCCGGGCCCAGGGCAGCTTCCGCCGCGCCGCCTTCCAGGCCGCCCTCGACGCGGGCGTCCCCGTGCAGCCGGTGCGCCTGCGCTACCGCCTCGCGGGCGGTGCGTCCGGCACGGCCGCCGCCTTCGTCGGGGACGACTCGCTGCTGGCGTCGGTGTGGCGGGTGGTCAGGGCACGCGAACTGGTCGCGGAGGCGGAGGTGAGGGAGCCGATCGTGCCGGGCAGCCGATTCGACCGCCGTTCCCTGGCCGAGGCGGCCGAGGCGTCCGCGCTGCCGCGGGAGTGTCTGGTCCGGGTTCCCCGGCAGCAGCGGGCCGTGCCCGTCGCCGGGGCGGATCAGCCGGTGTCGACGGCCCCGGCGTGCGAGCCCCTCACGGCATGACCCGGGCGAGATAGGGAGCCGTCGCGCTCCCCGTCTCCTGTGCCACCCGAGCGGGCGGACCCGCCGCCACGATGCGTCCGCCCGCGTCACCGCCGCCCGGCCCCAGGTCGATCACCCAGTCCGCGCCCGCGACGACGGACATGTCGTGCTCGACCACGACGACGGTGTGTCCGGCGTCGACGAGCCCGTGCAGCTGGCGCATCAGCACCTCGACGTCGGCCGGGTGCAGTCCGGTCGTCGGCTCGTCGAGGAGGTACAGCGTGTGGCCGCGCCGGCCGCGCTGCAACTCGCTCGCCAGCTTGATCCGCTGCGCCTCGCCGCCGGACAGCTCGGTGGCGGGCTGCCCCAGCCGGAGGTAGCCGAGGCCCACGTCGAGGAGCGTGTGCAGAGCGCGGGCCACCGTCGCGGTGTCCGCGAAGAACTCCGCCGCGCTCTCCACCGTCAGATCCAGCACCTGCGCGATGTTCCGTCCCCGGTACGCCACCTGCAGCGTCTCGGGGTTGTAGCGGGCCCCGTCGCAGTCCGGGCACGGTGCGTACGTGCTCGGCAGGAACAGCAGCTCGACGCTGACGAACCCCTCGCCCTGACAGGTCTCGCAGCGCCCTCCCGCGACATTGAACGAGAAGCGTCCGACGCCGTAACCACGCGTCCGCGCCTCGTCGGTGGCCGCGAACACCTTGCGCACCACGTCGAAGAGGCCGGTGTAGGTGGCCAGATTGGAGCGCGGGGTGCGGCCGATCGGCTTCTGGTCGACCGACACCAGGCGCCCCACACCCACCAGGTCCTCGGTGATCTCGCCGATCAGCGTCGACTTCCCCGAGCCGGAGACGCCCGTGACGGCCGTGAACACGCCGAGCGGGAACTCGGCGGTCACTCCCCGCAGGTTGTGCCGGGTCACCGGTCCCACCTTCAACTGGCCGTGCGGGGAGCGTACTTGACGTGCGGCGGCGGGAGAGTCGTCGAAGAGGAAGCGTGCCGTCGCCGACTCCGGCACCGTCGCCAGCCCGGCCACCGGACCGCTGTGCAGCACCCGCCCGCCGTGCTCACCCGCCCGCGGCCCCACGTCGACCAGCCAGTCGGCGCCCCGCATGACGTCGAGGTGGTGCTCGACCACGAACACCGTGTTCCCGGCCGCCTTCAGCCGCGCCAGCACCCGCAGCAGCGCCTCCGTGTCCGCCGGGTGCAGTCCCGCGGACGGCTCGTCGAGGACGTACACCACACCGAAGAGCCCGGACCTGAGCTGGGTCGCGAGCCGCAGGCGCTGGAGCTCGCCCGCCGAGAGGGTGGGCGTGGCCCGGTCCAGGCTGAGGTAGCCGAGGCCGAGCTCGACGACCGGCCCGATACGGGACTTGAGGTCCTCGGTGAGGACACGCGCCGTCTCCGAGGTGCCGCCCTCCAGCGCATCCGTCAGCTCGATCAGCGGCAGCGCCGCCAGCTCGGCGATCGTGCGCCCCGCGAAGGTCACCGCCAGCGCCTCGGGCCGCAGTCTGCTGCCGCCGCACGCCGCACAGGGCGCGGCCGCCAGGAACCGCTCCGCCTTCGCCCGCAGGGTCGGGCTCCTGGAGTCGGAGAACGTCTTCATCACATACCGGCGGGCACTCATGTACGTGCCCTGGTACGGCCGTTGGATACGGTCCGCGTCACGCACCGGGTGCACGGTGACGACCGGCTGCTCGTCGGTGAACAGGATCCACTCCCGCGCCTCGGCGGGCAGCTCACGCCAGGGCCGGTCGACGTCGTGGCCGAGCGCGTCGAGGATGTCGCGCAGGTTCTTGCCCTGCCAGGCGCCCGGCCAGGCGGCGATCGCGCCCTCGCGGATCGACAGCGCCGGATCGGGGACCAGCAACTCCTCGGTCGTACGGTGCACCCGCCCCAGCCCGTGGCACTGCGGGCACGCCCCGGCCGCGGTGTTCGGCGAGAACGAGTCCGAGTCGAGGCGCTCGGCGCCCGGCGGACGGTCACCGGCCCGGGAGTACAGCATCCGCAGGGAGTTGGAGAGGTTGGTGACCGTGCCGACGGAGGAGCGCGACATCGGAGCCGAGCGGCGCTGCTGGAGGGACACCGCGGGCGGCAGGCCGGTGATCTCACCGACCTTCGGCGCGCCGACCTGGTGGATCAGCCGGCGGGCGTACGGCGCGACCGACTCGAAGTAGCGGCGCTGGGCCTCGGCGTAGATCGTGCCGAAGGCGAGCGACGACTTTCCCGACCCGGACACGCCCGTGAACACGGCCAGCACATCCCGCGGAATGTCGACGTCCACGCCCTTGAGGTTGTGCTCGCGGGCGCCTCGGACACGGACGTTCGGGTCGTGCGGGGCATGCATGGGGCAGACGCTCCGGAGGGTGGGCCGTCAGGGGTCGGGCAAACCCCGCGATTGTATGCGAACCAGACGGGGAGCCGGCATGAGCCATCTGCTGTTCACGACGGCGTCGGCTCGCCCACACCGGTCGCCCATAGCGTCGCGCCAGTCTCTCTTCCTACCGAGGAGTATCGTGAGCGCTTCCGCTCTGAGCACTCTCACCGCCGCGCTGCTGATGGTCACGGGCGCCTCCGCGCCGCAGCCGGTCTCCGTCTCCGCGCGCGTGGAGACCCCCGCCGTGTACGACGACGAGGCGGGCGGCAACGCCGACGCCGACGACCCGGCCGTCTGGGTCGACCCCCGTGACCCGGGCCGCAGCCTCGTGATCGGCACCCTCAAGGAGGCCGGCCTCGACGTCTACGACCTGGACGGCAGGCGCCTGCAGCACATGGCCGCCCCCGCGGCGCCGGGCGAGGACGCCGCGCCGGGCCGCTTCAACAACGTCGACGTCGTGTACGGCTTCGAACTGGGCGGCAAGAAGACCGACTTGGCCCTGGTCAGCGACCGGGGCCGGGACCGCGTGCGGGCCTACGCCATCGACCCGGCGGCCGTGGCCGCGGGCCGGCCCCCGCTGCGGGACGTCACGGCGGCGAACGCCGCGCCGGTCTTCTCCACGAGCGAGACCGAGGTGGACGACCAGCGCACCGCCTACGGCCTGGCCGCCTTCAGCGACGACGACCACGCCTACGTCGTGGTGTCGCGCCGCTCGGAGACCCGCGTACGGCTGCTGCGCCTGCAGGACCGCGGCGGACGCGTCGGCTACCGCACCGCTGACACCCTCGACCTGCCCGGCTCCTTCACCCTGCCCAACGGCAAGAGCTGGACGCCGTGCGCCGACCCCGGCGACCACGCGCAGGTCGAGGGCATGGTCGTCGACCAGGAGAAGCACGTCCTGTACGCCGCCCAGGAGGACGTCGGGCTGTGGCGGGTCGAACTCGACGACGAGGAGTTCGAGCGTCCCCGGCTCATCGACCGGGTGCGGGAGTACGGCACGCCCTGGACCTACGACGCCGAAGACGAGGAGTGCGTCATCGACACCGCCCACGACCCCGGCTTCGGCGGTGAGCACCTCGGTGCCGACGCCGAGGGCGCCACGATCTACCACGCCGCCGACGGCAAGGGATATCTGCTCGCCTCCAGCCAGGGCGACGACACCTTCGCCGTGTACGAGCGTCAGGGCCGCAACGACTACCTCGGCTCGTTCGCCGTCACGGACGGCGCCGCCACCGACGGTGTGCAGCACTCCGACGGCACGAGCGTGGTCAACGTCCCGCTGGGCCGGTCCTTCCCCAAGGGCCTGCTGGTCACCCACGACGGTGAGGCGACGCCCGCGGACGGCGAGCGGGAGGGCACCGACTTCAAGTTCACGCCCTGGGATTCGGTGGCCGCAGCGTTCCCGAGGCCGCTGACGATCGACACCAGGTCCTTCGACCCGCGCGACCCGGACTGACGCACCGTCCGGCGGTCCGCCCGGGTCACCCCTCGGCGATCCGGGCGAGCCGCCGGTAGGAGTCCAGCAGCGCCGCACGGTCGTACGTGCTCGTCGTGACCAGCACCTCCTGCGCCCCGGTCTCCTTCAGCACGGTCTCCAGCTCGTGCGCGACCTGCTCCTCCGTGCCGGCGATGTGGCCGGTGAGTCCGCCCTCGTAGAAGCCGCGCTCCTTGCCGGTCAGGGTGAGCGTCTCGACGCGCTCGGCGGGCGGCAGCGGCGGGAAGGTGCCGTGGGTGCGCGAGTAAGCCATCGACCAGGCCTCCGGCACGAGCAGCCGCCGGGCCTCCTCGGGCGTGCCGGCCACCGCGATCGTGCCGGAGATCACGACGTACGGCTCGCCCGCCCACACGGAGGGCCGGAAGTGGTCGCGGTAGTGGTCGATGCCCCGCCGCATCTTCTCCCGGTTCCGCAGGTCACCGATCACCATCGGCAGGCCCGCGCGGGCCGCGATGTCCGCGCCCTCGCCCATGGCCAGCACGAACGGCGGCACGGTCAGGCCCTCGGCGGGCCGCGCGTGCACCGCGGTCGGCGAGGTGCCGCGGAACCAGCCGAGCAGCTCCTGGAGCTGCGCCCCGAAGTCCTCGGCGTCCCCCTTGTCCCGGCCCAGCGCCTTGCGCACGCCGTCGGTGAAGCCCACGGACCGCCCGAGCCCCATGTCGACACGGCCGGGGAAGAGGGACTCCAGCACCCCGAACTGCTCGGCCACGATCAGCGGCCGGTGGTTGGGCAGCATCACCCCGCCGGTGCCGACCCGGATGGTACGCGTCGCACCGGCCACGGCGGCGGCCAGCACCGTGGGTGCGGAACCGGCGACGCCGGGCACGCCGTGGTGCTCCGAGACCCAGAACCGGTGGTAGCCGAGCGCCTCGACCTCCCGCGCCAGCCTCACGGTGTCCCGCAATGCCTCCGCGTTCGTGCGGCCCTCGCGGGTACGGGAGCGGTCGAGGACGGAGAAGCGGGTCGCGGCGATCACGGAGCTCATACAGGGTTCAACACCCGGGAGCCGCCAGGATTCCTCAGCGGTCCCCGGCGGCGGTTCCCACAGGTTCTCAGGGCGCGATGTTGTGGTTCAGGCGGAACAGGTTGCCGGGGTCGTAGCGCCGTTTCAGGTCGCGCAGACGGCCGTAGTTCGTGCGGTAGTTGGCCCGTACGCGGTCCTGGTCGTCGGCGTCCATGAAGTTCACGTAGCCGCCCTCCAGGGAGTGCGGTTCCAGCCCCCGGTGGAAGGCGCGCACCCAGTCCTTCTGGGCCTCGCAGTCCTCCCGGGTGGCGAGCGTCGGGCTGAGCGCGATCGCGTAGTCGGCGTCCCGGTAGGAGAAGGCGGTCTCCTCCGGTCCGACCCGGTGACAGGCGCCGTCGATGGGGAAGACGACCGTCACGCTCTGGATGGACGGTGTGGTCGCGCCGTACTCGACCAGGGTGTCGACGACCCCGTCGGGCAGGCTCTGGGTGAAGGAGCCCTTCCAGTAGTGGTACAGCCCGGCCGGCACCAGATCGTCGAAGAGGGTGTTGATCACGGGGTAGGGCATGCGTTCCAGATGCCGGCCCAGCACCGGTCCGAGCGCCGCGACCCGCTCCCGGATGCGGTCGTCCTCGTCCCGCGGCCCGGTCCAGCAGGTGACCATGCCGCACACCGGACGCCCGTGCCAGCGCTCCGGCAGGAACGGCACCGGCGGTCCGAGGCCCACCACGAAGACCGCCCCGAGCCGCTCGTCCGCCTCGGCGACCAGCTCCCGGTACCCGCGGATCACGTCCGCGTCGAGCGGGAAGAAGGTCGGCCCGCCGAGGATGTCGGCGATCGGGTGCAGCCGGTAGGCGAAGGACGTCACGACGCCGAAGTTGCCGCCGCCTCCGCGCACGGCCCACATCAGGTCGCTGTGCTGCTCGTCCGTGCAGGTCACGAAGGATCCGTCGGCCGTGACCAGGTCGACCGAGACGAGGTTGTCGCAGGCCAGACCGCAACGCCGGGCCAGATGCCCGAGGCCGCCGCCGGTCGTCAGACCGCCCACGCCGGTGGTGGAGACGATCCCGCCGGTGGTGGCCAGCCCGAACGCGTGCGTGGCGTGGTTGACGTCCGCCCAGGTGCAGCCGCCCTCCACCCACGCCGTGCGGGTGCCGGGATCGACGCGGATGCCGCGCATCAGGCCGAGATCGAGGACGACGCCGCCGTCGCAGGTGCCGTAGCCGGGCACACTGTGGCTGCCGCCGCGCACGGCGAGCGGCACGCCCTGCTCGCGGGCGAAGTCGACGGTGGCCATGACGTCGCCCGTGTCGACGGCCCGCACGATGATCGCCGGCCGCCGGTCGTGCATGGCGTTGTAGACCTTGCGGGCCTCGTCGTAGACCGGATCGCCGGGCTCCACGACGGTCCCGCGCACCGCTCCGCGCAGCCGGTCCAGCAGCCGGTCGTCGAGTGTGGGTGTGTAGGTGGCCATGACCCCACCTGCTTTCCGCTCCTGGTCGGGAAGGGGTACCTCTCCGGTCTACGCCGCGGCGGCGCCGGTCTCATCGCCGGAATCGCCCATCGCCGGCGGACCGGCATGGGCAGAACGGCCCATGGGCGGGTGCCGGGCGAGGCCGCCGTGCCGGTGGACGGTCTCAGGCGAGGCCGTGCCGGAAGGCGTACGCCGTCGCCGCCGCCCGTGAGGACACGCCGAGCTTGGCGAAGATGTTGTTCAGATGCCGGGCCACGGTGTGCTCGCTGATCACCAGCTCCGCGGCGACGGCCCGGTTCGTGCGGCCCGCCGCGACCAGCCGCAGCACCTGGATCTCCCGCTCGGTGAGCCCGCCGGGCCGCCGTCGGCGTACGTCCGCGAGCAGGGCCGCGGCCCGGCGGGCGTCGGGTGCGGCACCGAGCCGGCGGAACTCCTGCTCGGCGGCCCGCAGCTCCATCCGCGCCCCCTCGGCGTCCCCGGCGGCCCGGTCGGCGGCGGCCAGGGTCATCCGCACCTGGGCCGCCTCGTACGGCACCCGGAGCTCCAGCCACAGCGCCAGCGCGCGGCGCAGCCGGGGCAGCGCACGGTCGAGGTCACGGGCGGCGAAGGCCACCGCCCCGGCAGCCGCCGCGGCGCTCGCGTGCAGCGGGGTCGCCGGTGAGCCGCCCCGGCGCTGCCAGTCCCGGGCCAGGGTCCGCAGCTGCCCGGCGGCGTTGCGCGCCTCGGGCGTGCGGCCCAGCGCGAGACCCACCTCCACCTGGGCCGCGAGCAGAGCGCACCGGTCGAGTCCGCCGGCCTCGCCCGCGTCGGCGAGCGTGAGCCGCAGGGTGGCCGCCGAGGCATCGGCCTTCCCCTGGGCCAGCCGCAGCAGCGCCAGACCGGGCTGCGGGTCCCGGCCGAGCTCATGGGCGCGGTCGTACGACTCCTCGGCCGCCGCGAGTTCTCCGCGCCGCCGCTGGATCTGGCCCACCAGATAGACCGCCTCGGCGGCCGACCGCCGCTCGTACGGCAGCAGTTCCACACAGGTCCGCTCGGCCTCGGCCAGCGCCTCGGACCATGCGCCGCGCAGCTCCAGCACCTGCACGCGGTGCACCCGGCACAGTCCGCGGAAGTTGTTCTCGGCCGGCATCGCCGCGCACCACCGCATGGCCGCGTCGGTCCACTCGGCGGCGCGTTCCAGATCGACGCAGGCCATGGACTGCTGCAGGCCCAGGCAGTAGACCCAGCCGGTGAAGAAGGAGCTGAGCTCGCCCGCCATGGCCGCGCACATCGCCTCGTCCAGCAGGTCGAGTCCCTCGCCGACGCGGCCCTGGGCCACCAGCACGCCCGCCTGCGCCTGCACGCCCATGGCCAGCAGATCCGGGCTGCCGCCCCGCCGGGCGATCGCGGCCATGTGCCGGGCCGCCGTCATCGCCTCGTCGAAGGCACCGCGCCGCTGGGCGTCCTCCGTGTCGACCCAGGCGAGATAGCACTGCTCGACACATTCGGGCTGGTCGTGCAGTTGCCGCCGCGCCCGGCGCAGCCAGCCGGCGGCCAGGGCCGCGCGCCCCGCCAACTGGTGCTCGTAGAACAGCAGCCAGGCCATGTGCCCGGCCCGCCGGGCCGTACCCGCCGCGACATAACCGGCGTAGGCCCGCATCCGGTGGACGATCGACTCCTCGATCCGGCTGGTCCACCAGGCGGCGTCGGCGAACGCGGCGCAGTCGTCGGCGGTGAGACATGCGGTGTCCAGGCCGTCGAGCAGCCGGTACGCCTCGGCCCACGCCTCACGCGCGACGGCGTCCCTGGCCTGCCGCAGGGTGTCCGCGGCCGCCCTGTCGATCGTCCGTTCGGTCACCCGCGGCTCCCTCCTCGCGCTCGGCGAGCAGAACCGGCCCCCACCAGCATAGGCAGGACGGGCGCCGCCTGGTCATGGTCAGTCCTCGGGGCGCAGCAGTCCGCGTTCGTACGCCTTCACCAAGTGCTGCGGCACGAGGTGGCGTACGCCGTCGATCGTCACGGGTACCAGCGACGGCGTGGCCGCCTTCCACCGGGCGCGGCGGTGGCGGGTGTTGCTGCGGGACATCTTCCGCTTGGGAACGGCCATGGGGACTTCCTCGGTGAGCCGGGTGAGTGAACACCGAGGACGCTACATGAAAATGGATCCCATTAATAATTACTCCTTGGCGCCCACCGGCATCCTCACCTCGAACTCCTTGTAAGCGGTGTCGTCCTGCGGTTGCCGCCGGTCGCCGAGAACGGTCCCGAGCCAGCCGATCAGGAAGCCCGCCGGGATGGAGGCGACGCCCGGGTTCCGGAGCGGGAACCAGGCGAAGTCGGAGTCCGGGTGGCACGGGCCCGGTGCGGAGGAGACCACCGGCGAGGAAGGAGCGTCGCGCGGACGCCGAAGCCGCGCCGGGTGCGGCGCAGGGAGTGGCCGTTGGTCGTCCTGCCTCACGTCGGTGTCCCCTCGCTCGCGGCCCGCATCGTCGCGTCCACGGGACGCGTGCCACAACGGGTGCCCGGTGCGCGTCCCCGCGGCCCCGGCAGGGGAGAATGAGGGCCGTACCCAACCGACCCTTGCGGAGGAGCCGGGAGATGCAGGACGAGCGAGCGGGGCAGGTCGCCGGGCCCGAGGACCTCATCGATGTGGCCCGCCTGGTCACGGCGTACTACGCGCTGCACCCCGACCCGGCCGACCCCGGGCAGCGAGTGGCGTTCGGCACGTCGGGGCACCGAGGATCGGCCCTCGCGACGGCGTTCAACGAGGACCACATCGCCGCCACCAGCCAGGCCATCTGCGAGTACCGCACCGCCCGGGGCACCGACGGCCCCCTCTTCCTCGGCGCCGACACCCACGCCCTGTCCGAGCCGGCCCGGATCACGGCTCTGGAGGTCTTCGCCGCCAACGACGTGACCGTCCTCATCGACCAGACCGACGGGTACACGCCCACCCCGGCGGTCTCCCACGCCATCCTCACCGCCAACCGCGGTCGCACCTCCGGCCTCGCCGACGGCGTGGTCGTCACCCCCTCGCACAACCCGCCCGCCGACGGCGGCTTCAAGTACAACCCGCCGAGCGGCGGCCCCGCCGGCTCCGAGGCGACCTCCTGGATCCAGGACCGCGCCAACGAGATCATCACCGGTGGCATGAAGGACGTACGGCGCATCCCCTGCACCCGCGCCCTGGCCGCCCCCGGCACCGGCCGCCACGACTTCCTCGGCCGGTACGTGGCGGACCTGCCGAACGTGCTGGACCTGGAGGCGATCAGGTCCGCGGGCGTACGGATCGGCGCCGACCCGCTCGGCGGCGCCTCGGTCGCCTACTGGGGCCGCATCGCCGAACAGCACGGGCTCGACCTCACCGTCGTGAACCCGCTCACCGACCCCACCTGGCGCTTCATGACGCTGGACTGGGACGGCAGGATCCGCATGGACTGCTCCTCGCCGTACGCCATGGCCTCGCTCATCGAACAGCGCGACCGGTACGACATCGCCACCGGAAACGATGCCGACGCCGACCGGCACGGCATCGTGACCCCCGACGCCGGCCTGATGAACCCCAACCACTACCTGGCCGTGGCGATCTCGTACCTCTTCTCGCACCGGGAGCAGTGGCCCGCGGGCGCCGGCATCGGCAAGACCCTGGTCTCGTCCAGCATGATCGACCGGGTCGCGGCCGACGTCGGCCGCCCGCTGGTCGAAGTCCCCGTCGGCTTCAAGTGGTTCGTCGACGGCCTGTCCGACGGCAGCCTCGGCTTCGGCGGCGAGGAGTCGGCCGGCGCGTCCTTCCTGCGCCGCGACGGCTCGGTGTGGACCACCGACAAGGACGGCATCACCCTGGCCCTGCTCGCCTCCGAGATCACGGCGGTCACCGGCAGGACCCCGTCGCAGCACTACGCGCAGCTCACCGACCGCTTCGGCGCCCCCGCCTACGCGCGCGTCGACGCCCCGGCCACCCGCGAGGAGAAGGCGCTGCTCGCCAGGCTGTCCCCGCGCCAGGTCACCGCCGACACCCTCGCCGGTGAGCCGGTCACCACGGTCCTCACCGAGGCCCCCGGCAACGGCGCCGCCCTCGGCGGCATCAAGGTCGCCACCGACAACGCCTGGTTCGCGGCCCGCCCCTCGGGGACCGAGGACGTCTACAAGATCTACGCGGAGTCCTTCCTCGGCCCGGACCACCTGACCCGGGTCCAGGAGGAGGCCAGGTCGGTGGTGCTCGCGGCGCTCGGCACCTGACGTGGCGAAGTCCTGGGCGGCGTGCGCGAAGTCGCCGCCGGCCGCTCAGGACGATGCCCCGACCGCTCCGCGATCAGCTCTGCACTCGGGGCCCCACACCGCGCTGTTCAGGGCGACGGAGCCCACCGAGGAGCCGCGGTTTGAAAGGGCGGTTCCAAGGGCCTGTCGCGGCGGTCTCTTAGGCTGAGCGGTGTGACCGAAAGCAACAAACCCCCGCTCGCCGTGTTCGACCTCGACAACACGCTCGCCGACACGGCGCACCGGCAGCGCTTCCTGGAGCGCAAGCCCCGTGACTGGGACGCCTTCTTCGCGGCCGCCCCGCAGGACCCGCCCATCGAGGAAGGGGTCGCGATGGCGAGGGCGAGCGGCGCGGAGTGCGAGGTCGTCTACCTGACCGGGCGCCCCGAGCGCTGCCGGCGCGACACGCTCGACTGGCTCTTGGCGCACGGGCTGCCGGAAGGGCGGGTGTACATGCGGCGCAACGACGACCGCAGGCCCGCCCGGCGCACCAAGCTGGAGATCCTGAACCGCCTCGCCCGCAGCCGAGAGATCCGGGTGCTGGTGGACGACGACGAGCTCGTGTGCGAGGACGCCGAACGGGCCGGCTTCACCGTCGTACGGGCACGATGGACCGCCCCTTCCGCGGCGCTGAAGTCGGCGCAGGAGCGGGAGGGGCGGACCTGAGGACCCGGGACCGGGGGCGAACCCGGCGTGCTACCCGGCTTCGTCCAGGCGGAAGCCGACCTTCATGGTCACCTGCCAGTGCGCGATCTGCCCCTCTTCGAGCTGGCCGCGCACCTCGGTCACCTCGAACCAGTCCAGGTTGCGCAAGGTCTGCGAGGCGCGGTCGATACCGTTGCGGATGGCCTGGTCCACGCCCTCCGGCGAGGTGCCGACGATATCGGTGACCCGGTAGGTGTGGTTCGACATGTGGGTGCTCCTCTCACACGCGTCACTCCACGGTGCCCCAAGGAGGGGCAACGCGCGAGCCGTCGGTCACCGCGCCACGCTCAGTGACAGGGCGAACCTGCCCTGACCGTCCGTCCACCAGTGCGCCAGCTCCAGCCCGGCCGCCGACAGTTCCGCGCGGACACCGTCGCGGCGGAACTTCGCCGACACCTCGGTACGCATCTCCTCGCCGGCGGCGAAGTGTACGGCGAGGTCCAGCGCGGGCACCTTCACGGTCTGCGCCGTACGGGAGCGCAGCCGCATCTCGATCCACTCGTTGTCCCGGTCCCAGACCGCGACGTGCTCGAAGGCACCGGGATCGAAGTCGGCGCCCAACTCGCGGTCGATCACGGTCAGGACGTTCTTGTTGAACGCGGCCGTCACGCCCGCGGCGTCGTCGTACGCCTCCACGAGGACCTTCTCGTCCTTGACCAGGTCCGTGCCGAGCAGCAGCGCGTCACCAGGGGAGAGCAGGGCGCGGACGGAGGCGAGGAACACCGAGCGCTCGGCCGGCAGCAGATTGCCGATCGTGCCGCCGAGGAACGCCACCAGCCGGGGCCCAGGCGTGTCCGGCAGGGCCATTCCGCCGGTGAAGTCGGCGATCAGGGCATGGACGTCCAGCCCCGGCCGCTCCTCGATCAGCGCCTGCCCCGCCAGGGTCAGCGCGCTCTCGCTGACGTCGACGGGGACGTAGGTGTGCAGCCCGGTCAGCGCGTCGAGGAGGAACCGCGTCTTCTCGGAGGAGCCGGAGCCCAGTTCGACCAGGGTGCGGGCGCCGGTGGCCGCGGCGATCTCGCCGGCCCGGTCGACGAGGATCTCGCGTTCGGCCCGCGTGGGGTAGTACTCGGGCAACTCGGTGATCTTCTCGAAGAGTTCGCTGCCCTCGGCGTCGTAGAACCACTTCGGCGGCAGCGTCTTCGGTGTGCCGGTCAGGCCCTTGAGGACGTCGGCGCGCAGTGCGGCGTCGGTGGCGTGCTCGGGCAGGTTGCGGGTGAGAAGGAACGGACTCACGTGCGGGGCTCCTTCGGTGGTGCGGGTACCAGGGTGTCGCCGGGATCCTTGAGCGGGGTGAGCAGAACGTCGGTACGGCTCGCCGCGAGCAGGGTGCGGTCGGGGACCTCCCGCCAGTGCGGATCGTCGTCGTAGGGTTCGGAGGCCACGACGGTGCCGCCGCCGGGCCGGGTCAGATACCAGAGCGTGTCGCCCCAGGCGGTCGCGGCGATGCTCTCGCCGTCGGTGAGCAGCAGGTTGAGCCGGGAGCCGGGGGCCGCCTCGGCGACCTCCACGACCGTGTCGGCCAGCGCCTGCCCGGCCTCGTCGCCGCCGCGCAGCCGTGCGAGGACCAGCGCCCACACGAACGCGGAGTCGTTGCGGGCCTCCATCGACAGCAGCTCCACGGGCGGCACACCGGGGACGAGCGGGGCCATCGAGCCGGGCCAGCCCTTCACCGCGCCGTTGTGGCTGAACAGCCAGAGGCCCGCGGCGAACGGCGCCGCCGCGGCCTCCCCGTCGGCTCCCGCCACCGTCGCGTCCCGTACGGCGGCGAGCAGCGCGCCGCTGCGCACGACCCGGGCGAGATCGGCGAAGGACACATCCGCCCAGATGGGACCGGCCCGGCGGTAGCGGGCCGGGGCCGGATCGCCGTCGGCGTACCAACCGGCCCCGAAACCGTCGGCGTTGACGGTCCCGTACCGCTGTCGCCGCGGTGCCCACGACTGGCGGTACAGGCTGTGCGGCGGCTCCACGAGGAGCCGGCCGAGCGGCTCCTGGGGCCCGAGGTACGCGAGATGACGGCACATCAGGCGTCCCCCGCGGAGCGGGCCGTACGGAATCCGGAGAAGATCTGGCGCCGGATCGGATAGTCCCAGTTGCGGAAGGTGCCCCGGCAGGCCACCGGGTCCACCGCGAACGCGCCGCCGCGCAGCACCTTGTACTCGGGCCCGAAGAACACTTGCGAGTACTCCTTGTACGGGAACGCCTGGAAACCCGGGTACGGCAGGAAGTCGCTCGCCGTCCACTCCCACACGTCACCGATCAACTGACGTATGCCGAGCGGCGATTCGCCCTCCGGGTAGCTCCCGGCGGGCGCGGGCCGCAGATGGCGCTGGCCGAGGTTGGCGTGCTCCGGCGCGGGGTCGGCGTCGCCCCACGGGTAGCGCGTCGAGCGGCCGGAGGCCGGGTCGTGCCGGGCCGCCTTCTCCCACTCCGCCTCGGTGGGCAGCCGGCGCCCGGCCCAGCGGGCGTAGGCGTCGGCCTCGTACCAGCACACGTGCAGCACCGGCTCGTCGGGCGGGACGACCTCGGTGACGCCGAAGCGGCGCCGCAGCCACTGCTTGCCGTCCCGCTGCCAGTACAGCGGGGCGTGGATCGAGTGCCGGCGGATGTGCGCCCAGCCCTCGGGCGTCCACCAGCGTTCGGTGTCGTAGCCGCCGTCCGCGATGAACGCCTGGAACGCGGCGTTCGTCACCGGCGTGGTGTCCATGTAGAACGCCGGCACCTGGCGCCGGTGCGCCGGGCGTTCGTTGTCCAGCGCCCATGGCTCGGTGGACGTGCCCATGGTGAACGGGCCGCCGGGAACCAGGACTTCGGAGGGCCCCGTGAACAGGGGCACCGGGTCCGGGTCCGGGGCGGTCAGGGCCTGCGGGCCCTTGCGGAGCTGATGCGTGATCAGCATCGTCTCGTCGTGCTGCTGTTCGTGCTGCGCGATCATCCCGAAGGCGAAGCCCGCCTCGGTCAGCCGCGTCCCGTCGAACGGGGTGCTCTCCAGGATGTCCAGCACCCGGCCGCGCACCTCGGAGGCGTAGTGCCGCGCCTCGGCGGGCGGCAGCAGCGGCAGCGAGGGGCGTTCGGCGCGCGGGTGCTCGAAGGCGTCGTAGAGGCCGTCGATCTCGGGCCGCATCGCCTCCCGCCCCGCGACCGCCCGCAGGAGCCACATCTCCTCCTGGTTGCCGATGTGGGCGAGGTCCCACACCAGCGGTGACATCAGCGGCGAGTGCTGCGCGGTGAGGTCGGGCTCCTCCACGCAGGAGGTGAGCAGGGTGGTGCGGGCACGGGCGGTGGTCAGGGTGGTCAGCGCCCGCTCGCGGAGAGTGTCGGCGTCGACAGCGGGGTCGGTCATGTGCGGATGTCCTTCCCAAGCAGAGTGCGGTCCGTGCCGTAGAGCTCGTCCAGCAGGTCGTCGGCGGGGCAGCGCCCCCGCGCGACATAGCGGTCCCGGTACGTCGCCACCGCGTCCGTGACCTCTCTGGTGGCGCCCAGCCGGGGCAGGGCCTCCAGCGCCGCCGCGAAACAGACGTCCGCCACCTCCCGCAACTCGGGATCGGCGAGGCCCGAGCGGGCCGCGTCGAGCCACAGCGGATTGTGCGGCGCCGGCTGCGACAGGGCGCGCTCGGCCAGCGGCTTCACGGCCCGGTAGGCGGTCTCGGCGGCCTCCGGGTCGTCGAACAGCGCGGTCGTCACGGCGAGCGGCACGATCCAGCCGTCCTCGCCGGGCTGCGCGTCGATCATGCGCAGCTCCAGATGGCCCCGCGGTCTGACCGGCGGGAACAGCGTCGTGAGGTGGTAGTCCAGATCCTCCTGCGTCGGCGGCCTGGGCGCCCCCGATCTGGTCCACTCCCGGAACGACAGGCCTTCGGGCACGTCCCAGACGTCGCCGTCCTGCCGTACGCACATCACCGGCGAGTCCACGACGTGCCGGGCCCAGGCGGCCCTTGGATCGCCGTCCAGCGGGGGAGCGCCCGCGCGGTCCGGGCCTATCTCCATCCACAGCAACTGCCGGGTGGAGAGCCAGCCGGTGGGCTCGCGCCCGGCCAGCGGCGAGTTCGCGAAGGCCGCGACCAGGACCGCGCCCAGCTGGTGCGCCAGCCACCAGCGCCGGCCGTGCCCGAGCGGTCCGGGCTCCTCGTAGCCGGCGTCCAGGCACACCTGTACCGAGGCCGAGGTGCACATCATGGCGCGGCCGGCCGGGCCGGCGCGGTCGAGGCAGGTCTCCATGGCGTCATAGCGCGGCTGGCGCAGGAAGCGCCGCGGCTGGTGCCAGGGATCGTTGCCGACGCCGACCAGATCCAGATCGTGCTCGCGCAGTACGGCGCGGGCGGTGTCGAGGTCGGCGGAGACGGTACCGATGCACTCCATCAGCGAGGCGGCGGGCGGCGAGCTCAGTTCCAGCTGGCCGCCGGGCTCGACGGTGAGCGCCGACTTCAGAGGCACGGTACGCAGTGCGGCGTAGGCCGCTTCGAGTCGTTCGGGTGTGACGGGGAGCTGCGGACTGCGCAGCTCGTGGACTAGCCATTCCACCTCGACCCCGAGGGTGCGGGGCGGGCCGGTCTTGAAGCAGATGCCCCGGACCAGGGCCTCCACCTCGGCTTCGGTGACTGCGGTGCGGGGCCGCTCCGTACAGTCACTTACCGAATCGGACATGTCGGGATCCTCCTGAGAGTCCAGAGTGCCACCGGCCCTGATCTTGTGGGCCGGGCCGGCACACTCGACCCACCCAAGACCCTCGCGTCGATTCGCACAAGGGTGCGTACCGGCACGTTCCGGGGCGGTAATATCCGCTCTCCGGGCGTTGGCAGGGGCTTTCCCGGTCGTTCTTCCGGTCGGCTGTGAGGCCCGGGAATTCTGTTGCACCGCATGACCAGCATCGCTCAGGATGCACGGGTGAGCACGGCGGGGGAGATCGAGGGCGGCCGCAGCGGCCGTATGACAGCGCGGCGCGCGGTGGTGACGCCCGGCGTCCGCAGCTGTCGGGTGGTGGCGCCGTGAGCGCGCGCCTGCGCGGTATCGCGCAGCAGACGGAACAGATCGTGGCGGCGGGCACCTACCGTGCCCCGGACGGCCGGGAGGTGTCCGTCGCGGCGGCGACCGAGGCGGCACGCTCGGCCACCCGGATGTACGGGCCGGAGCCGGTGGACGTGCCCCGCATCCCCGCTGGAGAGACGTCCTTCGAGGTCACGGGCGAGAGCAGCCTGGAGGCCGCCCGCCGGCTCGGCGGCGACACGGCCGTACTGAACTTCGCCTCGGCCCGCAATCCGGGCGGCGGCTATCTGAACGGCGCCCAGGCCCAGGAGGAGGCCCTGTGCCGGGCCTCGGCCCTGCATACCTGCCTGCTCGGGGTCCGTGCGTTCTACGACCACCACCGCGCCCACCGCGACCCGTTCTACACGGACCGTGTCATCCACTCACCCGGGGTGCCCGTCTTCCGCGACGACCGTGGCGGACTGCTGGACGAGCCGTACACGGCAGGCTTCCTCACGGCCGCCGCGCCCAACGCGGGCGTCGTGCGGCGCACGGAACCCGGGCGCGCGGCAGAGCTGCCGCGGGCGCTGGCGGCACGGGCCGAGCGCGTGCTGGAGACGGCCGCCGCACACCGGTACCGGCGACTGGTGCTGGGCGCCTGGGGCTGCGGGGTGTTCCAGAACGACCCCGCGCAGGTGGCGGGCGCGTTCCGTGAACTGCTCGGGCCCGGCGGGAGGTTCGCCGGGGCCTTCGAGCAGGTGGTGTTCGGGATCCTCGACCGCACGCCGGACAGCCCGGTGCGAGCGGCGTTCGCCCGGGCCTTCCCCGGGGCGTGAACGGCGCCGTCGGCGCTCAGGTCCAGCCGTAGCGCTCGTGCAGCCGCTTCCGGACCAGGTTGAACCGCCCTCGGTCCAGGGCGCACGCCTCGCGGCGCATGCCCCGCTCGTGCAGCCGCAGGATACGGTCCACGTCCACCCAGGAGTCACGGCCCGTGCGGTCCCAGGGGCCGCTGCCGATCGCCACCCACTCGCGATCCCCGTCGTGCCGCTTGCTGGAGAGCTGCACGGCGAGGAAGGTCCCACCGGGCTCCCGCGCGACGACGAGCACCGGGCGGTCCTTGCCCCGGCCGTCGTTCTCCTCATAGGGGACCCAGGTCCAGACGATCTCCCCGGGGTCGGGGTCGCCGTCGTGCGCGGGGGAGTACTCGGTGCGCACCCTGCCCACTGCGCGCGGGTCGGCCTCGGTCGTGGCGGTGGGACCGTAGCGGCCCGGGACGTTCTCGTCGGTGTACGTGCTCACGGGGGCACTTTAGGGGCTGCCCCCGTGAGCCGAGCGTGAAGGGTCGACATCAGACGGGAAACCGCACTGCTCGTCCGTCGGCACCTTCTGGACGAGCCCGTTGAGCGGCGAGTTGCCCTCCGGCACCTGCCCGTCCTGGTTCATCGACGCGAGCAGCCGGCGCGCCGGGCCGAGCCCCGTGCCGCCCGATGCGGAGCGCCCTGGCGAACATGCCGGCCATGCCGTCGGCGCCGTTGAGCACCACCATGCTGTCGACGTTGCCGAACGCGGACGCGCCCGCCCGGCCGGTCTCCGGCCGGCTCTCGGTGAGTTGCGGGACGAGCGAGCTCCCGGTTCTCGGCGAGGGCGGCGGCACGGGCCTTGACGGCCTCCGCCTCCGCGAGCCCCTTGGCTGTCCATGGTCACAGAGCAGGGCCTGGGGGCGGGACGTCGATGTCTCTAGGCAACCGCGCTCGGCGCCGCCTCGTCCTGCTGCGGCGGCCACAGCTCGTGCCACCGCAGCTCCGCCTCCAGCTGCGCGGCCAGCGAGATCAGCAGCGGCTCGCTGTTCGCGGGCCCGAGCAACTGGCCGCCGACGGGCAGTTCGCCCGCGAATCCGGCGGGGACGTTGACGCCGGGCCAGCCCAGCACGTTCCACGGCCAGGCGTAGGGACAGGCGGCGATCATCGCCCGGTCGGTGGCGAAGCCGCCGAGGCCGAGCATCGCGCCGATCCGGGGCGGGGGAGCGGCCGTCGTGGGCGCGAGGACGACGTCGTACGACTCGTAGAACCTGCCGATACGACCGTGCAGGACCGCCTCCGCGCGCCGGGCCGCCCGCAGCGGGGCCCCGCGAAGGAGCCGGCCCAGGCGGGCGGCGCTCCTGGTGCGCGGGTCGAGCAGCGCGGGGGAGGGCACCTCGTCGGCCCACTCGGCGATTCCGGCCGTGGCGCGCGGGATGAACGTGAGCCCGATCTGGCCGTAGGGCGGATCGGCCTCCTCGACGTGGTGTCCCAACGCGCCGAGTTTCTCACCGAGTTCGACGATCCTGGCCCGCACCCGGGGGTCGAGCCGGGCGGGCAGGGCCGTGAACGGAGGCTTGAGGGCGAGCGCGATCCGCAGCCGGCCCGGGTCGCGGCCGACGGCCCGGGAGGCGGCGATCGACGGCGGCCGGTGCGGGTCGAGTTCGTGGTTGCCGGCGGCGGCGTCCAGCAGCAGGGCGGCGTCTGCGACCGTGCGGGCGAGTGTGCCGTTGACCGTGATGCCCTTGAAGGACTCGCCGCGCGGCCAGGTGGAGACCCGGCCGCGCTGCGGCTTGATGCCGATCAGGTTGGTCCACGACGCCGGGATCCGCACCGAGCCGGCGCCGTCCGAGCCGAGGGCCGCCGGGACGAGTCCGGCGGCGACGGCGGCGGCCGAGCCGCCCGACGAGCCGCCCGGAGTGTGGTCCCGGTGCCAGGGATTGCGGGTCGCGCCGAAGGCGGGCCCCTCCGTGAACGGCCACTGCCCCAGCTCGCAGGTGTTGGTCTTGCCGACGATCACGGCACCCGCCGCGCGCAACCGCCGTACCGCCTCGGCGTCCTCCGCGGCGGGCGGGAACTGGCCCGAACAGCCGAACGCGGTGGGCTCGCCCGCGACATCCGTGTCGTCCTTCACCGCGACCGGCACGCCGAGGAGCGGGAGGCGCACTCCGGCGGCCAGTTCCCGGTCGGCGGCCTCGGCCTCGGCGAGCGCGGCCTCGGCCCGCACCACCCGGAAGGCGTTGAGGGACCCCTGCGTCGCCTCGATCCGTGCGAGCGCCTCCTCGACCAGGGTCCGCGACGTCACCTCCCCGTCGGCCAGCGCACGGGCGGACTCGGCGAGGCCTGCGGCACGGTCGGGCGTCATACGGGCACCTCCGGGACGACGTTGTCTACCGAACGGTAACCTCCGGTGGGTGGGCGGCGGAACGTTTTCGCCCGGTGCGGCTCCGAGGTTCTCCACAGGTTTCTCCCAGGCCCCCGCCTCCGCGTGCGCAAACCATTGACGCGCCCGGACGCCACCCCTACTTTCTGATCGAATTCCCGAACCACGTTCGAAACGACGAACGACATGGCCGGCATACGTGGATTCGGAGTCGTCCCTTGAGTCGTAGGGAGAGCCGCACGTGACCACACGCCCCCACAGTCCGTCCCGCCGCACCCTGCTCCGCGCGATGGCCGTCCTGCCCGCCTCGGCGCTGGCCCTGGGCGAAGCCCCGGGCCTGCTCGGCACGGCGACGGCGGCCGCGCCACCGAGCGGCTCGGCCACCCGGTACACCATCGTGCCGTTCCTGAACAGCAACGACGGGACGGTGAACGTCTATCAGTCGGACGACGCGGCCGACTTCCGCCTGGCCCGCGCCTCCGCCTACACGCCGCCGGGCAACCGCATCCGCGACGCGAGCCTCTTCAGGCACACCAACGGCTACTACTACATCACCTACACGACCCACACCTGGCAGGACACCAGCACCACCATCGGCTTCGCGCGCAGCACCGACCGGGTCAACTGGACTTTCCTGTACGACTACACGGTCCCGATCGCGGGACTCTCCCGCGCCTGGGCGCCGGAGTGGTTCGTCGACAGCGACGGCAGTGTGAACGTCATCGTGTCCTGCTCCACCACCGACGACGAGTGGATCTTCACCCCGTATCTGCTGAAGGCCACCAACTCCGCGCTGACCACGTGGAGTTCACCGGTGGCGCTGGCCGGCATCGGGAAGAACCACATCGACACGTTCCTCGTCCGGACCGGCTCCATCTACCACGCCTTCACGAAGAACGAGACGACGAAGTACATCGAGTACGCGACGGCCACCTCTCTGACCGGCCCCTACACGATCTCCAGGACCGGCGACTGGGCGGGCTGGGGCAGCTACCGAGAGGGTCCTGCCCTCATCCAGCTCGACAACGGCGGCTGGCGGCTCTTCTTCGACGGCTACGGCGACGGCACCTACTACTACAGCGACAGCTACGACACCTTCGCCACCTGGTCCGCCCCGGCCGCCCTGCCCGCCGTCTCCGGAACGGCCCGCCACTTCACGGTCATCAAGGAGACCGTCTCCGGCGGCCCGGCCCTGGCCAGGAACGTCACCCGCTCCTTCCGGTCCGGCAACTACACCGCCCGCTACTGGCAGACCCAGTCCTCCCTGCTCAACCTCCTCGTGGTCAGCGGCTCCAGCACCACCGCCGAGAAGCAGGCGTCGACCTTCACCGTCGTGGCCGGCCTCGCCGACGGGAACGGCTACTCCTTCCGCGACGCGTCCGGGCAGTACCTTCGCCACTACGACTTCCGCGCCCGCTTCGACACCGACGACGGCACGTCGACGTTCGCCGAGGACGCCACGTTCATCGCCCGCACGGGTACGGCGACCGGCTCGATCCGCTGGGAGTCGTACAACTTTCCCGGCCACTACCTGCGTCACTACAACTACCAACTGCGGGTGGACCGGGCGGACGGCACGGATCTGTTCCGTCAGGACAGTTCGTTCACGCCCGTGACGTCCTGGGCCTGACCTGCTCAGCTGCCGGCCCGGGCAATCGTGCCGGCAAGTTGCGGAGTACTTCCCTTGCGCCAGGTCACCCGATGTGCTGCGAGGCGCGGGAAGTGAGGCGCTCCCAGTTGCGGTGTGCGATGTCGGCCTTCTGCTCGTCGGTGAAAGGGGCGTTCTCCAGGAAGGACCGGGCGACGCCGGCGCTGGTGTCCACGAAGGGGAAGCCGCCAGGGCGGAATCCGTAGGTGAAGGGGTAGTCGGTGGAGTACAGCATCCGTTCTGTCCCCACGACTTCGGCTGTCCAGCGGAGGTAGCGGGGGCTGACGGTACCGCTGCCGGCGACCCAGAAGTTCTGCTTGAAGTAGTCGGCGAGCGGGCGGGCCAGGCCGCCGGCGTCGGCGAAGAACCCGGTGTGGTCGAGGTAGAAGAGCACGACCTCTCCCCAGTGGCCGGCAATCACCTGGAGATCGGGGTACCGGTCGAAGACGCCGGAGAAGATCATCCGCAGGTACTGCACGCCCAGGTCGTAGTACCAGCCGATCGCGGGCCCTGCCAGCGCGGTCCCGATGGGGCCGATGTCGGAGTAGTAGGCGTCCGTCACCGCCTGCATCGGCATCTGCGGATGGAAGTGGAGCGGGACCCGCAACCGCTCGGCAGTGGCGTACAGCTCGTCGTACCCGGGGTCGTCGGCGAGCCTGGATCCGGTGCGCCCGTAGAGCATGGCGCCGGGGAAGCCCAGCTCGGTGACCGCCCGCTCCAGCTCCGCGGCTGCGGCCGACGGCGACTGCGTCGGGATCGCGGCGAACGCCCGGAACCGGTCGGGGCTGCCCGCTACAACCGCCGCCAGCTGGTCGTTGGTGTCGCGGGCCACGGCGACCGCATCTGAGTCTGGCAGGTTCTGCACGCCCGGTGACGAGATCGACAGCACTGCCAGGTCGACTCCCTGGTCGTCCATGTGCGCGAGCCTCGTTTCCGAGGTGTCCCGGAGTCGCCGGGCGACGGGGCTGTCACCGAACCCCAGGTTCGGCAGCTCCGGCACCCCGGACCGCGACCATGCCTCCATGATCGCCGGCAGGGCCACGTGCTCTTCCAAGGCGATCAACCGCAGTCGGTCGAACATGCGATGCTCCTCCACGTCGCGTTTCCGATGAAAACATTCGGAGCGTATCACTGATACTAACGATGGCATCGCAAACGCGATATCGTTGATAGGTAGGGCATGCCATCGCGTGCTTCCCGACCGTGAGCGAGATCTGGCTGTTCCTTTTGGCCGCCTGCCAACGCGACCGCGACTGAGCCCGCACCGTACGCGGACAGCTCGCTCCTAAGGGGTCACTCATTTGGTGCGCCTGCGGTCGCGGACGGCTCGATGCCTCTGCGGCCCGAGGTCGGCACGAACACGATCGCGGCAATCACTTCACGGTCGCCCCGCCGACTCCGGCCACCGCCCGAGACCGCGACGGCCCCGCCGGCAGCACCCGCTGGAACAGTTCGCAGGGCAGGCGCGCAACGATCCGGCACCACAGCTCTCGGATCTGTTTCGCCCTGTGGTCCGGGAGGTAGTTGCTGAGTAAGCCCATGAAGGAGGGCGATTCGATGCCGTGGTTCGTATGGTTGCTCGCCGCCGCGGCACTGGGTGTCGTGGAGTTCTTCACCCTGACACTGGTCTTCGGGTTGCTGGCGGGCGCCGCGCTGGTTGCCGCCGTGGTCGCCGGTGTGGGCGTCGGTCTTCTCGGCCAGCTTCTGGCCCTGGCGGGAGCGGCGGCGGCGGGTCTGCTCCTCGTCCGTCCTGTCGCTCTGCGGCACATGACCCAGCAACCCCTCACGCGCGAGGGAACGGACGCGCTGATAGGCAAGCGAGCCGAGGTCATGCAGGAGGTCTCCGCGACCCGTGGCCTGATCAGACTCTCCGGCGAGGAGTGGTCCGCCCGCGCCCTCGATGAGAGCCTGGTGATCCCAGTGGGAGCACTCGTCGATGTGATGGAGATCGAAGGCGCCACAGCCATCGTGTACCCCCGTGAACTCCTTCCGTGAACGGTTGACACATAGCGACGTGACGGAGGCACCGTGGATCCAGTTGTCATCCCCATTCTTGTGGCGGCCATTGTCGTTGTCTTCCTGGTGGCCTCCGCGGTACGGATCGTCCCGCAGGCGCGCCGCTACAACATCGAGCGGTTCGGCCGATACCGCCGGACGCTGCAGCCCGGCCTGAATCTGGTTCTGCCGGTCGCGGATCGCGTCAACACCAAACTCGACGTGCGCGAGCAGGTCTACTCGTCCGACCCCCGACCGGTGATCACCGAGGACAACCTCGTGGTGAACATCGACACCGTGCTCTACTACCAGATCACGGACCCGCGGGCGGCGGCCTACGAGGTTGCCGACTATCTGCAGGCGATCGATCAGCTCACCGTGACCACGCTGCGTAACGTGATCGGCAGTATGGACCTGGAGGAAACGCTCACCTCGCGTGAGGAGATCAACTCCCGGCTCCGCGCCGTTCTCGACGATGCCACCGGCAAGTGGGGCATCCGCGTCAACCGTGTCGAGATCAAGGCCATCGACCCTCCGCACACCATCAAGGAGGCGATGGAGAAGCAGATGCGGGCCGAGCGAGACAAGCGCGCGGCCATTCTGCACGCTGAAGGGGAGCGGCAGGCCAAGATCCTTACCGCGGAGGGCACCAAGCAGAAGGACATCCTGGAGGCGCAGGGCACGCAGCAAGCCATGATCTTGCGGGCGGACGGGGAGGCGAAGGCGGTGGAGCTCGTCTTCCAGGCGGTCCATCGCAACAACGCCGACCCGAAGGTTCTGGCCTACAAGTACCTGGAGACACTTCCGCACCTGGCCCGCAGCGACAACAACACCTTCTGGGTGATCCCTGGGGAGCTGACCGAGGCGGTTCGGACTGTCACTCATGCGTTCGGCGATCAGTCGACGGCTGTTCCTCCCGGTCCCGCGCAACCTGAGAAAGCAGCCTCCGCCGACTCCGAGGACACGTCGCACGAAGGCCGGACTCCGGAGCTCGGTGCGGGCTGGACGGCTTCGCTCGACGCCGCATCGGCTGCCGACGAAGTCGAGAAGCAGGCGGCCGCTGCGGTGAGCGACGCCAAGGCGGAGGCCGAGGCTGCGAAGTCCCAGGTGCCGCGCCGAGAACAGACATCCGGGGGTTGAGCCCAGCGACCGCCCTGAGGCTTCCAGGGCTCTCGATGGCACTGTGCACCTCGATCACGGCGCCGCGTTGTGCCGCTGTCGATGAGGAACTGCCGCATCGCAGGACCGAGATGAATCCTTGAGGAATCGCCATCGGCTGCACGGCCCGGGCGCAGCGCAGGACGAACTCGGCGGCCACCACTGCCCAGATCACGACAGTCGCGGTCCGGCGGCGTTCAGGAACAAGGCCGGACGGAGCGGCGGTGCGCACAGGGGAATGCGAGGTCGTGATCCACATGTGACCGTGGCCCCGTAAGGTCCCCGGTGTGGCCAGGGTGGGTCGTGGCGACGGGAAGCGAACACGGGGGCAGGACATGGAGTACCGGCGCGCGGTGACACCGGCGGTGGCGGGCGGGGTGATGGTGACGCTGCTCCTGTGGTGGGCGGGAGCGAGCGTCGACGCGCTGCGTCTGGAGGGCGCAACCGGCGTTCTCGGCCGTGAGGCCGTCGTCGGCCTGGAGAACTGGCTGTTGCCCTGGGCCTACGAACCCTCCGGCGGAACCGCGGGCGGCTACCTCGACGGGACAGGTGCTTCCCGCTATCTCGGCCTGCACCACACAGCGATCCAGATCCGCTACGGCGCCCTGTTCGTCTTCTACACGGCCGGGGTGCTCCTCCTGATCCGGCGGCTTCCCCCGGAGCGCGGCCGGACGTGGGCCGTACTGCTCGCGCTGTGGGCCTGGGGGCTGGTGGCGGCGACCCTGGCGGTGACGGTGTCGGCCCCCTGGCTCATCGCGGCCGGGGGACACGGCAGCTACCGGTTCCTGCCGCAGCTGGCGTCCCTGTCCTCGGCCGGGCGTCCGATCGTGGTGCCGGTGGCGCTGGCCGCAGCGGCATGGACGGTGCTCGTGGCGCGGCTGGCGCTGAAGGACGCCGAACCCCAGCCGCGCGAAAACGTTCCGGCGCGGCCCGCCCTGCTGGCCGCCACCGTCGGGACCGTGGTGGTCTCGGTGTCCCTGATCGTGCTGTCGTACGAGTCGAACGCCGCCATGCTCCAGACGGCCTTCACCGGTGGCGGGCTGCTCGGTGAGCCAGGTGACCTGCTGCGCCAGTGGCTGTTGCTCGGAGGGTGGTCCGGTCCGGGCGGCGCACCTCTCGGTGACTGGCTCCTGTACCGGCTGGGGGACGTCCTGCTCCTCGCCGTGGTCTGGTGCGCCCTGCGGTGGCTGCCCGGGCTGCTCACCAGGGCGTCCGTCTGGGCGATGGCGGCGGGCGGGGTCTGCGCGGTCGTCCTGGGGCTGCTGGCCGCACAGACGCTGCGCATGGCCATGGACGGGACACGGATGCGTTCGGGGCTGCTGTACGTGGCGTCCGGCCTCGGTGAGGGGGTGCCCGCCGCACTGCTCTGGGGTGCCGTCGCGGGCGTCGCGGCCACCGTGACCTTGCGGGCGGCCGACCGCCGTACCACGGCGCCTTCCGGCTGACGTGGGGACGGCCATGAGCCGTGCGGCGTGACGGTCACCCCCCTCGGCCTTCGATACCGGACCGATTTTCGCGGCGAGGCGGAGGATGCGTGGTACGGGGGCACCAAGGCGAACGTCCTTCAGTGGGTTGAGTGTTCAGCAGTCGCCGGAGGCGGTGGCCCGTGTTCCGGTGCCGATCTGGAGGGTGGTGGGGGTGGCGCAGCATCCGCCGCCGGACTGTTCGGCGCTCGCCGGCTCGTCGAACAGTCCGGCGCCGCCGCAGACACCGGTCTCCGGGAGGGTCAACTCGACGCGCTCGGCGGCTTCACGATCGCCGGCGATCGCGGCGGTGACGGAGCGGACCTGCTCGTAGCCGGTCATCGCGAGGAACGTCGGGGCACGGCCGTACGACTTCATGCCGACCATGTAGATGCCCTCCTCGGGGTGGGAGAGCTCGTTCACCCCGTGCGGGTAGACCGTGCCGCAGGAATGGACGTTCGGGTCGATCAGCGGGGCCAGGGCGGCGGGTGCCTGGAGGCGCTCGTCGAGGCCGAGACGAAGTTCGGAGAGGAAGGACAGGTCCGGGCGAAAGCCGGTCAGGACGACGACCTCGTCGACCGGGTCGAGGCGACGGCCGTCATCGGCGATGAGGATGGCTCGGTCGCCGTCGCGTTCCACAGCCTGCGTACGGAAGCCGGTGACCGCGCTCGCGCGGCCGGACTCGACCGCTTCCTTGGCACGCAGGCCCAGGGCGCCCCGGGCGGGAAGCTGATCGGCCTCGCCTCCGCCGTAGGTGTTCGCGCCGATGCCACGGCGCAGGATCCACACCGCGTGCGTGCCGTCCTCCTCCTTGGCCAGGTCGGCGAGGAGCGCCAGGGCGGTGAAGGCGGAGGCGCCGGAGCCGACGACGGCGGTGCGCCTGCCTGCATAACGGGCGCGCACGGCCGGGTCCTTGAGGTCCGGGACGCGGTAGGAGAGGCGGTCGGCCGCGGACTTCTCGCCGAGTGCGGGCAGGCCGTCCGCGCCCATCGGGCTCGGGACGGACCAGGTGCCGGAGGCGTCGATGACGGCGCGCGCGGCGATCCGTTCCTCGTGTCCGTCGGAGGACTGGACGTGCACGGTGAAGGGCTGCTCGTCGCGGCCGGCGTCGACGATGCGGTCCCGGCCGGCGCGGGCGACGCCGGTGACCGTCGTGCCGTAGCGGACCCTGCCACCGAGGGCGTCGGCCAGGGGCTGCAGGTAGTGCTTGGCCCAGTCACCGCCGGTCGGGTAGGTGGAGAGGTCGGGGCGGACCCAGCCGGTCGGGGCGAGCAGCTTCTCGGCGGCCGGGTCGACCACCTCGCCCCAGGTCGAGAAGAGGCGGACGTGGGCCCAGTCGCGTACGGCACTGGCCGCGGCGGAGCCGGCTTCCAGGACAAGGGGTTCGATGCCGCGCTCGACAAGATGGGCGGCCGCGGCCAGGCCGATCGGGCCGGCTCCGATGACCGCAACGGGCAGCTGGTCCGCAGACGGCGTGTTGTTCATGGGCGCAGCCACGAGTTTCCCCTTTGCTTCGATGTTTGTCGATGTCCTGCCCGGCCAGGATGGCACTTGATTAGACGTTCGTCAACATAGACATCTGTCGAATCCGGGTGGGGGTGGCCCTCGCCGGGCTGGTCGATGTGTGTCAACATAGATGCATGTCGAATGCGAAGGTGCTGCCGCTGCTGGATCGCGAGGTCTCCGAGGTCGTGGCTCCTTGCTGCCCTCCGCTGACCGAGCGCCCCTTCACCGCGGAGGAGGCCGAGACGGCCGCGCGGATGTTCAAAGCGCTCGGCGACCCGGTGCGTCTGCGGCTGTTCTCGGCGGTGGCCTCGCACGAGGGTGGCGAGGCCTGCGTATGCGACATCTCCGATGTCGGGGTGTCCCAGCCGACCGTCTCCCATCACTTGAAGAAGCTCAAGGAGGCCGGGTTGCTCACCTCTGAGCGGCGTGGCACCTGGGTCTACTACCGGGTCGAGCCGTCGGTGCTGGCCGCGATGGGCAAGCTGCTGACCATCGTGCCGACCTCGGCCTGAAGGCAACCCGCAACCGCGGGCGCACCCAGGCGTCAGAGCCCCTGAGAACCCGATGTCCGTGACGGTTCTGGGGCTTCGAGACGGCGACGCAGGGTGGCGGCGAAGTCCTCGGCCCGGGAGAGCTGGACGCGCAGCCTCTCCACCTGCTCGACGGCGGTCCGCTCGTAGTCGCGGACGCGCTCCAGCAGAGCGTCGCGCTCTCCCGCGCCGAGATCCGCGTCGGAGTCGAGGCGGTCGATCGCGTCCAGCAGGTCGCGCATCTGATCCAGGGTGAAGCCCAGCGGTTTCATGCGGCGGATGACCATGAGTCGGGCGACGTCGGCCTCGGCATAGAGGCGGAAGCCGCCCTGGGAGCGTGCGGAGGGGACGACCAGGCCGGTCTCCTCGTAATGGCGGATCGTGCGCAGGGACAGTTCCGTGCGCGCAGCGACCTCGCCGATCTGCATGTGCTTGCCGTCCACGCCCGTGATCCTCTGGCCCTTGTCGTCGTCAGCGGTCCCGACCCGGCATGCGCCGCCGATCCCTACCCTAACGTTAGGGTAGGGTTGCTGGTGGTCAGGGGCGGTCCCTCCCGGCCGCTGCCGTGTCGGGTCCGATGGCGCCCCCGGCGAAAGTCCGATTCTTGCAGGAGGGAAGCGTGCGCGAGCCCCTGACGCCCGGCGCCGCCGCCTGCCCGCCGTGACGCTTGGCCCCCGTATGTGAGTCCGCACCGCCGCGCGGACTCCGCTCTTGCCGTTTTCGACTTCCGGCTCCGCATTGCGCGGAGCCACCCGCGGGGTGCCGGCCCGGCCTCTCCGCATCCTCCCGCACGCCCCGGCCCGCCGTAGGGGTGTGCCCGAGCACGACAGGTTCCGTCTCCCTTGCCTTCTGCTGCCACTGCCGTGTCCCCGACCGCGCGCCTGCGCGGCCTGAAGCCGGACTGGATCTCCGATCCGAAGGTCTGGCGCACCGAAGTCCTCGCCGGCCTGGTGGTCGCCCTCGCACTGATCCCCGAGGCGATCTCCTTCTCGATCATCGCCGGTGTCGACCCGGCCATCGGCCTGTTCGCCTCCTTCACCATGGCCGTGGTGATCTCGGTCGTCGGCGGACGGCGGGCGATGATCTCCGCCGCGACCGGTGCCGTCGCCCTCGTCATCGCACCCCTCAACCGCGAACACGGTTTCGGCCACCTGGTCGCCGCGGTCATCCTCGCGGGTCTGTTCCAGATGGTCCTCGGCGCGCTCGGCGTGGCGAAGCTGATGCGGTTCATCCCCCGCTCGGTGATGGTCGGCTTCGTCAACTCGCTGGCCATTCTGATCTTCATGGCCCAGGTCCCCGAGATGACCGACGTGCCGTGGGCCGTGTACCCACTGATCATCGGCGGTCTGGCCTTGATGGTGTTCTTCCCCAAGGTCACCACCGTGATCCCCGCCCCGCTCGTCTCGATCGTCGTCCTGACCGTGATCACCGTCGCCGCGGCCATCGCGGTGCCGACCGTCGGCGACATGGGCGCCCTGCCGTCCTCCCTGCCGGTGCCGGGCCTGCCCGACGTACCGCTGACCCTGGACACGTTGACGACGATCGCCCCGTACGCCTTCGCGATGGCGCTGGTCGGCCTGATGGAGTCGCTGATGACTGCCAAGCTGGTCGACGACATCACTGAAACCCACTCCGACAAGACCCGCGAGTCGATCGGCCAGGGCATCGCGAACATCGTCACCGGCTTCTTCGGCGGGATGGGCGGCTGCGCCATGATCGGCCAGACGATGATCAACGTGAAGGTGTCGGGTGCCCGAACCCGCTTGTCGACGTTCCTGGCGGGCGCGTTCCTGATGGTGCTGTGCATCGTCTTCGGGCCGGTCGTCTCCGACATCCCCATGGCTGCCCTGGTCGCGGTGATGGTGATGGTGTCGTTCGCGACGTTCGACTGGCACTCCATCGCCCCGAAGACCCTCAAGCGGATGCCCGCCGGTGAGATCGCCGTCATGGTGGTCACCGTCGCCTGCGTGGTCGTCACGCACAATCTGGCCATCGGCGTGGTCGTCGGCTCCATCACCGCGATGGTCATCTTCGCCAAGCGCGTCGCCCACCTCGCCGAGGTCACCGCCGTCACCGACCCCGACGGCAGCGCGGTCGTCTACCGGGTGACGGGTGAGCTCTTCTTCGCCTCCTCCAACGATCTGGTCGGCCAGTTCGACTACGCGGGTGACCCGGACAAGGTCGTCGTCGACCTCAGCGCCGCACATGTCTGGGACGCCTCCTCCGTCGCCGCCCTCGACGCCATCGAGACGAAGTACGCCCAGCGCGGCAAGACCGTTGAGATCACCGGCCTCAACGACCCCAGCGCCGACCTCCACGGCAAGCTCACGGGCGAACTCGCCGGCAGCCATTGACACGGCAGCTCAGCGGTACGGGTTCATCGACCTGGGATCACGGCCGTGACGGGACGTCGTGCTCATCGAGCGCCGAGGTCCGAGTGTGAGCTGGCGGCCGCGCTCAGGCAGGGTCAGCAGGCGGAGGGTCCAGAACCGGGTGTACCGCCGCACTTCGCGGCCGGAGCGCGTGGCACATCCGAAGACGGGCTGACGGGCGCCGGACGGGTCGATGGAACGGCGCCGGAGCCACGCGCACTCGTCGGCGGGCACTTCACACATGTCGGCCGGGATGTCCAGGAGCTGTCCTGGAGTGCGGCGACTTCGCGCCGCCCGGAGCACTTCTCGGCGCAGGCCGACGGGAAGACGAAGTCGGACAGCCCCAGGTGGCGGCGGCGGTGTGCGCCGCCGCCTGGGCACCCGGGCCGTGCTCCACCCCGGACGCCAGGGGCAGCACGTGTCACTCGGAGGCTGTGCGGCCCGGCATGAAGACGAGGGCCACCAGGGCCAGTCCGACCATGCCGCCGATGAGTTGCATGCCGATGAAGCCCAGGAGCGAGCCGGGGGCGATGCCCGCGAAGGTGTCGGTGAAGGCGCGGCCGATGGTCACGGCCGGGTTGGCGAAGGACGTGGACGAGGTGAACCAGTAGGCGGCGCCGATGTAGGAGGCGACGGCCACGGGTGCGTACTGGAGGCGGTCGGCGCGGGCCAGGCCGAAGATCAGGAGGATCAGGCCGGCGGTGGCGACGATCTCGCCGAGGAGCAGGTGTCCGGCGGAGCGGTCGTGGGTGGACCACTTCACGAGGGGTTCGCCGAACATGGCGTCGGCCAGGATCGCCCCCGCGATGGCCCCCGTGATCTGCGCGGGCAGGTAGACGGCCGCCTCGCGCAGCGTGACGCCGGCGCCACCGCGCCGGGCGGTCCACCACTCCGCGAGCGTGACCACAGGGTTGAAGTGGGCGCCGGAGACAGGGCCGAACAGGAGAATGAGGATGCCGAGGCCGAAGACGGTGGCCGTGGAGTTGGCCAGCAACTGCAGGCCGACGTCCTGGGTCAGTTCGGTGGCCTGGATACCGGACCCGACCACGACCGCCACCAGCAAGGCGGTGCCTATGAGTTCCGCCGCGGCCCGGGCGACGAGCGGGGTACGCGGCGGGGTGGCACCCGGTGCTGAAGCGACGGACTCGGGCTCGGGTGCGGCCGAGGCGGACTCCGTGGGCGGGGCGGCTTCGGCGGCGGTCACGGGCAGGCCCTCTTGTTCTGTGCGGCGGCGCGAGCGGACTCGGCCAGGTCGGCGAACTGACCGGCGAGTGAAGCGATGACATCGGGCTTGAGCCGGTAGTAGGTGTACCGGCCGCAGGGCTCCGTCTCGACGACCCCGGCCTCGCGCAGCACCTTCAGGTGGTTGGAGAGGTTGGTCTGCCGGGCTCCGGTCTCCTCCACGAGGTGGGTGGTGCACAGGGTCTCTTCGGCGAGCAGGGTCACGATCCGGAGCCTGAGCGGGTCGGCCAGAACCCGGATCAGATCAGTGTCGACTGACGTCATCATGCACTGATACTGTCACATCAGCGGTGACTGACACCATCGGGTGCTGACATGACATGCCCGTTCTGTTACGAGACAAGAGAGACCTCTGATGTCCGACAAGCCCTCCGTGCTGTTCGTCTGCGTCCACAACGCCGGCCGTTCCCAGATGGCCGCCGCGTGGCTGACCCATCTGGCCGGGGACCGCGTCGAGGTCCGCTCGGCCGGCTCCAACCCGGGAGCAGGGGTGAACCCCGCCGCCGTCGAGGCCATGGCCGAGGTCGGCATCGACATCTCCGCCGAGGTCCCCAAGATGCTGACCGTCGATGCGGTGAAGGAGTCGGACGTCTGCATCACCATGGGCTGTGGGGACACCTGCCCCGTGTTCCCCGGCAAGCGTTACCTGGACTGGCAGCTGGACGACCCGGCGGGCCAGGGCGTCGAGGCCGTCCGCCCGATCCGGGACGAGATCAAGGTGCTGGTCGAGGGCCTGATCAAGGAGATCGCGCCGGAGAAGACGGCGTGAGCGGCAGCGAGGTACGCAACGTCATCGTCATCGGCTCCGGTCCCGCCGGCTACACCGCCGCCCTCTACACCGCCCGCGCCTCGCTGAGTCCGCTGGTCTTCGAGGGCGCGGTCACGGCCGGCGGTGCGTTGGTGCAGACGACCGAGGTGGAGAACTTCCCCGGCTTCCGTGACGGCATCATGGGCCCCGAGCTGATGGACAACATGCGGGCTCAGGCCGAACGCTTCGGCGCCGAACTCGTCCCGGACGACGTCGTCGAGGTCGACCTCACCGGCCTGGTCAAGACCGTGACCGACAGCGGAGGGACGGTCCACCGGGCGAAGACGGTCATCGTGGCGACCGGCTCGCAGCACCGCAAGCTGAACCTGCCCGGCGAGGACGCACTCTCCGGCCGCGGCGTCTCGTACTGCGCGACCTGCGACGGCTTCTTCTTCCGCGAGCACGACATCGTGGTGGTCGGCGGCGGTGACACGGCGATGGAGGAAGCCACCTTCCTCTCCCGCTTCGCCCGCTCCGTGACCATCGTCCACCGCCGCGACACGCTGCGGGCCTCCAGGACCATGCAGGACCGCGCCTTCGCCGACCCGAAGATCTCCTTCGCCTGGAACCGAGAAGTCGCCGAGATCCACGATGACGGCGGCAAGCTCGCCGGACTCACCCTGCGCGACACCGTCACCGGCGAGACGTCCGAACTCCCGGCCACCGGGCTGTTCGTCGCCATCGGCCACGACCCGCGCACCGACCTGGTCACCGGCCAGCTCGACCTGGACGACGAGGGCTACCTCAAGGTCGCCTCCCCCTCCACCCGTACGAACATCCCCGGCGTCTTCGGCTCGGGCGACGTGGTCGACCACACCTACCGCCAGGCGATCACGGCGGCCGGCTCCGGCTGCGCCGCCGCCTTGGACGCCGAGCGGTACCTCGCCGCCCTGAGTGACGCCGACAGCGCGGGAGAACAGGCCGTATTCGTCGTCTGACGCTCCGCAGGAAGACCTGTCCCTCCCGCCGCTGCAGATGGCGAGGACGTCATAGTGCATAGTGTGGTGCTCCGCGACCGGCGTCGCGGAGCATCACCTGCCTGACCCTCACTCGCGATGCCGTAGATCACCTCGTTCTTGAGGATGGCCTCGGCTCCCCTGATGGAGATACGCATGCTTCCCGCAGTCGTCGCTTTCGGGGTCGCCTTCTTCTGCCTCACCCTTTGGTGCTCCGTCGCGGTCGCCCGGATGCAGGAACTACCGGTGTGGCGCAGGCTCTTGCCGCTCGCCCTTTTCCTGATTGCTGCTTCAGCGAGCCTCTTGCGCGCCTTCGACATGCCGGCGGTGGCGAATACGATCGCGTTCCCACTGAACCTGGCGGTCGTCATCCTGTCGCTGGGGGAGATGAGCAGCAGACGGCGTCGGCGGGTGGCCGGCAGCCCTGCACGGTAGGAGCCCTCCGGATTCCGTTGCTTTCGCAATCTGCCCGCGTTCCGTGGGACTCCTGGTGCATCGCAGGGTTTCCGCGTCTCCGCGAGGCTGGTACCGGCGCCGTTCGCGGCCTTGTCCTGAAGGACGTTCACCGCCTTGGAGTCGATGTCTTCGCCGCGTGCGGTGGTCCAGATCCTGATGATCCGTGTGCTGTCGTTCTGGAGGAACAGGGTCTGATCCGCGTCGGCCTCCTCGATGACGCCCCGTTGCCGGCTGTCCGCGATGTGCCGCGCGGCGTCGGCCTCGTAGGACGGGGGGCTGCCGACGGTGCCCTTGAGGTGCAGCAGGACGTCCGAGCGCCATTGCCGGGCCCGGGACCTGGGGATGTCGTCGGTACGGAGTCGGCGGTGTTGCCGCCGTTGTCCTCCATCTGCTTGGCGATGTACGCCGTGTCGGCCTTGTGCATGGTGCCGTAGGCCTCCGGGTCCTCGGAGATCCGGCGCATCATGCGGATCAGCGTGTCCGAGTTGGGGGCATATGGGCGTTCTGGTCGCCGAAGGGGCCGTCGCCGCCTCGCCGCGAGCTGGCTGGAGTTCTCACCGGCTCGGTTCAGCGCCACCGGATCGTCGACCCCGCTGAACCCGGTGGTCTGCACACCGCCATTGCCGCCGCTCGGCATCGCCTGGATTCCACCGCTCCCCGGGCCCGTGGGACGGGTGCCGGGCGCGAGATCCATGTCCCGCACGTCCTGTCCGCGTCAGGCGTCGGCATTCGGTATGCGGTACGTGGGTCCGGGCCTGTGCTCGGTGCGGATGCGGGACGTACGTCACCTGTGCCAGAACTCATCGTTTCCCCCGGGCATGTGACGCGCTGATACATGAGGACTGCACGTCAGCAAACCATGATCGACTCATCGCCACCTTAGCGGCCTGTCCGGCCAGTTGGTCAAGGAGCTCGGACGACTCCCTTCGCGCGCCTGGGATCTTGGTTCGCCACTTCGCTCCTGTGTACCCTCCGCAGGTGCCCTGCCGGTACGCCGTCCCAGGCAGACTGATGTCCAGGGCTCGTTACGCGGCCGGCCATGTCGCCCCCGGATGAACGGGCGCGATCCGTCAAGCATGAGATCGATCCCTCTACGCCCTGTCCGCCGCGAGACCGGCGACGACCGGTGGTCCGGAGTGGGCGCGCCGTCACGGCCTCGTCGCACAGAGGTATGTGTCCGATGAACGGACTTCCGTTTCCGGATAACGGTCTGATCTCGTCGCCTGGAGCTTTCGCGATTGCGGCCGGAGATGTGACATGCATCACTAAATTTTCGATAAAGGGCGTGGTAGAACTTCGCAAATCCGCCGGCGGCGCGACCCATCGTCGCTGTGCGGAACGTCGGTGAATGTGCCGACGACGGACCAGGGCCGTGACATTCCGAGTCCACGGATACGTCATCCCGGGTCGCCGATCGGACAACGGCGTTCGCTCAAAGACCGCTCTTCCCGCGGCGCAGGTTTCTGCGCCCGTCCCCGCGCCACCGAGGTAGCCATAGTGTCACTCGACTCCATCACCACGTCCGTCGACGAAGCAGTCAGCGGATTCTTCGAGCCCATAGCCACGTGGCTCGGGGAAGTCGTCTTCTACGCGGTCCCCGTAGGCGGGACCGACCTTCCTCTGATCGTGGCCTGGCTCGTGGTCGCGGGTCTCGTCTTCACCGGCTGGTTCGGGTTCGTACAGCTCCGCAAGTTCCGGCTCGCCTTCGACGTCGTGCGCGGTAAGTACGACGAGAAGGGGTCGGCCGGTGAGGTCAACCACTTCCAGGCCCTGACCGCCGCCGTCTCCGGCACCGTAGGCCTCGGCAACATCGCCGGTGTGGCCGTCGCCGTGTCCATCGGCGGCCCCGGTGCCACCTTCTGGATGATCCTTTGCGGCCTGCTCGGCATGGCCACCAAGTTCGTCGAGGTCACCCTCGGTGTGAAGTACCGCGAGGTGCACGCCGACGGCACTGTCTCCGGCGGCCCGATGCACTACCTGCCCAAGGGCCTCAAGGAGCGCTTCGGCAACGGTGGGGCCAAGCTCGGCAAGGTGCTGGCCGTCGCCGCCTCGATCATGATCCTGTTCTTCGGTCTGTTCGGCGGCAACCTGTTCCAGACCAACCAGAGCTACGCGCAGATCTCCTCGACCTTCGGCGGCGAGGACGGCTTCCTGGCCTCCTCCGCCGGCGCCGTCCTCTTCGGCCTGGTCGTCTCCGCGCTCGTCGGTCTCGTGCTGCTCGGCGGCATCCGCTCCATCGGCTCGGTCACCAGCCGCCTCGTGCCCGCGATGGCCGGCATCTACATCGTGGCCTGCCTGGTCGTCATCCTGGGCAACGTCACCGCGGTGCCCGACGCCTTCCAGACCATCCTGCAGGGCGCGTTCGAGGCGGACGGTGTCGCCGGCGGTGTGCTCGGTGCCCTGATCGTCGGTTTCCAGCGCGCCGCGTTCTCCAACGAGGCCGGCCTCGGCTCCGCCCCGATCGCGCACTCCGCGGTCAAGACCAAGCACCCCGCGAGCGAGGGCCTCGTCGCGCTGCTGGAGCCGTTCATCGACACGGTCGTCATCTGCACCATGACCGCGCTGACCATCGTCATCGCCGACCCGGCCAGCTGGGGCGAGGCCCGCGAGGGCAAGAGCATCGGTGGCGTCACCATCACCTCCGACGCCTTCGAGACCGTACTGCCGTGGTTCCCGAGCGTGCTCACGATCGCGGTGCTGCTGTTCGCCTTCTCCACGATCCTGACCTGGGGCTACTACGGCCTCAAGGCCTGGTCGTACCTGTTCGGCAAGAGCAAGGCCAGCGAGACCGTCTTCAAGGCCATCTGGAGCCTGTTCGTGATCCTGGGCGCCCTGATGTCCCTCGACTCGCTGATCAGCCTCGCCGACTCCGCGCTCTTCCTGCTGTCGGTCTTCAACATCATCGGCCTGTACCTGCTGGCCCCGGTCGTCAAGCGTGAACTCAACTCCTTCCTCGAGTTCGTCCGTGCCCGCAAGGCCGGCGAGATCACCGACGGCGACGAAGACGAGGAGTCGGTGAAGACCACCGTCTGACCGCCCCCGCGGCCCGGCTTCTGAGCGGGCCCGTGTCCACCTCGCGCCTTGGTGGACACGGGCCCGCTCGTCCTTCCCTGCCCCGCTGTTTCCGCAGGTGAAAGGGCACCTGGCGAAACGGAATCGCGCCAGTTAGGGTGTTAAGAACGCGTCAACGCGCAGACCTCGGAGGCCTGCGACCGACGCGCGGTGTGCCGGGAAGTCTGGTCGGCGTCAGGGGCTCGTATGCCCGAAAGACGATCCCCGGAGGACTCCTTCATGGCTGCCGCGCCGCGCGAACGTTCCCCCTTCCTCGGCCTCCTGCCGCTGCCGGAGCGCACGGCCATCGCCCAGGCCCTGAGGACGGAGACCGTCGGCGGACTGGTCCTGCTGGGCGCGGCCGTGGTGGCGCTGGTGTGGGCGAACACCCCGTGGGTCGACACCTACGAGCGAATACGCGACTTCCACTTCGGCATACCGGCCCTCGGCCTCGACCTCTCCGTCGGGCACTGGACCGCGGACGGCCTGCTCACGCTCTTCTTCCTCGTGGCGGGCATCGAACTGAAGCGTGAACTGGTCGTCGGTGAGCTCCGCACCCCCGCCACCGCCGCCCTGCCGGTCATCGCCGCCGTATCGGGCATGATCATCCCTGCCGCGTTCTACGCACTCACCGCCTCGACGGGGGGCGGCAGTCCGGACGGCTGGGCGGTGCCCATGGCCACCGACATCGCCTTCGCGCTGGCCGTACTCGCGGTACTCAGCACACACTTGCCCGCCGCGCTGCGCGCCTTCCTGCTCACCCTCGCCGTCGTCGACGACCTCGGCGGCATCCTGGTCATCGCCGTCTTCTTCACCAGCGACCTGAACTTCCTGGCCCTCGGCGGGGCGTTCGCGGGACTGGTCGTCTTCTACCTGCTGCAGCGGTTCCGCGTCCGCGGATGGTGGTGGTACGCCCCGCTCGGACTCACGATCTGGGCGCTGATGTACAACGGCGGCGTCCACGCCACCGTCGCCGGTGTGGCCATGGGCCTCATCCTGCGCACCACCCGCGACAAGGACGAGGATCGCTCTCCCGGCGAGCGCACTTCCTACCTGCTGCACCCGGTCTCCGCAGGCGTCGCCGTCCCCCTCTTCGCGCTCTTCGCCGCCGGCGTCAGCGTCTCGGCCGCGTCCCTGAGTGACGTGTTCACCAGGCCCGAACCGCTCGGTGTGGTACTCGGACTTGTCGTCGGCAAGACGGTCGGGATCTTCGCCGGGACCTACCTGGCTGCCCGCTTCACCCGCGCCAGGCTCAACCCCGAACTGGCCTGGGCCGACGTCTTCGCCCTCTCGGCACTGGCCGGGATCGGCTTCACCGTCGCCCTGCTGATCGGCGAACTCGCCTTCCCCGACCCTGCCGCTGCCGGCCCCGTGAAGGCCGCGGTCCTCATCGGCTCACTGACGGCAGCCGTGTTGGCGGCGATACTGCTCAAGCGTCGCAACGCCGTCTACCGGCGCCTCTGCGAGGAGGAGAACCGCGACGACGACCACGACGGCATCCCCGACATCTACCAAGTCGACGCCACCGCCGAACGCTGACCCGAAGGGGGGTGGGGTGTGGAACCTTCGCTGGTCACAGCACTCGTCGTCGCCGCGGTCCTGGTCATCAAGACCGCGGTGCTGGAGCTGCGGGATCCCGGCAGCGCACGGCGGGAGTGGGCTTTCCTCGCGGACAGAGTCGCGTTGGCCGGCGGTGCGCTGACAGCTCTTGTCGTCGGCGCCGCGGGTTGGGCGTACGGCGGGTACGGCCTGGCGGCGTGGGCTCTGCTCGCCGGTCTCCTGGTGGCCCAGGTCATGGGCCGACGCGCTGAGCGCTGACGGTCCGCATGCTGCCCCCGGATTGCCGGGATCCGGCAAGGTTCTGCCGTCCTGGAGTGCGCATCAAGGACCTGTCAGGAACGCGTAAAGGAAGTGTAAGATCGTCACCGGTGTGCCGGGAAGTCTGGTCGGCGGTGTGGACAGAGAACTCTTCGTCGATCGGGGGGCCAGGTCATGGTGCTCGTTGTGGTGTTCGGTGTGGCGCTGCTCATCGCGGTGTTGTTGTCCGGGCTCGCCGCCCGGACCGTGCTCTCCACGTCGTTCCTCTTCCTGGTCGGTGGGGCGCTCGTCAGTGACGGGTTTCTGGGGCTGATCCACATCACCCCGGACAGTGAGATCGTGTCCGTGACAGCGGACCTCGCGCTGTTCGCCGTGCTGTTCACCGACGGCATGCACGTCTCCTTCCCCAAGCTGCGTCAGAACTGGCGCAACCCGGCGCGTGCCCTCGGGCTCGGCATGCCGCTCGCTTTCGTCGGCATGGCTCTGATCACGCACTTCGTGGCGGGGATGGACTGGACGACTTCGTTCCTGGTCGGGGCCGTTCTCGCGCCGACCGACCCCGTGTTCGCCTCGGCGATCGTCGGGCGCAAGGAAGTCCCCTCCAAGCTGCGGCAGTTGCTGAACGTCGAGAGCGGCATCAACGACGGGCTCGCCCTGCCGGTCGTACTCATCCTCATCGCGGCGGCCGGGCCGACAGCCGGCGATGCCGAGGCGTCGCCCGGGAAGATCGCCCTGGAACTGGTCCTCGGGCTGGTCTTCGGAGTGGCCCTGCCGTTCATCGTGAACGAGCTCGTACGGTTCCGGCTGCTGGGCGCCGAGCCCAAGCTGCAGCCGTTGCTGCCGCTCGCGATCGGCGTGATCCTGTACGCCCTGTGCCACCTCACGCACGCGAACCCCTACCTCGCCGCGTTCTCCGCGGGAGCCGTGCTCACCGCACGCTCCCCGGAAGCGAAGGCAGCGTTCGAGCCGCTGGGCGAAGCGCTGGCGGAGCTGGCCAAGTTCGCGGCCCTGCTCGTGTTCGGCGCGCTGCTGACGCCACAGCTCTTCGGCGACCTGTCCTTCGGCGGCTACGTCGCGGTGGTCCTCGCCATCGTGCTCATCCGCCCGGCCTCGCTGCTGCTGTCGCTGCTCGGCACGCGGTTCACACGCCAGGAGAAGCTGGTGGCGGCATGGTTCGGACCGAAGGGCTTCGCCTCGGTGGTGTACGGGCTGCTGGTGCTCCAGGCCGGGATCCCGCAGGGCGAGGAGGCGTTCACTCTCATCGCCGTCTGCATCGCCTTCTCGATCATCGCGCACAGCTCCACCGACGTACCGATCGCACGGCTCTTCCACGTCGAGGACATCGCCGGCGTGCCGGAGAGCGACGCTGAGGCGGCATCGCGTACGACCGGTCAGTCTCAGGAGGTGGGTGCCTGAGCCTGTCCCGCACCCGGTAATCACGCTTTCGCTGCGCGCCCGTTCGACCGGAGGACTGCGACGACATGGCCCTGTTCGCTCAGCCGACGCCCGGCGAGCCCCGGCCGGGGCACATGATCGTATGTGGTGACGACGCTCTCGCGGGACGCCTGGCGGCCGAACTCACCACGGTGTACCGGGAACGGGTCACTCTGGTCGTTCCGACCATGGACAGCACGGGTGCCACGAACCTGACGCGTGCGTCCGCCCTGCTCGGCCGGATGCAGGCCGTCATGAATCGTACGGCGGACGCGCCCGGCGGCAGCGCAGCGGCTCCCCGCATGCTGGAAGCGCCCGTGATCACGGAGGCGGTGCTGGTCGAAGCCGGCGTGCGGGAGGCAGCCGCGCTCGCGCTGGTCCACGACGACGACGCGGCCAACATCCAGGCGGCCCTCGCCGCCCGTCGGCTCAACCCCCGGCTGCGTCTGGTGATCAGGCTCTACAACCGCAAGCTCGGCCAGCACCTGGAAGAACTCCTCGACCAGGCCGCCGCCCTGGCTGCCCCCGGCCTGGACCCTGATGCCCTGGACACATCCACCACGGTCCTGTCGGACGCGGACACGTCGGCGCCGGCGCTCGCGGCCACCGCGGTCGCCGGCACCAGCAAGGTGGTCCAGGCCGACGGACTCCTGTTACGGGCGGTGGAACGCACCCCGCCAGGTCGCGGCGAGGTGGCCGACCCCGGACTGTGCACGCTGGCCCTGCTGTCGTCGACCACCACCGACCCAGCGGGAGCGGAGGGTTCGGACGCGAGCGGGCAGGACGGACCGATGCTGCTGCCGGACATGGACGCCGTCGCCGCCGCGACGGGCCGTGGCACGGTCGTCCTTGAAACGGTCGCCCACACCGGCCCCGCCTCCGCCCCCGGACGCCTGGCAGGGCGGGGGCTTCCACTCGCCTCCCTGTTCTCGCGTCGACTCCGCTGGTCGCTCGCAGGACTGGTGGCCAGTGTGCTGGGCCTGGCCGTGGCGAGCTGGCTGACCACCGACTACCACCCCCTGCACGCCGCGTACCTCACCCTGCTGGACCTGTTCGCGATCGGCGACCCGGCGACCGGCGAACCCACCGCCCGCCAGGTGCTCCAACTCCTGTCCGGCCTGACCGGACTGCTGCTGCTCCCCGTCCTGCTCGCGGCCGTTCTTGAAGGGCTCGGCACCTTCCGCACCGTCTCGGCACTACGACGCCCGCCCCGCGGTCTGTCCGGTCATGTCGTCCTGCTCGGTCTCGGCAAGATCGGCACCCGTGTCCTGGCCCGGCTGCGGGAACTCGACATCCCTGTGGTGTGCGTGGAGGAGGACCCGGAGGCGCGTGGCCTGCCTCTCGCCCGCCGCCTCCGGGTCCCCACCGTCCTGGGCGACGTGACTCAGGAAGGCGTCCTGGAGGCGGCCAAGATCCACCGCGCGCACGCCCTGCTCGCCCTCACCAGCAGCGACACCACGAACCTCGAAGCGGCCCTGTACGCACGCTCCGTCAAGCCGGACCTGCGGGTCGCACTGCGCCTGTACGACGACGAGTTCGCCACCGCGGTGTACCGCACGTTGCGCGCGGCCCACCCGCAGGCCCTCACCCGCAGCCGCAGCGTCTCCACACTCGCGGCGCCCGCCTTCGCCGGGGCCATGATGGGCCGCCAGATCCTCGGCGCGATCCCGGTCGAACGCCGCGTGCTGCTTTTCGCGGCCCTCAACGTGGCCGGACACCCTCAACTGGAGGGGCGTACCGTCGCGGAGTCCTTCCGGGCCGGTGGCTGGCGGGTCCTCGCCCTGGACACCGCCGCCCCGGACGACCGACTCCCCGACCTCGCCGCCAACCCGGCGCACGAGGACTCCGACCGTTCGGCCGGGCTCGTATGGGACGTCCACCCGGGCTATGTCCTACGGCCCCGTGACCGGGTGGTCCTCGCCGCCACCCGACAGGGATTGGCCGAACTCCTCGGCCGACCGCCCCGGGGCGGAGCGCGCGGCGCGGGTTCCGGGTGGACGGGGCGCAGGGACTGACCCTCCCCGCCATTGCGGCGGGGGTCTGGCGTCGGCGCGGTGGTGCCGGAACGGCCCACCCGTCTATTCAGCCTGCTGCCCCGCCGCATCCAGGGCCCGGGCGTTCGCCGACAGGTGGCGGGGGTCTGCCGCCCGGTCGATGGCTGTCTCGATCGCGGCGATCCGGTCGGCGAGCAGGTCGAGCGCGGCCACCGCTCGGGAAAGGGGGGCGTCCTCCGGCCCACCGAGCGCTTCGGAGCGGACGTAGGCCGCCTTCACCTCTGTCCACCTGACCGCCTGTTCCGCCGTCAGGGTGCCGCGCAGCTCCGCCAGCTTGAGGAGGTTGGCTTCGGCGCCGGCGGTGAGGGTCTGGGCCTCGGCCGTGTAGTGGTCGTCGATGAGTGCGGCGAGCTCGGTGTCGTTCATGACGGGCTGGATGCGCTGGGCGATCTTGTTCATGTTGCGGTAGGAGCCCTGGAGCTGGAAGGGCGGTTCCGTGCGAGAGGTGTCCGACTGGGCCGCCGAGGCGATGTAGGCCGCGTTCACCGCCAGAACCGTCTGCCGGGCCGTGAGCAGGTGGCGCAGGACGGCCAGGATCCGTTCCAGCTCGGCGGGGGAGTACGCGTGGGTGAGACGGTCGGCGCGGGAGGACCCGTCACCTCGGGCGAGCCGGATGAGGAGGTCCAGGTCCGCGCGTGCGCGGCCGGCCAGTGGGGCGAGCACCGGGTTCGACGTCAGGGCGTTCTCGGTGAAGCTGAGGGCGAATGCCTCGTCCTTGCCCGTCAGGACGTCGCCGAGGTTGAAGACATCGGCTCGGTTGGCGAGCATGTCGGGCACGCGGAAGCGGCTGCCGGACTCGGTGTAGGGGTTGCCGGCCATGCACACGGCGAACCGCTTGCCGCGCAGGTCATAGGTCCGCGGCTGGCCGGCCCGCACACCTTCGACACGGCGTGTGGCGTCGCACAGCGGGATGAACTTCTGCAGCAGCTCCGCGGAGGTGTGCTGGATGTCGTCCAGGTACAGGAGGGTGTTGTTGCCCGCCTCCAGGGCGAAGTTGATCTTCTCGATCTCGTGGCGGGCGGTGGCGTTCGGCGCCTGCCCCGGGTCGAGCGAGGTGACGGTGTGGCCGAGCGCCGGGCCGTTGACCTTCACCAGGATCAGGCCGAGCCGGTCGGCGACGTACTCCATGAGGGTCGTCTTGCCGTAGCCGGGCGGGGAGATGAGCAGGAGCAGACCGCCGGTGTCGGTGCGCCTGGCCTCGCCCGTGGTGCCGAGCTGCTTGGCGAGACTGTCGCCGATGAGGGGGAGGTACACCTCGTCGATGAGCTTGCTCCGCACGAAAGCGGACATCACCCGTGGCCGGTACTCGTCCAGTCGGATCCGTGTGCGCTCGGCGGCGACCAGGGCCGTCCGGCGGCGCTGGTACGCACGGTGGGCGGGGACCTCGTGGAGTCTGAAGTGCTCTGTACGGGCCAGGAGTTCGTCGATGCGGACGGTGAGCGTGCGGCCGGTGACGCGCGGGTGCGTACCGAGCAGCCCGTCGACGGTCGCGGTCAACGCCGCGTCGGACTCGTACCGGACCAGGTCCGGGCAGAGCTCTGCCGCTACCGCCTCCGCCAGGTCGCCGGGCGTGATGTCCAGGCCGGTGGAGGAGGCGTACGAGGAGAGCCATGCCTCGACGAGCTGCTCGCGGACGGTCAGGTCGGTGAGTGCGGTGAGGTCGTCGTCGTAGGTGGACGTGCCCACGGTGCGGCGGAACTTGTCGAGCATGGTGCGGGCTCCGGCGCTGATGACGAAGCCGGCGGGTCCGGTGGTCAGCTCCTCGAACAGGTAGGCCGCGGCGCTGCTCGCGCGCTCGCCTCCGATCGCCTCCGCCAGTTCCGCCCGTAGATCGGCGATTGCGGGCGTGCGGCCGAAGGTGTCCCTGGCCCGGGCCAGCGACATCGCGCGCCGGGTCCAGCTGTCCCGCGCCTCGGCCGTCGTCCCGTGCGCCCAGAATCGCTGGGCCTCCGCCCGGGCGCGGGGCTCGTGGCGGAGCAGGCCCGCGTCGTCGTGCAGGCGCAGGAGCGTGGTGAGGATCGCCGTCGCGTCGTGGTCGTGGACGCCGCGTTCGTAGCCCTCGTCGTACGCAGACTCCGCGGCCTGCCGTACGAGGACCGGCAGGTCGGCCTCCGCGAGGGTCTCGGGGCCGTGTTCGTCCAGCAAGCGGGCGGCGAGGTGCTCCGCGCGGTAGACCTCGGGGGACTCCGAGGGCAGGGGACGCTCCCAGTACGGGCGGGTGGTGGTGAAGTCGGGGTCGGTGACCGGCGAGCGGTAATCGGTGCCGGTCACCGCGAAGGCCAGCCCCTCGCCGTGGGGGACGAGGGTGAGATCGAGGGGCTGGGTGTTCACGGCGAAACGGTGGTGGCCCAGGCGCAGGGCGCGGCCGTCGTCGGAGTACAGGTCGGTGCGGTCCCGCAGGGCGCGAAGCGCCTCTTGCCGGGCGGCCTTGAGGCGGCCGTCCAGTTCCTCGGCCCGCACGTGGTCACCGAGGTCGCGCAGTTCGTCCGCGATCCGGCGGACCTTGACGGTCATCGGATCGGAGGTGAAGTACGTCGTCACCGCGTCCGCGTCCGTCAGGGTGGCCGCCCGGCGGACCACCGTGCCGAGGACGCGGGCCGCGGAGTCGGCCAGTCGTTCGGAGTGACGGGCCCGGGTGTCGGCGAGGGTCTGCTTGCGTGAGGAGAACGCCTCATGGACCTCGTCGCGCTTGTCCGTAAGGACGTCGAGGAAGTCGTCGAACTCGGCGAACCGGGATTCGAGGCCCTCCACCCGGACCAGGATGCGGGCGAGCTGCTCGTCGCACGCGTCGGGGCTGTCGGCCACCGCGAGGGCCCCGGCGACGGCCTGGCCCAGCAGCGCGACCTCGGCGGCGAACCCGGCCCGGCTCTCCTGGTCGAGGAGAGAGCGACGACGGGTTTCGAGGACGGCGCGGGCCCGGTTGACTCCGCCGAGGACCTCGGCGATGCGCTCCAGCACGGACGTACGGACCGTGGCGTCACCGATGTCGAGCCCGGCGACCACCTCGGTCACCACACCCATTCCTTCGGTCAGTTCGTCGAGGCGGGACACGAGAGGCCCGGCCTCGGCGGCGGTGGTGACGGCCTCGGTGTCCGCGACCAGCCGTTCGACGTCCGAGTGGTGGCCGGCGAACGCGTCCTCGCGCGCCAGGTGGGCGACGGCCCGCTGCCCGAACGCGGCCAGGTCCGCCTCGGTGGCGGACGCGAGTGCGTCGATGCGGGCGGTGTCCGCGTACCGCATCTCCCTGAGCGTCAGCAGGTGGCCCTGCGCCCGGCGGAGCTCGGTCAGCCCGGTGACCCAGGCGGTGGCCGCGCGTGGTGCCTCACCACGCAGCCGTCGTACGACCGCGGCGATCCGGTCCGCCGCCTCGTCGAGCGAGTCGGCGGCCTGCCGGGTCAGGGTCTGAACGGTCTCGAACTCTGCCAGGACCTGTTCCGCCGTGGCACGCACCTGTGCCAGCGGGGTGTGCAGGTCGCCGAGTCGGGGGTCGGCCAGCCAGTGGTGGGTGTCCGCCACCCGGACGCACGCGGCGACCAGCGCCTCGTACACCTCGCTGGTGGGGGCCGTCTCGGCGACGGCACCGGCGATGGACAGGCAGTCGGAGATGCCCCGTACGAGGTCGGCGTTGCCGACGCGGGCCAGCGGGCCGGTGCCGACCGGCTGGGCGGCGGCGTGGGTGTCGGAGGCGTACGGGGAGTTCCACAGCTGTGCGGGATGAATGCGCTGTGGCTCCTCACCGTCGGCGCGCAGGACCACGAGCGCGCCGTCGTCCAGGAGCGCCCAGCCGTGGCAGGGCAGCGGCGCGGCCATCTCCTTGCGGATCGTGTTGTAGGGCAGGAGCAGGCTGCGGCCCTCGGCGCGCGCGTGGAAGGCGTACAGCACGTCCTCGCCGTTCGGGGAGCGGATCTCCCGCTCGAACTCCAGGTCCGCCGTGTCGAGGTCGAACGTCTTGTGGGTGCCGGCGGCCAGGCAGTAGCCGCCGGGGAAGACGACGCCCTGGTCGTCCGGCAGGCGGCGGCAGGCCCTGCCGATGTCGTCCAGGCGTACGACTGTCCTGGTCAGGGTGTTGAACACCAGGTGGCGGTCGGTGTCCTCCTTGTAGGGACGGACGCGCAGCAGGATCAGGGCGCCCACGCGCGCGTGGGCGACGTCCGCGTCCGCGAGGGACTGCAGCGGCTCGGCCACCGGCTCTGTGTGGATGCCCTCCCCGGTCTCGGTGTCGTCGGCGGTCTTGACGGTGAGGGTGCCGCCGACGGTGGAGACGAACACCTCGCCACCGATGGAGACATGGGGATGGCGTCCGAGGACGTGGTCCTCACGGGTGGTCGCTGTCCAGCCGACGTCGTGGGAGGGCGGGAGGACGTGGTCGCGGTCGCCGCGTGCGTCCAGGAAGGTGACCTGGCCGTCGGCGGACAGGGTCCAGCGCAGGACGCGGATGTCGTCCGTCTTCTCTCCGGTCCGGAAGACGGCGAGCAGTTTGTCCTCGACGAGGCGGAGACGGAGGAGCCGGGCCTGGCGGTAGTAGCGGTGCAGGGCCGCGAACTCCCGCACGAAGGCGGGGTCGTCGAGCAGGCCGGGCACGGCTTCGTCGGGCAGCCGCCCAAGGGTGCGGTCGTGCAGGGTCAGCACATCGCCGACGCCGGTGTCCGCCTCGCGGCTCGGGACCGCGTTGAAACCGAAGAGCAGCGTCTCCCCGATGGCGACGATGTCCCGGGGCACCACGGCGTGCTCGGTGCGCAACCGCTCGGTGCCGGTCAGCTCCAGCCGCATCGAGCCGAACTCCTCGCCGCGGCGGGCGTTGAGCGCCTCGGTGCGGCGGGCGAGCTCCGCGGCCTGCGTGGTGAGACGGTCGCGCAGCACCTCGTAGGCACCTGCGTCCAAGGGCTCGTACGTGGCGGTGTCCGGGCCGGTCGTCATGGTTCCCTCTCAGGAAGTCGAAAAGAGCAAACGGTCCGGAGCCGCCCCCTGCGCGACGGCTCCGGACCGAGGGCGGGTCAGGCGTGGACGGCCTTGCCGTTGAGGGCGGTGAGCGGCTTGTCCGCCAGTCCCAGCTCGCCGGCCTTGTCGAGGAGTTGCTGGAGCTGCCCGGAGTCGGCTCCGCCGGTCCGCATCAGCTTCAACAGCAGCGCCGATACGGTCAGGTTCTGCACGTCGGAGGTGGAGACCGAGCCGAGGATGCCGCTCAGGTCGTCGGTGAAGCTGGAAGTGCCGTCCAGCCAGGGCCCGGCCAGCGCCCGCGCGGTCTCGGAGTGCTGGACGAAGCCGTCGACGCCCTTGCCGAGCGCGATCGAGGACATCAGCCGGTCGAAGAACACCGACTCGCCGCCGACGATGTTGATGTCGGCGCTCTCCAGCCCGGTGGCGAGCACCGTGGCCTGCGCCTCGGCGACCTGGCGCTGTACGTCCAGGCCCGCGAGCCTGATGTCCTTCTCGGCTTCCAGACGCAGGCGGTACTCCTCGTGACCGCGGGACGCGTCGTCGAGGGCAGCCATCGCCGCCGCCTTCTCGGTCAGCCCGGCCGCCTCGGCCTTCAGCTTCTCGCCGATGCCCTCGGCCTCGGCGAGCGCCTGCGCCTTGGTGCCCTCCGCCTCGGCCCTCATCCGGGCCTGCGCCGCCTCGGCCTCCGCGCGGCCGGCCTTCTCGATGACGTCGGCCTCCTTGTCACGGACCTGGACCGCCGCGAGCCCCTCGGCAGCCGCCTCGGCCTGGACGCCCTCGGCGAGGCGGAGCTTGGCGCGGGCGTCGAGGTCGGCCGTCTTCAACCGGGCCTCGGCCAGTGTCAGTTCCTCGGCGGCGCGGTGCGTGGCCGACTGCTCGGCCGCCTCGGCGGCCTTGATGTCCTTGACGAGCTTCTCCTGCGCCTCCGCCTCGGCGGCGATGATCACGGCCTGCCGCTGCCGCTCCGCCTCCTCCACGGCCCGCAGCCTCTTGATGGACTCCTCCTGCTCGGCGACCGTACGGTCCACCGCGACCCGCTCGCGGATGACCTCGGCGATCTCCCGCTTCTCCGCCTCGACCTCCTTCTCGGCGGCGATCCGGGTCAGCTGCGTCTCGCGCTCCCGGGCGATGACTTCGAGGAGCCGGTCCTTCTCGATGCGCTCGTTCTCGACGGCGATGACCCGCTCGCGGTTCTTCGCGGCGACGGCCACCTCGCGGGCCTGGTTCTCACGCTGCACGCCGAGCTTCTCCTCGGTGGCCAGGAAAGCGGCCTGCGCCCGCAGCCGCTCCTCCTCCACCACCCGCGCCGTCTCGGCCTCCTCCCGGGCCCGAACGGTCGCGATCTCCCGCTTCTGCTTGGTCTCCGCGTCGACCTGCCGGCGCTCCAGCTCCAGGACGGCCTCGCGGGCGTCGACGTTCTGCCGCGTGATCTCCTTCTCCTCGGTGCGCTGGGCCTCGTTGGTGCGCACGTGCTCGATGGCCGTCAGCTCCGTGATCTTGCGGATGCCCTGGGCGTCGAGGACGTTGGCCGGGTCGAGCTGGGTCAGCGGCGTCTGCTCCAGGTAGTCGATCGCCGCGTCCTCCAGGTGGTAGCCGTTCAGGTCGACGCCGATGACCTCGATGATCCGGTACCGCAGCTCGTCGCGCTTGGTGTACAGGTCGGTGAAGTCCAGCTGCTTGCCGACGGTCTTCAGCGCCTCGGAGAACTTCGCGTGGAACAGCTCCTGCAACGTGTCCCGGTCGCTCGCCCGAGCGGTGCCGACCGCCTGGGCGACCTTGATGACGTCCTCGACCGTCTTGTTGACCTTGACGAAGAACGTGATCCGGATGTCGGCGCGTATGTTGTCCCGGCAGATCAGCCCGTCCTTGCCGGTCCGCGTGATCTCGATGGCCTTCACCGAGATGTCCATCACCTCGGCCTTGTGGAGCACCGGCAGAACGACCTGCCCGGTGAAGGTCACATCGACCTTGCGCAGCTTGGAGACGATCAGCGCCTTGCCCTGCTCCACCTTGCGGAACAGCTGAGAGACGACGAGGAGGGTGAGTGTGGTGACGGCGATGAGCACGCCGGCGCCCAGGGTGATGGCATTCATGGCATACGTCCTTGAGGCATAAGGAAGGTGACGCATAAGGAAGGTGACGCTCAGGCAAGAGGGCGGAGCCGCAGCCCGGTGGCGCCGCGCGTCAGGCCGCGTGGTCCAAGCGGTCCCGGTCCGGTGCCGGGCCGAGGCCGGACACCGGACCGGGTTCATCGGGGAAGAGACGGTGCAGGGGCCGTACGAACAGGCGAGTCAGCTGCCAAGCGGCGAGCAGAGCAAGGACCGGCACGACCATGCGCAGCAGTCCGGTGACGGGACCCGGCGACGTGAACACGACCAGGACGAGGGTCCCGCCGACGCTCATGCCCCATGCGAGAACGGTCAGCGAGGAGATGGCGATCGCCACCGGTACGCCGTCCATGCCCCACGCGCGAAGGTCGAGGTCCGCGTCGAAGCTGTAGGCGGTGGTGAAGCCCGCGGCGACGAGGAACCAGAAGCACAGCATCACCACAAGGGCAGCTGTCAGCAAGATCGTGGGCAGGCCGGTGGCGACCGCCAGGAACGTCCGCATGGGCTGGTCCCCCTTTCCGCCCGCAGTGCTCGTCAGCCGTGTTCGGTGGCCGCACGCGAGCTCCGGTGCCGGACACCTGCCGGTGTCCGGCACCGGAGCCCTCCGCAGTGCTCCCCGCGGTTCATGGTGCACGGCGGGGGCACGCCCACGCATTGCCGGTTTCCGGCAACGTTCATTAGGGTCTGCATGCCGGTGAACCGCTAAGGAACCGTCATCGGCGCGTTAAGAACCCTGGGGGCGCTGTGACGGAGCGGGAGATTTCCGAGCACTATGTGGAGGGCTGTGCCCGGATTCTGGCCGAGGTCTCGGCCACCGGGCGGCGCCTCACCCGGGAAGAGCTCACCTCGCGCAGGGAGCTCGGTGAGCAGGCGGCGGACGCGGGCCACGGGCTGCGGGCCCTCGTGAGCGCCCATCTCAGTGCCGCCCGCGCGGCGTGGCCGACCGCTCCCGGCACGGCCGACAGCGCCCTGGCCGCCCTGCACCAGGTCATAGACGCCTTCTCCGAGGGCTACGAACGGGCCCAACGCCACGCCGTGCGTCAGGAGGAGGCCGCCCGCCGGGAGTTCATCGACGACCTCCTCTACGGACGCGCCGACCTGGGGCGCCTCGCCGAGCGCGCCGAACGGTTCGGTCTGCGTCTCTCGCACGCCCACGCCGTAGCCGTGGCCCAGGGCCCCACCGCCTACGACGAAGGCGACAAGGTTCCCCAGCGGGTGGAACGCGCGCTCATCTCCCGCTTCGGCGACCGCAGCGTCCTCCTCACCACCAAGGACGGCCGCATCCTGTGCATCGCCCCCGGCCACCAGGACGAGGTCCTCGCGTACTTCGCCAAGCAGGCGCACGCGGCCACGGACGGCGGCCAGGTCGCCATCGGCCGTGCACAACCCGGCCCCGGCGGAGTCGTCCACTCGTACGAAGAGGCGCTCAACGCCCTGGAACTGGCCGAACGTCTGGAGCTGGAGGACCCGGTCCTGCGCGCCGCCGACCTGCTCGTGTACCCCGTTCTGACCCGTGACCGGCAAGCCATGGCCGACCTCGTGGTGAGCACCCTCGGCCCGCTCACCACGGCTCGCGGTGGCGCCGAGCCTCTCCTCGGCACCCTCATCAGCTACTTCGATTCGGGCTGCGTGGCCGCCGAGGCCGCCCGGCGTCTGTCGCTCAGCGTGCGGGCCCTGACCTACCGGCTGGAGCGCATCCACAAACTCACCGGCGCGGATCCCGCCGATCCGGCCCACCGATACATGCTGCAGACCGCGGTGATCGGTGCACGGCTGCTGGACTGGCCGGCGAAGGAACTCTGACACCGGCAATGCAGGTCTGAGGCAGGCAACAGAAGGTGCGGGAGACTCGGCAGCACCGGGCACAATGCGGGGCGTGTTGCATGTACGAGTCATCAGCCCCGCCCACCTGACGGCAGAGGTGCTCCGGATCGCTCTGGGCTGTCCGGGAGCCGTCAATGTCGTGAAGTTCCTCGGCGCCGCCACCTCGCCCGAGGGCGACGTGGTCGAGTTCAGTCTCGCCAGGGAAGCTGCCAACGCAGTATTCGACGAGCTACGAGAACTGGGGCTCAGGGACAGCGGCTCGATCACCGTCGAACAGATCGACCTCTCCATCTCGGCAGCGGCTGAGCAAGCCGAGGAGGCCGCGCCGGGCGACCCGCAGGACGCCGTGGTCTGGGACGAGTTGGCTGCCCGCGTCACCGCCGATACCCGGTTGAGCTGGTCCTATCTGGCGTTTCTGGCTCTGGCCACGCAAATCGCGGGCATCGGAGTGCTCTTGGACCAGCCGATTCTGATCGTCGGCGCCATGGTGCTCGGTCCCGAGTTCGGCCCGGTGGCCGCCCTGTGCTTCGGCATGTTGCGGCGCCGGCCCGCACTGATGGGCGCTGCCGTACGTGCGCTGGTGGTCGGCTTCGCCGTCGCGATCGCCGTCACCACAGCGTGCGCCGGCGTGAGCCGCCTCCTCGGTTGGATCACGCCGGAGATGCTGGACAACAGGCCGATGACGCAGTTCATCGCGCATCCCGACCGCTGGTCCTTCATCGTGGCGCTCCTGGCCGGCATCGCCGGGATCCTGTCGCTGACCGCGGGGAAGTCCTCCGCACTGGTCGGCGTCTTCATCTCCGTCACGACGGTACCGGCTGCGGGCAACATCGCCGTTGCCATCCCCTTGGCACATTGGGGAGAGGTGGGGGCGTCACTCAAGCAGCTCGGCGTGAACCTCGCGGGCATGGCCATCGCCGGCATCCTCACACTGCTGGTTCAACGGTTGCTCTGGGCCCGCTTCGGACTGCGCATCGCATCTGTCTCCAGAAGGCGGTCTGCGCCGAGCCCGTGACCACTCCGACGGGGACGACGAGGTCTGCCAGGAGCAGGGGCGGGTGTACAACCCGAAGTACTAGTCCGGTAACTGACGGCGTGCAGAGCCCGTGAGGTCTTTCGGGCTCTGCACGCTTTTCCGTTGCAGGTCGGGTCCACCGGTTCCCTGCGCCCCGGCATCCGCGACTCGCAAGGAGCACGGACAGATATGCGCCGCTCTCTTTCGTAGGGTGAGAGCCGTGACCACCGACCCGGAGTACGGGAAGTTCCCGGCCCAGCCGTCCCGGTACCGAGCGGCGACGTGACGATGACCACGTCGCCCGCGGCCTGGGCGGGCGCCGACCCCTACGCGACGGCTCTGCGCGCCGGCCGTGGCCCGCTGTTCCTGCGACGCACCGACGGCTGGCTGCTGCCCCTCGACGTCGAACGCTGGTGCGCGCACGCCGACCCGGTCGATCTGGACGTGTTGGACCGGTGTGAGGGTGCGGTGCTGGACGTCGGCTGCGGCCCCGGGCGGCTGGTCGCAGCACTCGCCGCGCGTGGCCGGACCGGCCTCGGCATCGACGTCAGCGAGACCGCCGTCCACAGCGCCGTACGGCTGGGCGGCGAGGCACTGCGGCGCTCCGTCTTCGATCCGCTGCCCGGCGAGGGACTCTGGGGCACCGTCCTGCTCATGGACGGCAGCATCGGCATCGGCGGCGACCCGCGCGTCCTGCTGGACCGGGTCGCCGCGCTCCTCTGCCCTGGCGGCCTCCTGATCGCCGAGACTGCTGCGGTGGACATCGACGAGCGCGTCGAGGTACAGGTCGTCGACGTCTTCGACAGCCCCGGGTCCGACGGCGCCTTCCCCTGGGCGAGGCTCGGCACCCCGGCCCTGCTGCGGCTCGCACGCCCCAAGCGGTGGACTTACGTGGGTCAGTGGATCTCCGGAGGCCGCTGCTTCGCCGCCCTGCGCAGCCGCAGAGCGAGCAGCAGCGCCGAGCCGGCGAAGAGCACGGCGGTGATCAGCAGCCATCGGGTGAGGAAGCCGTCCGGGGACAGTCCGGTTCCGATCCGGTAGGACTGCTCCACCCTCCCGCTGATCAGCGGAAACCACACGAGCAGGAGCAGTCCGGAAAATGCCGCCGGGACACGGACGTACATCACCCACTCCCGGTGGCCGACCGCACCCAGCCCTTGTACGACGGCCCGGTCCGCCATCGCGTACAACGGCAGCAGGACGAGATCGTGCACGAGCGCCGCCCCGACGAACCAAGCCCCCACCATGAGCCAGTCGTCGGAGAGGAGGCGAACGCCCGCATAGCCGGCCAGGGCGAACGAGGCGGCGAGCAGCAGAATTTGGAACGGGCTGCCGACAGGAATCCGGGGCCGGCGCATCAGAGGTCTCCGAACGTGCTGCGGGCCGAGCACCTGGCGTTCAGCATGCCAGGTGCCGCGGGCACACCCGTCTCCGGCGCGTCGAACCCGGCGCACGGGACCGTCTTGAACAGCGCGCGGAAGGACGGTCGGCTGATCCGGGCGCGGGAAGACCGGATCGGACCGGGCCTGCTGCCAAGTCGGCCCAGGTCGAGGAACAGTGTGATGCCGAGGATCCCCTTCTCCGGAAGCCGGTCGTACACGGATGCCAGGTTCGGGTTGGGGGCGGTGTGGGACACCAGCCCCGTGACGCACAGCGCCGTGCCACCGGGCAGGACAGAGCCGGGCACCGAGATCGGGCACGGAACGCGCGGGGAACTGCGCCAGAAGCCCGGCGTGGAGGGAGACCATGTCATGGCTCGACCGTAGGTCCGGCACACCCTGCACACCGGTACACGACCCGCGCCGAAACGCCGGAATCCGGCCCGGACGGCCGTATGCTCCGCGACGCCTGGCCCGGCTCACCGTCCTGGCGTATCAGCCCTCGTCCTCAACCGTCTCCCGTTCACCGGGTGGTGACATCGCGCGGGAGCGAGGAAGGTGAAGGCATGACGATCGAGGTGACGGCCGAGCTGACCCGCGAGGCCGAAGGCGGCGGCTCTGACGTGGCGGCGGAGGTCACCCGCACGGCGTACCTCCTGGGGCGCCGCATCGACAATGTGCCGCGGGTCGCCGCGTTCGACCCTCCCGCGCCGCCGGACCTGGTCTCGGCGGCTGGCCCGATGCCGACGGGACCGGGGTGAGACGGCGATGGGGTACGACGAAGGGCTGGCCGAACGGATCCGGGAACGGCTGGGCCAGGACGCGGAGATGAGCGAGAAGCGCATGTTCGGCGGGCTGGCCTTCTTCCACCGCGGCAACATGGCCGTGGGGGTCACCGGCGACGACCTCATGGTCAGGGTCGGCCCGGATGCGACGGACGCGGCCCTGGCCCGGCCGGGGGCGCGGATCTTCGACATGACCGGTCGCCCGATGCGCGGCTGGGTCGTGGTGGACGGCACCGCGGTCGCGGAGGACGCGGCGCTCGCCGCCTGGGTCGACGAGGGACGTGCCTTCGCGGCGGGCTTGCCACCCAAGTGAAGCCGCTGTGTGTTGTCACGACATGTGGCGCGGCACCGCCCTTGGCGGCGATCCGGTGGCCTGCCCGCTGCGGACGACCGGCCGCCGCCGCACCTCGGTGGGCATCACCTGAATCAACGTCGCGCTCACTAGGGCGGTGCGCGTCGAAGGAGCCCTCGGCGCCGTCCTCGTCGACTACGTCAGCCGTATGCCGCTCGGCGAAGCCCTGTTGTGAGGTTCGGGAGCGCTCAGGTGAGGCCTCGTCCCGGGGGATCGGCGATGACCCGAATCGGTGGGGCCTACGACGAGGGCTCCGGAGAGACCCGCCCGGTCGGGAAGGAAGGCGCCGCAGGTACTTCGCCGGGAGCCTCTTCGGACTGCTGCAAGGTGATGTCGCCCGGCCCGTGGTGCGGTGTTCCCGCACTGGTGGCCATCTGGGACCAGGCGATCAGGGCCAGTGTTATGGCGGCGGCCGTGACGATCAGGCTGCCGACGCGTCGGAGTCTGCCTCGGCTGTCGAGGTCCCGCCAAGCCGGTCGGGACGCTTCCACCGGCTGCCACAGGTCACCAACGGAGTCCGCCCGTCCGATCGCCGGATCGCGGTGCCGACTCCACCGATTCGAGGTGTCGGGAGCCGCGGCGGCGGGCCACCCTGGCGCCCGCTCCCGTGCGGAGGCTTCCTTGGGGGCGGACGCGCGTATGGCGCACTCGGTGTCCGAGAGGAACTTGAGCCAGACCTCGTCGGGGACGTGCGACGTGCCGTCGGGCTCTTCGGGCGTTGGGTTGCCGCCCTCTCCGTGCATGGTCACGGTTGCCTTTTCCCCTCTTGCCCACATGCCGAGTGCCGGGGCGAAGTGTTCCTGCGCGGTACGGTTGCCAAAGGGTAGGCCGTCCTGATCCGTGGAAGGCAGGCCGGTCCAACCCGGAGCAGTCAGCCACGGGGCACTGGAGGAGGGGCCGCCGACGGCCGGTATGCCGCCCCGTGCCGCGTAACGTTGCCGGTGTCACTCCTGGGCGCCGGACGGCAAGCGACCGTCGGCTCGACCCCCCGAATGAATCATTGCACAGTGCAAAAACGGATCGCCAGTGGTTCGGACCTTTTCGCGCAAGCCGTGATCCCTTCCGAAGACGGCTCGCATCTCTCTCGCGAAGGCGCGTCACCGCCTGTGGCCGCCGCGGCCCGGCGCCGCGGATGACGATCCAGGGCGTCACGCACGACCGGGTCCGCGCCCATCGAACCCGTGGGCGGTGTCGAGTCGCACGAACGGGACGGAGCGCCCCGCCTCGCGGAACGACGCCTCGCTGCCGTCGGAGGGAAGGCCCATGAAGGCGCAGAGGTGGCCGGCCGTTCGAGGGTGCCGCCGGGCGTAGTCCGCCATGATGTCGGCACCTTCGTCGGGTGGGAGGAAGTGGGCGGTCACGGCGTGCAGTCGATTGCCGATCTGCATGAGGGTCTTCGGCTGGTGCCGCAGGTTCTGGTACCAGTCCGCCCGCGCCCCGAAGCCGGAGGCGACGATCCAGCTCTCGGTCACCGCATCGTGGGACACGACCTCCAGGACGACCCGCCGGTCGAGGTCGGTCAGGCGGCCGGTGTGGTGCAGCAGGAGCAGCCGTCTTCCGAGAAGCGGCCCGAGCCCCACGCGAAAGAGAAGGATCGGCAACCGAAACCCCAGGCGCCGCCATCCGGCGGGGAGTCGAGGGCGGGGGGAGGCGGTGTCTCTGGGGGCCATCGTTGCCTTCCGGGGGGTGGTCGGAAATGTCGGCTCTCGGACTCGATTGAGTAAAGGACCACGGTTGAGAGCCGTGTCACGCGACCCACCTTTGCATAGTCTAAAGGTGAGGGGGAGGCGTGCCCACGGAAGTGAGGGGCGGCTCTTGAGCGCCTCGACATCCTGGAGTACGCCATGACCGATACGAAGCCGCCACCGACATCGACGGTGCTGTCCTCCATGCCCGTTGTAGTGATGGCGGTGGTGGCGGTCGCGGACGTGGTCGCGGGGCCGGGCGTAGGCTTCCTGCCCCTTGTGTCGCTCGGACCCGCCTTCTCCGGTCTGGTCGGCGGGTGGCGTCGTACGGCCGTCTTCGGGCTGGTGGCGCTCGTGCTCTGTGTGGGGCTGGGGCTGTACGACGGTCTGTTCGAGGAGCGTCGGGGATACACCGCGCTGGCCGCGGTGGCCGGCGTCACCGGCGTCGGCATCACGGCCGCCGTGATGCGCTCGCGCAGGGAAGTGGAGCTGGCCAGTGTGCGGTCGATCGCCGAGGTCGCTCAGCGGGTGCTGCTACGGCCGGTGCCGCTGACCGCGGGCCCGCTGCAGGCGGCGGTGTCGTACACCTCTGCCGTCGCCGAGGCGCGGATCGGAGGCGACCTGTACGAAGTGGTGGCCTCGCCGCACGGTATCCGGGTGATCGTGGGGGACGTGCAGGGCAAGGGCCTGGCGGCGGTGGAAACGGCAGCGGTCGTCCTCGGCGCGTTTCGGGAGGCGGCGCACGACGAGCCCGACCTGGTGGGTCTCGGTGAGCGCCTGGAGCGCAGTGTGGCCCGTGAGCTGGAGGGTGAGAGGTTCGTCACCGCGATACTGGCCGAGATCGGCTCGGATCACGAGGCGGTCCTGCTGAACTACGGCCATCCGGCGCCGATGCTGGTACGGCGTGACGGCAGCGTCGACTTCCCGCACCCGCCCGCCTTCGCCCTCCCACTGGGGCTGGGAGCCCACGGCGGCGAGGGCCCGATGCCCTACCGGGTGAACTTCGCTCCCGGCGAGCAGCTGCTGCTGTACACCGACGGTGTCACCGAGGCCCGCGACGATCAGGGGCGTTTCTACCCGCTCGGCGATCGGGCGCAGTTGCTGAAGGAGTTCGACTCGCACCGCGCCCTGGAGGCGTTGCGTGCGGACCTTGCCCAGCATGCCGCAGGCCCGCCGCGCGACGACGCCGCGATGCTGCTGTTGCGCTACCACGGTCATGGGGAAGGAAAATCTGTTCCCATGGCGTGAGTGAGCAGCGCCTTCGGCGCGGTAGAAAGGACGCATGGCGGAGCGCGCGACCCCCGAAGGGGCCATGGACGATGTCGATGCGGTGACCCGGGCAGTGCTGACCGCGTCCCGGTTGCTGGTGGCGGTCTCCGCCCGCTCCCTCGCCGAGGTCGAGGAGAGAGTCACGCTCCCGCAGTTCCGGATGCTGGTGGTCCTGCACACCCGGGGCGCCACCAAGCTGGTCGCGCTCGCCGACCTGCTGGGCGTCGCGCCCTCCACCGCGATGCGCATGGTCGACCGGCTGATCGCCGCCGGGCTCGCGGACCGGCAGACCAACCCCGACAACCGCCGCGAAACCCTGCTGACGCTGACCGAGGAGGGGCGCCGTACGGTCGAGAACGTCACCTCCCGGCGCCGTGCCGAGATCGCCGTGATCGTCGAACGGCTCGCCCCCAAGCAGCGGGCGGCGCTCATCGGGGCCCTGGCTGCGTTCAACGAGGCCGGGGGAGAGCCGCTCGCCCCGGCATGGGACGACACCGAACCGCATCCGCTGGGCTGGGCGATGGACGTCGCGGCGGCGCGGGACGCCTGACCCGCGGTCCGGTCGGCACCCTCAGGGCGGATGGTGGATCCGGGCGGCACTTTTCCAGCCACGACACGTTTTGCATAATGCAAGGGAATCGTGAAGGCGCGGCCCGGCTGCCGGATCCCGGCAATGCGGGCCGCCTTCATGCGTCCGGTCGGGGGCAATGCTGATCGCCCGCCCGTGACGCCAGGATGCGGTCGACGGACACGGGACAGGGACTGGAGGTGGACAAGCGCATGCGCCGAGCGCGCCGGCCCCTACCTGCGGGGGAGCCGCACCTGATGACCCACCTGCGCAGCTCGGTGTGGGGGCCCGCGGAGTTCGTCGGCCTCCCGCCCTGGTGGCTGGTCGGGGAAGGGCTTCTGGCCGGAGGACTCGGGGCGGTGGCCATCGTCGGCAGCGCGGTCGCCGGGGCCTGGTACGGCGTTCCCGCGCTCGCGGCCGGTGAAGCGGGGCTGGTCTGCGCCGCGGCACTCGTCCTCTATCTGGGCGTGGTGGGAGCGGGCCGGGCACTGGTCGGCCTCGTCGCCGTACTGGCGGTGTGCCTCGCGCTCCAGGTCCCGCAGGCAGCCGCGGGTGTGGTGCTCGCGGAGCGGGGCAGCGTGGAATCCGTGGTGGTGACATCCGTCGAGGGCGCCGCGGCCGGCCATGGCCGATACCTGTGCTCGGTGGCCGACCAGGGCGGTGTCCCGCTCAGGGTCCGCATCTGGCGCGGCTGCGGACAGGCAACGCGGCCGGGCGATGCTCTCGCCGTCGTCTACGACCCGGAGGGGCACGTGTCGCCGCGCGGCGTGGAGACAGGGATGACGGTGGCGGACCCGCTGCGCGCCGCGGCGGGCTGGACCGCCGCCCTGATCGCCGCATGTCTGCTGGCAGTCGTCCGTTCCTACCGACTGACCCACACCACGGCACGTTCAACGCACGACAAGGACGTGGCCACCCTCTGGCGCTCAGCCGGCCGAAGGGGAAGGGGTCGGCGAAGCGGTGTTCACCTCCAGATCCGGGCGCGGCGTGAGAACCACGACCGGTGACCCGGGCTGAGGCGCCGGCGGAGTGAGCTGCTCCTTCGGCAGCTTCGGTGGCGTGGTCTGCTGGAAGTTGACCTGATCGAAGTTGACCAGTTTGGTCTTCTCCAGAACCGTGATGTGGTCAAGGACGGTGTCATTGGCCAGGTCGGCCAGCTGGCGCACGAGCGTGTTCTGGGTGGTCGCCCGAATCTTGGCGATGACCGGGAAGATCTGGCCGTGCGTCACGCGCATGATGGCGACGGCGGTGGAGTCGAACTCCTTGCCGGACTTCGAGTCCACTGTGGCCACGAACTGCTGTTGCTGTGGGCTGGCCTGGTTGGGCAGCGTGATGTTCAGCTCCGGAGCGATCTTGCGGCACATCGCGTCGAGACCGGCGTGTCCGACCACGAGGTGCTCGCCGGCCTCCTTCATCTCCTTGCTCGTCCCGCGGTTCATGGACATCTCGCCCAAGGGGTACTCCCACAGGCCGGCCGCGCGGACCTTGACGACGAAGTCGCGGTCGGCCTCGGTGAGGGGCCCGTACGGCGTGTTGGCGATGACGCGGGACGTGTTCGCCGACGTGGTCTCGACGCCGAGCATGGCCGGGTAGGCGAGCGCGGAGAGGGTGAGTATCAGCGCACCGCCCACGAAGACGGCACCGATCGTGTTGCGGGAGAGAGGCATGCAAGCTCCTGAGCTGAGCGGTCCGGATGCCAGGAGGTACGGACGATTCCACTCCGGGCTTCATTGCACAGGCTAAATTTTGCATCCTGCTCTGTGTTTTGAGTCACAAGACGGAGTCGACTTGTCGTCGAAGGGGGGCGGAGCCGTCACGTGGCCGCGTGAATCACCCGCAGCGCGCATTGCGGGCTCAGCCAGCCGACCGGCTTTCCGTGCACGGGGTCGAGCACCGGAACCCCGGTCCCCGCTGTCGCGAGCAAGGTGTGCAGCGCCTGGACGAGGGGCTGGTCGGCGGTCACGGGGGCGGGCCTCTCGGCGAGTTGTCCCACCACGGCCGGGGCGGCGTCCGGCTGCTCCGCCAGCGCCTCGGCAATGGCCTGAGCGGTGACGACACCCGCATAGTGCCCGGTGGTGTCGACCACAGGTAGCGCCCCGAACCCGGAGAGGCTCAACATGTCCGCGGCGTCGGCGAGCTCGGTCGACGCCGCGAGCGGCGAGGGCAGGGGATCCATGACGGAGCTCACCGGCTGGGTGCCGATGCGTGCCCCGGGCGCCGGGCCTTCGAGGTCGATGCCGCGGCGTCGTAGTTTGAGTGTGTAGACGGTGTCGCGGGTCAGCAGTCGGCTCACGGCGGCGGCCAGCACGATCGCCAGCATCAGCGGCAGGATGATCGAGTACTCGCCGGTCAACTCGAACAGGATCACCACGGCCGTGATGGGGGCCCGCGCCGCGCCCGCGAACACAGCTCCCATGCCCACCAGCGCGTACGCCCCCACCGAGCCGGCCGTGCCGGGCAGCAGGTGGTGGACTCCCGCGCCGTACGCGGCACCGAGCATCGCCCCGACGAACAAGCTGGGCGCGAACACCCCGCCCGAGCCGCCGATCCCGATGGTCAGGCTGGTCGCCAGCATCTTCCCCACGAGCAGCAGCACCAGGAACCCGACCGCGTACCCGCCCTCGGTGGCCTTCTCCAGCACCGGGTAGCCGACCCCGTACATCTCCGGCAGGACCAGCAGGACCAGGCCGAGCGCCAGACCGCCGACCGCGGGGCGCAGCCATTCCGGGCCGCGCCAGAGCCAGTCGCAGGCGTCCTCGATCAGATAGAGCACCCGCGCGAAGCCCACGCCGACCGCTGCGGCGAGGAGGCCCAGCAGGGCGAACAGTCCGTACTGCGCGAGATGGCCGACGTGGAAGGCGGGCAGGGAGAGGAAGGCGACGTCGCCGAAGGCGGCCCGGCCGATCACGCTCGCGGTGACGCTGGCGAGGACGGTCGCCCCGAACGCCTCCGCGGAGAAAGCGCCCAGGACCAGCTCCATGGCGAAGAACACCCCGGCCAGCGGTGCGTTGAAGGTCGCGGCGATGCCGCCCGCCGCGCCGCACGCGACCAGCAGCTTCATCCGGTGCTCGGTCACCTTCGCCACGCGCCCGAGGGTGGAGCCGAGGGCTGAGCCGATCTGCACGATCGGCCCCTCGCGGCCCACCGAGCCGCCCGAGCCGATGGTCAGGGCGGAGGCGAGCGTCTTGACCACGGCGACCTTCGGGCTGATCCGGCCGCCGCGCTGCGCCACCGCCAGCATCACTTCCGGCACCCCGTGCCCGCGCGCCTCCTTGGCGAACCGGTGCACCAACGGCCCGTACAGCAGACCGCCGACGACCGGGGCGAGCAGCACGAAGTACGGACCGAGCCACGGCACGTGCGGATTGGCCGTGCCGGGCGAGGCCGCGTAGTCGGCGTGGCCGGAGAGCAGCTGGGTGAAGGCGGTGATGCACCAGCGGAAGACGATGGAGCCCGCACCGGCTCCGGCGCCGACCGCAACGGCCAGCGCCATCAGGCCCCAGGGCGCCGTGCGCAGCCGCGCTGCTCTGCCCGCGGACGCGAAGGCGCTCTCCGCTGTCATGGCCTGGACGCTGTGCGTGACCGCCCGAGTGGTGCTCATTCGTTCCCCTTCCTTACTTTTGCATTATGCAAAACCTGTCAAGGGGGTCGCTGCGCGGGTCTGCTGAGTCCCGGTTCTGCTGAACGCGGTCCACGGCACCTCCGTACCTCCTTGAGGCTCGACGGCAGCCGACTGGGCTGTCGTGGCGGGAGGAGGGTTGATCATTCAGGGCGAGCGCGGGGTGTCCTACGGCGGCCGTCAACGGCGGCCGGGGGCGAGCTGTGCCGTGGCCTGTGTCAGGGCCGGGATCTTCGCTCTGGCCGGCAGTGTGCTGGCCGCTGTGGGGCACCACAGCGTCGCCGAGGGGGCGGTGCCCTGGCGGTTCGTGACACTGCTGGCGGTGGCACAGTTCGCCGTGGTCTGGCCCGTCGCGCGCCGGCGCTTTTCCCTCGGCTCCACCCTCGGATGCGCCTTCGCCGTGCAAGGCGCATTGCACGTCGCGTTGGCGACCGGGGGCGAGCCGGGCGCGGTGGCATCCACCCCGGCCGACCACGCCGCGCTCGGGGCACGGGGACATGCGGCCCTGGCGGCGGTGGACGGAGACGGCTGGCGTCACTTCTCGGCCGGGACGACGGCCACCCATGTGCTGGCCGCGTCCGCGTTGGTCCTGCTGCTGCACCGGGCCGACGCCGCCGTCATGGCCGCCTTGAGCATCGCCCGTGCCGTACGCGGACTCGCGGCCACGGTCACCTTCTGGGTGCGGGCACTGCGGGGCGGCGCTCGAGCGAAGCCTCTGCCTGCCGTGTCGGTCGCCGGATGCGTCACACCTTCCAGGCCCGCCCGCCGACCTCTGCTCCTCGGGCATGCGCTGGTGCGCAGGGGGCCGCCGGGACACGTCCGTCTCCCGACCGGTTCCGCATACGGGTGGCCTTCTCGGTCCGCCCGGTCATCCCCGCATGGAGCATCCCTGTGTCCCCGAACCACCCTGCCCGTGCGGCGGGCCGTGTCCTCACGACCGGCGCCGCCGCGCTGACGGCCGTCCTGACCCTTGCCCGTCCCGCCTCCGCCCACGCGGAGGTCGAGGCCGGCACCGCGCGTGCTCTGGCCGAGAACGTCACGCTCACTTTCGTCTCCGAGGCGGAGTCCGACAGCGCCGGCTTCACACGGATTCGCGTCGTCCTGCCCGACGGCGTCGCGCCCGGCGACATCACGCTGACCGACGCGCCCACAGGCTGGAAGCTGAAGACCACTGCCGACGGCTACACGGTCGCGGGCCCCGTCCTCAAGACCGGAGTCGATGCCGTACACAAGATCAGGATCCGGCAACTGCCGGACGCCGAGCAGCTCGTGTTCAAGACCGTCGAGACCTACAGCGATGGTGAGATCGCCCGCTGGATCGAACTGCCGAACGGCGCTGTGGAGCCCGAACAGCCGGCCCCCGTATTGGAGTTGAAGTCCGCGGTGGCTGACGCGGTCCCTCCCCGTCCGAGCCCGTCCACCCGCAAGACCTTCGAGCCCTCGCCCGGCACCCGCCCCGCCGCCGAGACGGCCGCCGCACAGGACGACGGCGCTGCGACCGGCGCGCTCGTCGGCTCCGTGGTCGTCGCGCTGCTCGCGCTGGGCGGCGGTGCATGGTGGCTTGCCAGGCGCCGGACCTCCTCCGATGCCGGCTGACCGCCCCGTGTCATTCAGGAGCCGTGCCGCAGCGATGACGAGGAACCGGAGGAGTGACGTGGCGCGACAGCGGACGAGGCAGGGCCGGCAGGTGGGCAGATCGCTGCTGGCGGTGGCCGCGATACTGGCCGGTGTGCTGCTCGGCGGCGCGGCACCGGCTTCGGCGCACGCGGTGCTCACCGGCAGCGACCCCCGTGAGGGCGCGGTGCTGCAGACGGCACCGAAGCAGATCACCGTCTCCTTCAACGAGTCCGTCGTCCTGGCCGAGGACTCCGTTCGCGTGCTGGACCCCGACAGCCGCCCGGTGACCGCGGGCGACCCGGAACACGCGGACGGCAAGGCGGACACCGCCCGAGTGCCGCTCACCGGCGGCCTGAAAAAGGGCACCTACAGCGTCTCCTGGAGGGTGCTGTCGGAGGACAGCCACGCCGTGTCCGGTGCGTTCACCTTCTCCATCGGCGCGCCGTCGCAGTTCGGGGCCGGGACCGCCGCCGAGCCGGCCGTGGACCCGGTCGTCGATCTGCTGTACGGCATCGGCCGCTACCTTGCCTACGCCGGCCTGGCCCTGCTGATCGGCCTCGCCGTGTTCGCCCTGGTGTGCTGGCCCGGAGCCACACCGCTGGTCCACGGGCCCTTCCGGGCCGGGTGGTGGGCGCTGGCGCTGTCGACGGTCGTGCTGCTGATCGTGCGAGGGCCGTACGCGAGCGGGGCCGGAGTGGCCGGGGTGTTCGACCCGCAGCTGCTGCTCAGCACGACGAAGAGCCGACCGGGCATCGCGCTGCTGGCCCGCCTTGCCCTGCTTCTCCTCCTGGCCCTCCTCCTCAGGCGCGCTCCGTTCGAGCGGGGCGCGGATCGGCGTACGGCTGTGGCCGGCGTCCTGCTCGCTGTGGGTCTGGTGGGCACCTGGGCGCCGGCCGAGCATGCCTCCGCCGGGATCCAGGTGCCGGTGGCCGTGGTCTCCTCAATGCTGCACCTGCTCGCCATGGCCGTGTGGCTGGGCGGGTTGACCGCGCTGCTGATCGCGCTGTACCGGGCCCCGGCCGGTGACCGGCTCCCGCCCGCCGCGGTGGCCCGCTTCTCCCGGCTTGCCCTCGCCTCGGTGACCGTGCTGGCGGCCACCGGCGTCTACCAGTCCTGGCGCGGGCTCGGCTCCTGGGAGGCATTCACCACTCCCTACGGCAGGACACTCGCCCTGAAGACCGGGGCCGTGGTCCTCATGCTGATGGCGGCGTCGTACTCCCGGCACTGGACGCAGCAACTACGACATGTGCCCCGGCCGGAACGGGAGCCGGTCACGGTCGGCGGCGGCCAGAGCCCTCCACCCGGTCCGACGGACGGGCCCACCCGCGGCCCCGCCGACCAGCCCGGCACCGGGTCGGACCCGCATGAGCCCGGCTCCGAGGAGTGCCGGCGCGGGCTGCGCCGGTCCGTCCTGGCCGAAGCGGTGATCGGGGTCGTGGTCCTCATGCTCACCACCGTGCTGACCGGCAGCCAGCCGGGGCGGGCCGCCGCAGCGTCCGCCGCGGCACTCGGGCGGCCGAGCCTGACCCTGACAGTGATCCCGTTCGACACGGGCGCTCCTGGCGGGCGCGGCAAGGTGCAGATCACCCTGGAACCGGGCCGGGTCGGCCGGAACGTGGTGGAGGCCACGACCTACGGCCCTGACGGAAGCCTCATCGCCGTACCCGAACTGCGTCTCACCCTCACCCAGTCCGAGCAGGACGTCGGCCCGCTGGACGCCGAACTTGCAGACCAGCGCGGCTACTGGGGCAGCGACACCCTCAACCTCCCGTTCGCAGGAACCTGGACGATGCGGGCCACGGTCCGCGTCTCCGACACCGACCAGGTCACCGTGGAGAAGAGCGTGAAGATCACGTCATGAGGTCCGGGCCGGGATCAACTGCAGGAAGGAGCCCACTGGTCCGCCCGCGCATGAACGCTGCCGGCCTGCCGTCCGTACGCACAGACGAGCCCGCCGGACTCGACTCAAGGAGCAATGCGATGCCCCGAACGCACCACCGTGACGGTGGAGCGCATCGGGGTCGGCCCATGACCGGCGACACCGAGGCTGCGGCTGATGCGCTGCGCGTGGTGCGGGCCGCGGTGTTCGCGGCCGTGTGCGTCGCGGCGACGACGCTGGGACATGCCCTGATGTCCGCCGGCGACCTGCCCTGGTGGGCGGTGGTCGTCTCATTCGCGGGCACGGCCTGGGGCGCGTGGTGGCTGACCGGCCGGGAACGCGGTGCCACGACGGTCGTCGGCGTCACTGTCGTCGCACAGGGGCTGTTGCACCTGTTGTTCACCTTGTCACCCAGGCTGGTCTCCGCGACCGGCGCAGCGGCCGGCCGGCCGTCGGCGGCAGACACCTCGGGTCTGGATCACGGGACGCATCACACGGCGGCGATCTCCCACCACGGCATGGAGATGCACCACTCCGGCATACCTGGCGCGGCGAAGGACACAGCCTCCGACATGACGGTGCTGGCAGCCGTGACGCACGGTGGCTCCGTCGGGATGCTCCTCGCGCACCTGGTGGCCGCCGTCGCCTGCGGCGTGTGGCTGTGGCAGGGCGAGGCGGCGGTCCACCGCGCCGGCCGGGCCCTGGCTGCCGCTCTGTTCGCACCGCTGCGCAGAGTCTGCCGCGTGCTCTTCGGGGCGCGGACCTGCCGTGAGGGCCTGTTGCGGCGGCCCACCGCCGCCGGAGTGGAGCACCGGCCGCCTACTGCTGCCTCACTGAGACACGCCGTCGTACGCCGAGGGCCACCGAGGGCCGCGATGCAGCAGTCGGCCGCCTGTCTCTCGATCCGCTGCGCGTCCTAGGACCCGGAAACCAGTCCGGCTCCAGGCGCCGGTTGCGGCGGGGGACGGGCGGGTCGGTCGATGCGCCCTGAGGCGTGTCGGCCCTGTCGTCTCGTCCTCCGGGCTGCGCCCGGCGCCCTCATCGCGGTGCCTGCTGTTCGCCGCATGTCGTCGTCCGGGCTCAGCCTGTCGCAATCGATCGGGAGATTCCCATGTACGACCACACATCCGGCTCCTCGCTCCTTCGTGGTGCCGCCTCAGCGACCGGGCCAGTACCCGAACGGGAGGGTGCCGCTGCCGAGTCCGGCCGCTCACGCGCCCGTCACGCCGTCGCCTGTGCCGCTGTGGCGGCGACGGCCGTGCTGCTGTCCGGCTGCGCCGGCGACTCGGAGAACGCGTCCGACGCCTCCGCCGACCAGGCGGCCTCCGCTTCCCCCTCCAAGAGCATGGGCGAGATGGACGGCATGGCCATGGGAGACCCCTCCGCGACGCCCGCCGACAAGGTTGCCGACGCAGAGGTGGTGAAGGGCGCGTTCAAGCTGCTGGACACGCGTCCGCCGGGCATGGACGACGTGAAGGGCACCGCCTGGCTGGCACAGGGACCCAAGGGCACGACGGTGACGGTGTCGCTGTCCGGTCTCAGGCCCGGAGAGAAGTACATGTCGCACCTGCACGCCCAGCCGTGCTCGGCCCGGAACGGCGGAGAGCACTTTCAGTTCGACAAGGGCGGTGCCACCACGCCTCCGAACGAGGTGCACCTGATGTTCACCGCCGACAACTTGGGCATGGGCATGATGACAGTGAGCAACGACCGCAAGACCGGCGAGGGCGCGGCCGCCATCGTCGTCCATCCGATGGCGGCACAGGACAACCGGATCGCATGCGCGGACTTCGACTTCTGAGGGCGCCGGCGTCAAGTCTGCTGGGCTGTCTGTGTGTGCTTCTGTTCCTGGGTGGCGCGCCCGCGTACGCCCACAGCACCCTGAAAACCGCGACGCCGGCTCCCGGGGCCGAAGTCGCTCCGGGCGTCGACGCCGTGTCTCTGACCTTCGGACGGCTGAAGTCCGGCACCACACCGAAGATCGGCCTGACCGGACCCGACGGCACCGCTGTGCCGGTCGGACGGCCCGTCGTGGCCGACGACTCCGTCGTCTGTGCCGCGGTTGCTCCGCTGCGGGCCGGCGTCAGCACCCTCAGCTACACCGTCACTTCCGCCGACGGGGACACACAGCGCAGTGCGTTCCAGTTCGAGGTTTCCGACGGCGCCGAGGCGGTGACCACCCCGTCCGCCTGCAAGGGGCTGACCTTGCCGGAACCGGACACGGGTGAGAGCCCGTCCGAGGGAGGCACGGTCCTGGGGCTCAGCCGCACCACCGCACTGGCCGGCGGTGCGGTGACAGCCGTAGTGATCGCGGGGGCAGCCGTTGCGGCCCTGCGTACCCGCCGAGCGGCGCGGTCCGGTCACGTCGGGCGGCCGGCGCCGGAGAGGAGGCCGGGCGAGTGAGGCCGGAGTACGCCACGGTCCGCTCGTCTGCAACGGATACAAGCTGAAGAACAGGCAGGCGTGTTCCGGCGCGTGTGGGGCTCGGACCGGCGATGGCCCGGCCGGGCCCCACACATGTGTCCGCGGCGAGAGGGCCCGGTGTTCGGCGAGCGACGGACAACGGGTGGGGTACCGGATGCGCCTGACCGGCTTCGGAGGGCACAACGCGGCGCGATCGACGTCAGCGATCCTCTTGTGGTCGCTCCTCGGTCTGCCGGTCGGGCCGGGGAGCCGCTGTCTCGCTCCACTGGGCTCGCCTGACCGTTTCCGCGATCTCGTCAGCGGCGGCCACCGCGTCGCGGGGGTTCTCAGGCCAGCCCACGACGATGGTGGCCGCCCAGTCGGCCCAGGTGGCGACCAGGCAGTAGTAGTCGGTGAGGAAGCGGCCCACAAGCAGGGTCTGCGCGGCCCGCTCGGGGAACGCTCCCTGACCTGCGAGGTAAGCGCGCGCGGCGGCGAGGTTGTCCTCGTTGCGCTCCGCGGCCCAGACCCGGGCCGCGTGGAGCGTGGCCAGGGCGTCCGCCGTGGTGCCGGAGTCGGCGAAGAAGACCTTCAGCAGCTGTTCGGACTCCAGAACCGGACCGGCGCCAGGCTCACGGAGCCAGTCGGCGAGCAACCGCCGACCCTGGGGGGTGATGCTGTAGACGGTGCGTGGCCGTCGTCCCACGGACCCGCGCTCGGCCAGGGCAAGGCCGCGCCGGACGAGCTTCTTGGGTTCCTCGTAGATCTTGCTCTGCGCCCGGGGCCAGAGCCGGCCGAGGCTGCGGTCCATCTGCCGGGCGAGTTCGTAGGTGCTCCACGGACGTACTGCGAGCAGACCGAGGATGGCGTAGGAGGTGGTGGTGAGCGCCGGTTCCCTTGACATCGTCGCTCCTTCGGCGTAAACCGGGAAAATAGTCCCATTGGGAGTATATGGGCGGTGGGTGAGATGACCAAGACATTGCAGGTCGATCCCGCGAACGCCGAGCAGGCCCGTGCCTGGGACGGTGAGGAGGGCAGCTACTGGGCCGAACACGCCGATCAGTTCGATCGCGCGCTCTGCGACTATCAGGCGCGCTTCCTGGACGCCGCGGCGATCGGCCCGGCAGACCGGGTGCTGGACATTGGCTGCGGGACGGGGCAGACCAGCCACGACGCCGCCCGCCGGGCGCCGGCGGGATGGGTACTCGGCGTCGATCTGTCAGCCGAGATGCTGCGGGTGGCCCAGCAGCGGGCGGTCGCTGAACAACTGGGCAACCTTCGCTTCGAGCAGGCCGACGCGCAGATCCACCCGTTCCCGGCCGGGGAGTTCGACGTCGCGATCAGCCGCACCGGCACCATGTTCTTCGCCGACCCCCTCGGCGCGTTCCGCAATGTCGCACGCGCCCTGCGGCGCGGTGGCCGTCTGGTGCAACTGGTCTGGCAGAGCCCGCCGCGCAACGAGTGGATCGGGGCCTTCACCTCGGCCCTGGCGGCAGGCCGACCCCTTCCCGCGCCTGCGCCGGATGCTCCGGGGCCGTTCTCGCTGTCCGAGCCCGAGCACGTGCGGGGCGTCCTGGCCGCCGCAGGTTTCGAACAGCCGCGCTTCCAGGGCCTCACCGCCCCCATGCATTTCGGGGCCGATGCCGAGGACGCGTACCGGTTCGTCGTCGGCCTGCTCGCGTGGATGCTCGACGATCTCGACGACACGGGACGCGCCCGCGCCCTGGCCGCCCTGCGAGCGACCATCGAGGGCCATCAGGAGCCCGAGGGCGTGCTCTACCCGTCGGCCACGTGGCTCGTCACTGCGACTCGTGGCCACTGAATCCGAGCGGTTCGCCCTCCCGGACCCACGCGCAGGTCGTGAGCGTGTTGACGGTGTCGGGCCGGCGCCGGGGCTGGCGTCGAAGTCGAGATCCCGCAGCTTGTCCCGGCGCAAGGCGGCGGCCTGGACGCGGTGTTCGGACGGCCGGTGGTGTTCCGGCGGCTTCGATCGGGCCGCACCCCGTCAGCACCCCGTCATGTGTACGCCTGTGGAATGGAGTTGTAGGCTGCAAAGGTGAAGGGGGACAAGTATCGCTTCGGGGAGTTCGAGCTGGACACGGCTCGGCAACAGCTCCGCCGGGCCGGTGAGCCGGTCCACGTCGAGCCCCGTGCTCTGGACTTGCTGTGCCATCTGATCGAGCACCGGGACCGGGTGGTACCCAAAGACGAGTTGCTCGACGAGGTGTGGGGTGACCGTTTCGTCAGTGAGGCCGCCCTCACGACAGCACTGCGGACCGCGCGTCTGGCCGTGGGTGACACCGGCAGCCGTCAGCATCTGATCCGAACCGTGCACCGGCGGGGCTGTCAGTTCGTGGCGCCGGTGACAGCCGTCGACGCCACCCCGCCCCCCGCCACAGATCGGGACACCGGGGTCAGGACCACGTCCGCCGACGGATCGATCGGCGCCGACCGTCAGACCATCCGGTTCTGCCGGGCCGGTGACGGCACGCGCATCGCCTATGCCGCCGTCGGCTCGGGCCCGCCCCTGCTCAAAGCCGCCAACTGGATGTCCCATCTCGACCTGGAGTGGACGACTCCGGTGTGGTCGCACTGGCTGGGCGGACTCGCCCGCAACCGCCGGTTGATCCGCTATGACGAGCGCGGGTGCGGCCTCTCCGACTGGGTGGTGCCCGGCTTCACGTTCGACGACTGGGTCGACGATCTGGAGACCGTCGTCGAGGCAGCGGGGCTCGACAGGTTCCCCCTGCTCGGTGTTTCCCAGGGCGGTGCGGTGGCCGTGGCCTATGCCGTACGCCATCCCGAGCGGGTCAGTAGGCTGATCCTCGCCGGGGCCTACGCACGGGGACGTCAGGTCCGGGCCCGGAGCGAGACGGAGGGTGCCGAGGCAGCCCTCGACCTGGATGTGGCCCGGGTGGGCTGGATGCACCAGGACCCCCGATTCCTGCGGGTCTTTGCCTCCCAGTTCCTGCCCGAAGGAACACCGGAGGACTGGGACGAGTTCACCGCCTTCCAGCGGCAGACGACGTCGCCGTCCAACGGGGTACGTTTCCTTGAGGAGTTCGCCCGGATCGATGTGTCCGACATCGCCCACCGTGTGGCCTGTCCGACGCTGATCCTCCACTCTCGCGACGACGAGCGTGTGCCGGTCTCGCAGGCCAACGAGCTGGCCGCTCTCATCCCCGACAGCCGGCTCGTCCTGCTCAAGAGCCGCAATCACCTGCTCACCGCGTTCGAACCGGCCTGGGACGAGTTCCTGTCCTGCGTCGACGCTTTCCTGACCGAGTGAGCCGTGCGGCCTGAGCCGCCGGCCGCCTGTTCGCCATGCCGGGGCATGCGGCCGGCGGTCCGTCAGCTGTGACTGCGTGACCGGCGGCTCGGGACCGTCGAAGTGGGTCCCGGCGGCTCGGTGCCGGGGCGCCGAAGACCGCAGCCACGCTCTTCCCGAGGGACGGCGAAACCGAGTCCCCTCGCCGTGCGGGGGCTGCCCGCGGAGTTGCTCGGCCCGAATCCCTGAGCAGACCCGCGCCCGCCTTTGGGCGGGCTGGGCCACCGTGGCCGATCAGTCCGTGTCGCGGCTTCCGGACGGAACTCCCGGCAACCCCAGGCACCCCCGTGGGCATCCGGCCCACCGGAGTGGTGCTCCAGCACGTCTCACCAACCCGGCTCGCCGAGTGAGGGAAGGCCCCTCAGTGCGTCCTCAGCCTGCCCTCAGACAAGCCTCAGACCTCCACCAAGCCTTGCCAGTTCAGGGGCCCGATGCTTGAGCGGAGCCGGGCCGAGGAGCAGCCGTGAACGCATGTCCCCTGGCCCGGCACTCACCTCAGACACCGCACACACGAGAGAGAAGGACACACGATGCGACTCGACAACACCAGGACGTCCGGCCAGGCCCGGACTCGCCGGGGGCTGGCGCTGCTGATCGCGACGGGGGTCGGACTGGGCTCACTGCTGCTGGGAACGGTCCCGGCGCAGGCCAACGACACCACCAAGACCGTCGCGGCGAACGGCGAGTCGATCACGTTCGCCACGAGCGACAGCAGCCGGGGCGTCAACGGCAGTGTCACCTTCGTGGTGAAGGCGGACGGCAACTGGTCGATCGCGGGGAGCGGGCACAACTCCCACCTGCTCGTCCGCACGTTCCACTGGACCTGCGACCTGACGTGGGACGCGGCGACCGTCAAGCACTCCACCGGCAAGAAGGCCGTGCCCGGCAAGAAGACCCGCAGCATCAGCTCGGCGGCGTACGACCCGAACGTCGAGGCGGACTTCGCCGACATCGTCGCCCGGGGCAGGGCCGACTGCGACATCGTCATCGGCTGATCGCACGCCGGCCCGACAAGACCACCGGCGTCCGTGAAGCCGTCCGCCGGCCTCACGGACGCCGTGTCGGAACAGCACAGGGGGAACCCGGACAAATGATCACTCACCGCTACGGCGACCTGGAGGTCGCCTGTGCCACGCGGGCTACTCGGAGAGGAAGTTGTAGAGGTGAGTGAGGAAGCCGGGCCAGGCCGGGTCGCCGGCAGTGAAGAGGTGGTTGCGGCTGTCGAGCAGAACCAGCCGGCTGTCGGGGATGAGCGTGGCCAGTTCCAGGGCCTGCGCTACGGGGACTCGCGCGTCGTCGCGGGAGTGGACGATCAGCGTGGGGCAGGTCACGTCGTGCGCGATGCCCGAGACGTCGATGCGGGTGAACTCCTCCAGGAAGCGCAGGCCGTTGGCGGACGAGGTCGTCTGCCGCTGGTACGCGGCGAACGCGTCCCACTCCGCCGGAGTGGCGTCGGCGAGGAACTGGGAGGCGAAGTGGCGCAAGAAGCTGTTGCCGTCCCGCGAACGCCATCCGGCACGAGCGATGTTGAGGTCGACCTCAGCGGCATCGCGTTCGGCGTCGCTGTCCGCACGGATCTGTTGTCCGCGGGCATAGGCGGAAGTGAGGACCAGATGGCTGACCCGCTCGGGTCGAAGCGCGGCGTAGGCGACCGCCACCGCGCCGCCCTGCGACACCCCGAGCAGGGGGAAGCGGTCGAGACCGGCGGCATCGGCCACGGCGTCGAGGTCGGCGACCAGGTCGTCGAGCGTGAAGCTGCCCATGTCCCATGAGGAGAGGCCGCAGCCGCGCTCGTCGTAGCGGATGAGCTGCCGTCCGCGAGTGAGACCGTCGAACCAGTGCGCCCACATCGGGGTGGTCCGATCGAGGTCGAGGCGGGTCAGCCAATTGGCGGTCTTCACCAGGGGCGGGCCCTCGCCGGTGAGCGCGTACGCGATGCGGGTGCCGTCGGCGGACCGGCAGAAGCGGATGACTTCGTGGTCCGCCTCCGCCTCCGCGACTGCCGCTACGCCGGGGGCCGTCGGCGTGGCTCCCGACGTGGTGGAATCCGCCGCCGTGTGCGCGATGAACTGATAGCCGTGCGGGCGCACGGCGCGAATCAGCTGCTGTCGCGTGTCGCTGTCACCGATCGCGAGACGAGCTGTCCGCAGCAAGGTGGCGAGTGCGGCCTCACTGACCGCGTGCCCCTGGCCCATCCTGTCGCGCAGCTCTTCTTCGGATACGACGCGGCCGCGGTGTTCGACCAGGTGGCACAGGAGCTCCAGTGCCCTGGGCTCGACCTCGACCCGCTGTCCGTCATGGCTGAGTCGATGGCGGTGCGCGTCCAACGCGTACTGCCCGAATCGGTAAACCGCGCTGCCCACACGAAAACTTTACAACGTCCATCCAATCTGCGGGAGTTGGGTCCAGGTGTGTCGTCATTGAGCCCGGCCCGATGGCACCGGGACCGTTCAGGAGCGCGCAGGCTCCCGTTCCCGCAGTTGGCGCCGGAGGATCTTGCCGGAGGCCGCCTTCGGGACCGAGTCGATGAATTCGACGCGGCGGATCCTCTTGTACGGGGCGACCTGGCCCTCGACGTGGTCCATCACCTCGGCGGCGGATATCGGCACACCCGTCATGGGCACCACGAACGCTTTGGGTATCTCGTTGCCCTCCTCGTCGCTGACGCCGATCACGGCCGCGTCGGCGATCCCGGGGTGCTGTACGAGGATGGCTTCGAGCTCCGCCGGCGCCACCTGGTAGCCCTTGTACTTGATGAGTTCCTTGACGCGGTCGACGATGAACCAGTTCCCGTCCTCGTCGACCCGGCCGATGTCACCGGTGTGCAGCCAGCCGTCGGCATCGATGGTCGCGTCGGTGTCCTCCGGGCGGCCGAAGTAGCCCTTCATGACCTGCGGTCCGCGGATCCACACCTCGCCCGGTGCGCCTTCCGCCACGTCCTGCCCGGTGTCGGGGTCGACCAGACGTGCCTGCGTCGACGGGAGCAGATGTCCCACACACGCGAAGGGCTCGTCCCGGTTGCCGTCGGCGTGGATGTGCGAGGCGGGGGACAGTTCGGTCATGCCGTACGCCTGTCCGACCTCCACGGCCAGCCGGTCGGCCACGGCGGCTTGAAGTCCGGCGTCGAGCGGCGCGGCCGCGCAGATGACGCGCCGCAGATGCGACAGGTCCAGACTCCCGACCGCCGGGTGCTTGGCCAGCGCGAGCATCACCGGCGGGGCGACGTAGGCGTGGGTGATGCGGTCGCGTTCCAGGCTGGTCAGGAACGCGTCGAGATCGAAGCGGGCGTGCACGTACACGGTCGCGCCGCGCCGCAGCGCACTGTTGACCAGGGCGGTCAGCCCGAAGATGTGGAAGAAGGGCAGGATCGCGATCACGCGGTCGTTCTCGCCGACGTGATGCAGGGCGTTGAGCTGTTCGAGATTGGTGCAGAGGTTGCGGTGGGTCAGCATCACGCCCTTGGGCACGCCCGTCGTGCCACTGGAGTACGGCAGTACAGCCACGTCCGCGGCCGGATCCAGCTCGACGGCCGGAACCTCGCCGTCGCTGAGCAGTTCCAGCACGGGACGGTGGCCATCGGCCCGGTCACAGACCAGGATCTCGATGTCTCGGCCGGTCAGCCGCTTGACCACACCTACCGCTGCCCGCGCGGTCTCGATCAGCGCCGACACACTCACCATCAGCCGTGCCTCGGCGTCGATCAGTTGCTTGGCGATCTCAGCCGGTGTGGCCAGCGGCGACAGGGTCGTCACCGTCCCGCCCGCAGTGGTGGTGGCGTAGAGGACCACGGGGAACAGGACCGTGTTCGGCGAGTGCAACGCGACCACGTCACCCTTGCCGATGCCCTCGGCGGCAAGGCCCGCCGCGAGCCTGCGGACCAACCCGGCCAACTCGCCGTAGGTGAGTGTGTGCCCACTGGACACATCCACCATGGCCGGCTTCGTCTCCCACTGTGCCGCATCTCGGAGAACCCATTCATGGATCGGGCGGTCGACGACGGCGACATCCGAGTGCCTGCTCTTGTAGATCATTGAGTCTCCGTTTCCAGGTTCCGGATTTCTTGGTTCGAGGGGTGACCGGGACGGTCAGGGCCCCATGCCGGGCGAGCCACTGGCCTTGGCGCCTTGGCGCCTTGGCGCCTTGGCGTTGGCGGTCCGGTGGGGCGAGTTCGTGCGGTCAGAGGCTGAGAGGGCCACATGCCGTGGGCGAATCCGCTTCCGGATGACTGATGACACGGGTCGGTGGCCCACCGGTCATCCGGGTCTCCGGGACAGTTCGATCATGGGGCCGTCGTCACCCGATCGCTTGGTGGAAGTCTGAGCCTTCCCTGAGGAGGACCTGAGGGCGGAGATCCGCTGATCTGCGAGGCGGCCGCGGCTCACCTGTCCGGGGCGCCCGGAGGGCGCCCCGGATTGCCGCGCAGCCCTTCGTCCCGTTCTGCATGCGCGCAAGGCGGTGAGAGGGCCTCGGCTGCCGTGGGGCAAGCGACGGCCTCGTTGAGGGGGACCGTGAGGCCGCCTTCGGATGGCGGGAGCTGGTGCCCGTCGTGCGATCCGGGCCGCTGGAGCCGAACGACGACAACGGGAGGAGAATGTACGTGTCGATGCAGGGCTGTCGTGTGTCTGAAAAGCTGCCATCCGTATGCTCAGGCGTATTGTTATTGAGTGTGCAGGTTTGGGTGTAATTGTTCTCTTTGGGTCAATCGTGCGCAGCTGCGGGGCGCCGTCCGCCCGTGCGGTGGCCGGCGGTATACAAACCACCGTCGGTGGAAGGCGGTTACGGCTCTCGCACGGTCACCGCGGTTGTCATGAGGACGTGGTAGGGGTCATGCAATCGTCGCCTGTCGGCCCAAGGCCAGGCCCCGGTATGGAACACGTGGAAGCGCTCATGACCGACGTGATGCGCGAGACCGGCGCATCGGCCGGGCTGCTCTACCTGCGGCCGCCCGGAGATCAGGTGTTGTGGCTCGCCCTGCTGTCCGGTGTGTCCCGGCAGATCGCCGCGCCCTGGTCCCGAGCCTCCCTGACTGCTTCGACGCCGGTCACGGACGCCATGCGCGAACGGTGTTCGGTCTGGTTGGAAAGCCAGGAAGAGGTGGCCCGCCGCTACCCGCAAGTGGGCCTCGTCCTGCCGTACGACTTCGCGCTTGCCGCGGCACCCTTCGTCAGCGGCTCCCAGGTGTGGGGCGGCCTTGCACTGCTGTGGCCCGCCCGACACCCTGCGCACCTGAGCTCGCACCGGCGTGAGGCCGTCACCGCATGCTGTCGGCAGGTGGCACTTGTCCTGGAGCACGCCGCCACGCAGGGCAACCCGTTGCTGCCTCCTGATGAACCTCGGTATCTTCCGGCATCGCCCAAGGACGCCGACCCCGCCCGGGCCATGGCAGCGCTCGGCTTCACCGAACGCCTTCCCGTGGGGTGCTGCGCACTCGATCTGGAGGGCCGGCTCACTTTCATCAACTCCGCGGGCGCCGATCTGGTGGGCGCCGATGCCGCCTCACTCGCGGGCCGTCGGCCGTGGGAAGCACTGCCGTGGCTGCACGCACCGGTCAGTGAAGAAAGTTACCGCGCAGCAGTGGTCACCCGTCGACCCACCTCGTTCACCGCCATGCGCTCGCCGGATGCACCACTGCTCTTCCAGCTCTACCCCGACGACAGCGGTATCAGCGTCCACATCACACCCGCCATGCGGCAGACAGACACCACTCCGGATGCTTCTTCCGAGGAATCAGTCGGAGTCATGGGGCTGTACCACCTCACACATCTGGCGGCTGCCCTCGCTGAAGCCGCCACCGTCCATGACGTCACCGACGTCGTCGCCGACCAGATCGTGCCCGCCTTCGGACCTCAGGGCCTGGTCCTCATGATCGCCGAAGAAGGCCGCCTGCGCATCATCGGCCACCGCGGCTACAGCACCGAGTTCATCGACCGCTTCGACGGCACGTCCTTGTCCTCCGGAACGCCGTCCGCGCACGCAGGGGCCAAGGGCGACCCCGCCTTCTTCCCCAGCTTCGCCGACTTCCAGCGCACGTATCCCGACGCGCCTCGCTACGAGGCCAGGAGCGCCTGGGCCTTCCTGCCCCTGACCGCCTCCGGGCGCAGCATCGGATCCCTCGTCCTCTCCTACGACCAGCCGCATCCCTTCCGGCCGTCCGATCGTGCTCTTCTCGCCTCCCTCGCCGGACTGATCGCCCAGGCCCTGGCCCGCGCCCGCCTCTACGACGCCCGGCACACCCTCGCCCACACCCTTCAGACCGGCCTGCTGCCCCCTGCGTTGCCCCACGTCCCCGGCTTGGATGTCACCGCCCGCTACCAGTCGGCCGGTCATGGCATGGACATCGGCGGCGACTTCTACGACCTCATCCACATGCCTACCGCCACCACAGCAGCGATCGGCGACGTCCAGGGCCACAACACCGCAGCCGCCGCCCTGATGGGACAGGTCCGCACCGCCGTCCACGCCCACGCCGCCGCCGGCACCTCCCCCGGCGACCTCCTCGCCCGCACCAACCGCCTCCTCACCGACCTCGACGCGGGACGGTTCACCAGTTGCCTGATCGCCCAGCTTGACCTCGCTCACCACCGCGTCCGTCTCGCCACCGCCGGACACCCCCCACCCCTGCTCCGCCACCCTGACGGAGGCACAGAAGTCCTGAGACTGCTTCCCGGACTCCTGCTGGGCGTCGACCCTGATGCCGACTACCCCACCACCGAGATCCCGTTGCCGCCCGGCGCCGTACTCGTCCTCTACACCGACGGGCTGGTAGAGGTCCCCGGAGCAGACATCGACGACACCACTGACGCCCTCGCCCAACTCCTCGCACAAAACCAGGTTCACAACCTCGACCACCTCGCTGAGCGGCTCCTCCGCCACGCCGAACACTCCAGCCGGCACAACGACGACATCGCCCTCCTGATCATCCGCCCCAGCCAGTGACCTGGCACCACGTGCGGGACTGCACGTTCCGCTCGCCGATCGCCCGCCGGGGCAACTGCGTCTGTGCACCTCGCCTGCCCCCTCCCATGGCCAGGGGCATTGCATGATCGAGATCTACCTGGGCTCGTCAGGTGAGACCGAGAGCTCGTAGGGGCCGGTGGTAGCCGCGGCCGGTGTGGCGGAGGGCGGCGGCGATGTCGCTCTGGCCGTCTCCGCGCGCTGAGCCAGACGCTGCCAGTGTGCAAGCGATGTGCACGGGAATCTGCGCGATGGCGCTCCTGCGCAGGTCAGGGCGTCGCCCAGAAGGGTCAAAGACGTTCCCGGCAGGACAACTCGTTCGTGCCGGTCGGGGCGTGGGCCTGACCGGGGCTTTATCACAGGTAGATGCAGGGGAGTTGTGTGAACGGCCCTCTGATCGTTAATTTTCGGAGAACTCTTCTACAACCATCCGTCTCGCGCGTCTGTCTGGCTAACGCAGGGATGTTCAGGGGTCGATGAAGAGGAGCTCAGAACGTGACTGTGCGTTCCTTTGCCCGGCGGATGAGACCGCGAGTCGAGCGGAAAGCCGCCGAACAGGTCTGGCAGCTGCGCACCCTGCGCCGCCGCCGCAGGGCCGCGGTCACGGACCCGGTGCTCCGCCCGGTGGCGGTGCGCGGCCAGCAGCTCTACGGCCGGGTCGTGACCCGGTTCAGCGCCGCCGAGGCCGCCGCCGCCAACCTCGGCCTGGTCGTCGCCGCCCTGGAGCAGACAGGCGTCCCGTACTTCCTGGTACCGGCCTCGCGCATCCGCCACACCGTCGGCGTGAACACCGTCGACCGCGAGTGCCTGCTTGCCACCCTGGAGGAACAGAACGCGGGGAGGGCGGTGTTCATCGGCAGACCGCTGCCCGGCGGCAAGCTCAAGAACCCCGCCCTGTTCATGGACGGTGTACTGCCGACCCCGCTGCGCACGGCTCCCGTGCTGCGGATCGGGGAGAACCACCTCGGCCCCTCGGGCCAGCTGCTCGCCGGACCGGAACTCGCCTGCGACGTCGAGTTCTGGGACGACGGGGCACACCTCCTCGCCTCCGACGACGGGCCCCGCCGACTGGCCAAGGTGCAGCCGCAGGCGTCCGAGGACGTCTTCGCCGAGTCCCTCGTCGCGCCGCGGAACAACGGCATCACGGACGTGCTGCCGGCGGCCGAGCAGCAGCCGGTCGCGGTGCGGGTCGGCGAGCGTGAGCTGCCGAGCTTCGCCCCGCTCACCCTGCCGACCCTGGACGACGTGACCTTCCCCGTCGACATCGTCTACACCTGGGTGGACGGTGAGGAACCGGAGATGCGGGCCAAGCGGGCCCGGTACCAGGAGCACGGCATCGCCGAGATTCTGGACAAGGAGACCGGCGCCTCCCGCTACACCAGCCACGACGAGCTGAAGTACTCGCTGCGCTCACTCGCCATGTACGCCGACTTCGTCCGGCACATATACCTCGTGACCGACGGACAGAAGCCGCACTGGCTCGACGACAGCGCCCCGGGAATCACCGTCGTCGACCACCGCGACATCTTTCCCGAGGGCGTCCTGCCGGTGTTCAACTCGCACGCGATCGAGACCCGGCTGCACCACATCCCCGGCCTGTCGGAGCACTATCTGTACTTCAACGACGACGTGTTCGTCGGGCGCCGGGTCACCGCGGAGCACTTCTTCCACGGCAGCGGCCTGATGAAGATCCCGGTGTCCCCGCTCAAGATAGGCGTCGGCAAACCGCACGCCGAGGAGACGGCCACCAACTCCGCGAACAAGAACGTCCGTCGGCTGCTGCTGGAGAAGTTCGGGCGGATGACGACGAACAACTTCATGCACACCCCGCTGCCGCAGCACCGGGAGACGCTCCAGGCCCTGGAAGAGCTCTTCCCGCAGGACGTCGCCCGCACCACGGCGTCCCGCTTCCGCTCCCCGCAGGACCTCGCCATGACGGCTCCGCTGCTCTACCAGTACGCACTGATGACCGGCCGCGGCGTACCGGGGAAGTACAGCTTCCGGTACGTCAACATCAGCCGCCCGGACGCCGAGGGACGCCTGGCGGACCTGCGCCGCAACCGCCGGTTCGACTTCTTCTGCCTCAACGACGTCGATGTGCCGCCCGAGGAACGGGAGCGGGTCGGCGTCCGGATGAACGAGTTCCTCGCGGACTACTTCCCCTTCGCGAGTCCTTTCGAGAAGCAGAAGTGACGGGGGCTGGCGGGCATGGACATGGGGGGCATGGACATCCGTCACCGCAGCGCCGCGCTCGGGAGCATGCGGGCCGTGCGGGACTCTCTGGTACGCCTGGGGCTCTGGCTTTCGGCCCGGCTCTGGGCGCTGCGCGCGGCCCGGCCCCGACGGCGCCTGCGGGCCACGGACCCGGGACTGCGCCGGGTCAGTTTCGGGCCGATGCGACTGTACGGCCGTACGGTCGCCGGTTACACCGCCGCGGACGCCGTCGAAGCCGATCTCGACCGGGTGTGCGCCCTGCTGGAGGAGCTCGGCGTCCCGTACTTCCTCGTCCCCGCCGACCTCGGGCACGGCGGGCCGCGGCGGATCATCGGCGTCGCGGAGACGCACCGCGGCATGGTCCTGACGCAGGCCGCCCGGCGCTTCGCCGGCACCGTCGGGTACGTCGGTGCCGTCGGCCCCGACGGAGCAGTGACGAACGCGGCACTGTGGGCGGACCGGAAGCTGCCGCGAGCGGTGAAGCGGGCCGCGGTGCTCCGCACCGGCATGGTGCGCCTCGGCCCGGGAAGGCAGGTGCTCACCGGCCTCGAAACGGGGTGCGACATCGAGTTCTGGCGTCACGGCCGGGACTTCGGCACCGCCTCGGGGGATCCGTCCTGGCTCACTGTCCCGGGCAGCCGGCTGCCGGACACCTTCGGCACGGCGCTGGTCGCCCCGCGCCGCAACCCCGTTTCGGAGGTGCTGCCGGTGGCGGCGCAGCAGCCGGCCGCCGTGGCGTCCCGCGACCGCAGCGTGCCGACGTTCGCCGCGTTCGCCGAGCCCGGCATCGACGAGGTGCGCTTCCCCGTCGACGCCGTGTACACCTGGGTCGACGGGGACGACCCCGCACTGGCCGCGAAGCGGCGCGCCCACCAGGCGCTCTCCGACAACGTCATCGCCCCGCGCGAGACCGGCGCCTCCCGCTACACCGACCACGACGAACTGCGGTACGCCTTGCGTTCGTTGGAGATGTACGCCGGCTTCGTCCGGCACGTGTATCTCGTGACCGACTCCCAGCTCCCCGACTGGCTGGACCCGGACGTGGCGGGCCTGACGGTGGTCGATCACCGGGAGATCCTCCCGGCCGACGCGCTCCCCGTGTTCAACTCGCACGCGATAGAGAGCAGGCTGCACCACATCCCTGGCCTGTCGGACCACTACCTCTACTTCAACGACGACGTCTTCATCAACCGCCCGGTACGGGCCGAGCACTTCTTCCACGGCAACGGCATCGCCCGGATCCCGCTGTCACCGCTGAAACTCGGCGTCGGTGCCCCGCATCCGCTGGAGCCGGCCCCGAACTCCGCGGGCAAGAACGCCCGCGAGGTGATCAGACGCTTCCACGGCACGAACATCACCCACAAGTCGCTGCACACTCCGCATCCCCAACTGCTGTCGGTCATGCGGGAGATGGAGCGCCTCGGCATCGAGGAGCTCGAGCGGACCTCCTACTCGCGCTTCCGCTCCACCTCGGACGTCGCTCCGGCGTCCACGCTCCACCATCACTGGGCGATCATGACCGGCCGGGCCGTGCCGGCCGACTACCGGTTCCGCTACGTCCAGCTGGGCACACCGGACATGCGGCGCCGCCTGGCCCGCCTCGCGGCCGGCGAGGACATCGACTTCTTCTGCCTCAACGACGTGGACACCGCACCGGCCGCGAGATCGGCGGCGCAGGCCGTCATCCACGACTTCCTGGAACGGAAGTACCCGTTCCGCAGCCGATTCGAAGGGACGGCACCCGTGATCACCCCGCGCCCGGTCGCACGGAGCGGTGAAGTGGCTCAGAAGCACCTGGCGCGGTAGAGGCCGCCGTACCGGACGTGGAATGTCGGGTCCCGGCCGTCAGCGGGATCGAACCGTGTGATTCCAGGTCCGGAGTTTGTCGGGGTTGAGGGTCACCCAGACATGCACGACGTGTGGGCCGACGACGTCGAGGCTGATGACCGCGGCGACCTGACGGTCGTAGCGCACCACCAGCCCGGTCCGGCCGTTGACCGCGTGCGTGGCCAGCGTGGTGCGGGGTTGCCGCGCCAGCAGGGTCAGCAGACTGCGCGCCACCGGCACATCCCCCTCCACCGGCCTGACCAGCGTCCGGACCTTCCCACCCCCGTCGAAGAACGCGGCCGCGTCCGCCGCGAGCAACGACGCAAGGCGCCTCTCGTCTTCACACGCACACGCCTCACGCACCGCCCGCACCACCGTGTCGTGCTCTTCCGCCGATGTCGGCCGCCCCCGCCGGGCCCGCAGACTCCGGCGCGCCCCATCCGCCGGCGACGACGGGTCCGGCAGAACCCCGCCGACCTCGTCCGCGCTCGCCCCGCGCTGTCCCGGCGACGCCGGCCGGGACAGACACGCGCCGCCCACCGCCCGGCACAACCACACCCGCGGCTCCTCGATCCGGTTCCGCTCCGCCTCCGGCAGCCCGAACCACTGCCGGTACGCCTCGTCGATCACACGCTCGGCCTCGCGCCCACTGCCCGGCAACCAGCACGCCACAGCCAGCAGATGCCGCCGCTCGTCCACCAACTCCGCCAGCGACACCGCATCGTCCGCACCCGCCACAGCCCGACCTCCCTCGCGCGCGGCTCCCCAGGACGACGACCGCATCTCTCTCGTGACGCGTCCGCTCGTCAGGTGTGACCGGACAGGCCCGCGCCCTGTGACAGGGGCCTGCCTGTCACGAAAACGGCGGCCATCCGGTCTCAGCGGTGACGGACCGTGCCGCGCCCCGTGCGGCACCGGCAGTCGATCGCAGTGGAGGTCTTCCGTGGAATGGCGTGAAAGGGCGCTCTGCCAGGCCGAGGACCCTGATCTGTTCTTTCCCGTCGGGAACAGCGGCAGCGGTCCGACGCTGCTGCAGACGGACGAGGCGAAGGCCGTGTGCCGGCGCTGCCCGGTGCGTGCGCAGTGCCTCGCGTGGGCCGTCGAGGCGGGTCCGATGGACGGCATTTGGGGCGGCACCACGGAACAGGAACGCCATGCCATGGCCCGGCGCCCGGTACCCCCTTCCCGGGGACGCGTCACCCCCTGACCCGGCCGCGAGGTGCGGTCGGGTGCCTGTGGCGAGATGTTGGAATCGGCAGCTTTTCGGCCGCCGATCCACCGAGCCAGGGAGCCGGTCGTGGAGACGCATCTGGTCGAAGCCGGGCCGGGCCGGCAGGGGGCGGTCGGGACGGCCGCACCGGCGATGGTCGTACCCGACGACGCCACATCGGTGTTCATGCAGGCCAGACCCGGTCTCTTCAAGATCGCCCACCGGATCGTCGGGGACACGAACGAGGCGGAGGACGTCATCCAGGAGGCCTGGCTGCGCTGGCAGCGGGCCGACCGTACCGTGGTCCGCAATCCGTCGGCGCTGCTCAGGACGACCACCGCCCGGCTGGCGATCAACCTCGTCCAGTCCGCCTTCAAGCGCCGGGAGTCCTGTGCCGGCCCCTGGCTCCCGGAGTCGACGGACCTCGACGCCACGCCTGAGGCGGTGGCGGAGCGGCACGACGCCGCCGAGGGCGCGGTCCGCCTGCTGATGGAGACGCTGACACCGAGACAGCGTGCGGTGTACGTGCTGCGGGAGGGTTTCGACTACCCGTACGGCCGGATCGCCGAGCTCCTGGGGATCGGCGTCGACAACGCGAGGCAGCAGGCGTCGAGGGCCCAGGAGCGGCTCGCCGCGGACCGTCCCCGGCAGCCCGTGGACTCCGTGGCGCACCGCCGGCTCGTCCAGGCGTTCCTCGCCGCGGCCCGGTACGGCGACCTCGCGCACCTGGAAGCGGTCCTCACCACGGACGCGCACGCATGACCGACGTCTCATGAGGGGGAATGCGAGTGCGGAGCGGACACACGGCGCTCATTCACTCGTCGACATTTCTCAGTTCCCGGAGCAAATTCGTCCGCACGGGTCCGCAGTTTCGAAAAGGGCCGAGATCAAATGACGGAAAACGGCCCCCGCCCGTCGGCAGGGGCCACCTGGCGGTGTTCTACTGCTGCCGCGCCATCCAGTCGGCCAGCCTGGTCTCCGCGATGTGCGCGTCCGGACCCGGCAGGAGCGTCGTCTCCTGGAGCTGGGCACCGGAGTAGGGGGCCTTGGGGTCCGTGACGACCGTGCGGGGGTCGTTCGCGTCGGCGAGCGTCTTGCGGATCAGCTCGTCGAGCCGGAACACCTCGGGGCCCGCGATCTCCACCACGCCGTTGACGGGCGCGCCGACCGCGGTGCGGCCGACGGCCGCGGCCACGTCGTCGGAGTAGATCGGCTGGAACTTGGCCGAGGACAGGTGCACGGTGTCACCGTCGGTCGAGATGTCCGCGATCCCCTTGACGAACTCGAAGAACTGGGTCGCGTGGACGATGGAGTAGGGCAGGCCGGACGCCTTGATCAGCTCTTCCTGCGCCTGCTTGGCACGGAAGTACCCGCTCTCCTGGAGCCGGTCGGTGCCGACCACGGACAGCGCGACGTGGTGCGTCACACCGGCATCGGCCTCCGCCCTGAGAAGGTTGGCCGTGGAGGTCCGGAAGAAGGTCAGGACGGCCTCGTCCTCCCACGAGGGTGAGTTGGACACGTCGACCACGACCGACGCGCCCTTCAGCACCTCGGCGAGCCCCTCTCCCGTCAGGGTGTTGACGCCGGTGTTGGGCGCGGCCGCGACCGCCTCGTGTCCGTGCTCGTTCAGCTTGCCGACCAGCTTCGAGCCGATGAGCCCGGTGCCACCGATCACTACGACCTTCATGACGGATTCCTCTCGGAGAAAATTCGCTTCGCACTGGATTTGCCCTGCACCAGAAGAGACAGGGGAGCGGGTCTGCCTGTGACAGGTCCCGGGCAGAAATCCGGAAGATTTTCCGCCCGGCGGCCTCGGCTCATTCGACAAGCTTTCCTTCGGTCGAGACCTCCTGCAGCAGAGCGGAAATCTCGTCCGGAACATCCGGGATGCTCTCGCGGGTCACACCGGTCTTCGGGGACCAGACGAGATTGACGCGCAGCGCCGGATCCTGGTCCGGGTGGTCGCTGCGGTTGTGGCAGCCGCGGGTCTCACGACGCTCCAGCGCCGATTCGAGGGTGGCCCGCGCGGCCATGGCCGCCGACTTCAGATCGAAGGCGTGCGCGAGGTCCTGGTAGCCGGCGATGTCCGGATGCACACCGACGTCCGCCATCCGCTTCTCGATCACCGAGAGCTCCGCGAGGCCCGCCCGCAGGCCCTCCTCGTCGCGTACGACACCCGCGTGCTCCGTCATGGTGTTGCGGATGGCGCGTTGCAGCGCGCGCACGTTCTCCGGACCGTCCGCGGCGAGCAGATCGTCGACCTCCGCGCGGGCCTCGGCGACGGCCGCGGCCGAACGCCGCTGCGCGGTCAGGGACTGCGAGTGGGCGGCCGCCGCCCGCCCCGTGATCCGGCCGAAGACCAGCAGCTCGATGAGGCTGTTCCCGCCGAGCCGGTTCGCTCCGTGCAGCCCGCTCGAGGCCTCACCGATGGCGTACAGGCCCGCCACGTCGGTGCTGTGGTCCTCGGGACGTACCCACACCCCGCCCATCGAGTAGTGCGCGGTGGGCGCGATCTCGATGGGCTCGCGGGTGATGTCGAGCATCTGGAGGTCCAGCATCGTCTGGTACACGCGGGGGAGCCGCGTCATGATCGTCTGCCGGGGCAGATGGGAGACGTCGAGCCACACGCCGCCGTTGGGCGTGCCCCGCCCTTCCTTGATCTCCGTGTACGAGGCCAGGGCCACCCGGTCGCGGGTGGACAGCTCCATCCGGTCGGGGTCGTAGCGGGCCATGAACCGCTCCCCGAGGGCGTTGCGCAGGATCCCGCCCTCACCGCGGGCGGCCTCGCTGACCAGGGTCCCGGCCGCGTTCTCCGGCTCGATGATCCCGGAGGGGTGGAACTGCACCAGCTCGGCGTCGCGCAGCCGCGCGCCCGCCTCCACCGCCAGCCGGAAGGAGTCGCCGGTGTTCTCGTCGCGCCGCGAGGAGGTGCGCCGCCAGATCCGCGTGTGGCCGCCCGCGGCGAGGATCACCGCGTCCGCGTGGATCAGGTAGCGCCGTCCGCTCGCGAGGTCGAAGCCGTACGCACCGAAGACGGCGCCGTCGTGCACCAGCAGCCGGGTGATGTAGACACCGTCGAGCACGGGGATGTCGAGCTGCTGGGCGCGCCTGATGAGCGTGCGCTGGATCTCCAGACCGGTGTAGTCGCCGGCGAACGCGGTCCGCCGGAACTTGTGCGCGCCGAAGAACCGCTGGGAGATACGGCCGTCCTCCTCACGGGCGAAGGCCATGCCGTACCGCTCCAGGTCGTCGATGCCGCGGGCGGCGCCCTGGGTGACGATCTCGACGGTGCGGGGATCGGCGAGCAGGTAGCTCTCCTTGATCGTGTCCGCCGCGTGCTGCTGCCAGCTGTCCTCGGGATCCATCGTGGCCAGGGCCGCGTTGATGCCGCCGGCGGCCAGCGCCGTGTGGGCGTCCTCCTTGGGGCGCTTGCCGACCGCGAGGACGTCGACGCCGGCCTCGGCCAGTTCGATCGCCGCGCGCAGACCCGCACCGCCGGTGCCGATCACCAGCACCATGGTGGAAAGACGTTGTTCGGTGATAGCCACGGTCTTCTCCGATCGGGGGATGTCACCAGTTACGACCGGGCCGGCGGCTCATCTGTGACAGCGTTCCGGTGCCCGGAGACCGATTCGGTGTGTGTGCGTCGTCACCCGTTGTGCCCGGACAGGACGCGTTCCAGGGGACGCCGGGATCGGCGAGGAGTTCGTCACCGACGTCCGCGCCGGAGGTGATGAGCGTGCGGATCGGGTCGACGACGTCCCACACGTTGACGTCCGTCCCGGTCGACTCCACCTCCGAGTTCGGCAGGAGTTCGACGCCGTGGTCGGGGTGCAGCGCGGCGAACGCCTCGGCCGCCTCGCGTCCCAGCACCTTCAGCAGCGGCAGCTCCGGGTGTTCGAGTACGGTCACGTCGGCGCCGGCCGTCCGGGTCGCACGTGTGTCGAGCAGCAGCTCGACGTCGTTGTTTGACCCGGTACCGGTCCTCGGGCGACCGCGCATACGGCCTCTCACGCTCGTCACCGACGAAGACGGGGCAGTGTGAGCCGCCCTTCTCACAGAGTGGGGCGGCGATTTCCGTCGGCGTGAGGCGGGGCGCGGTCGCCGGCCTCAGTCGGTCAGCGACGCCACGTAGGGGGCGAGCTTGGCCGGGTTCATGACCCACATGATGCGTTCGATGCCCCGCTCGGAGACGTCGACGCAGAGCAGGGCCACCGGGTTGCCCCCGGCCGACACGAGGACCGCGGGCCGGCCGTTGGCCTCGACCCAGCGGACCTCCGCCGGGGGCCAGAACCGCGGGGCGAAGGCGACGAGGTACTTGGAGACGTGCAGCCGGCCGACGACCGGGATCTTGGACGCCCCGCGGATGCCGCCGCCGTCGGCGTAGCTGACCACGTCCTGCGCGAGGACGTTCTCCAGCCCTGACAGGCTGCCGGTACGGGCCGCGTCGAGGAACACCTCCAGCAGGCGCCGGTGCGCGGTCGAACTGACCGGCTCCTTGCGCTCCGCCGCCATGTGCTTGCGGGCCCGGGTCACCAGCTGGCGGGTGTGCGCCTCGTTCGTCTCCAGGATCTCCGCGATCCGCTTGTACGGGTAGTCGAACGCCTCCCGCAGCACATAGGCGGCCCGTTCCACGGGGTTGAGCCTCTCCAGGAGCAGGAGCACCGCCATGTCCAGCGCCTCGGCCCGCTCCGCGCCCAGCTGCGGATCCGCCCGGGTGTCGACCGGCTCCGGCAGCCAGGGCCCGGTGTACGACTCACGCCGCACCCTGGCGGACTGGGCGACGTTGATCGCCAGCCGCGCGGTGACGGTCGCGAGGAACGCGGCCGGCTCCTTGATCTCGCTGCGGTCGGTCTTCTGCCACCGCAGCCACGCGTCCTGGACGACGTCCTCGGCCTCCGCGGCGGTGCCGAGTACCCGGTAGGCGATGCCGAAGAGCTGGGGGCGCGCCGCCATGAACTGCTGTGCTGCCCGGTCGAGGGAGTCTGTGCCGTCCTCGGCGCGCATGGAATGTCCTCCAGTCCTGGACGATCAGGCTACAAGCGGGCACGGCCGGACGCGCGGCCGGGGCCGCCCGTCAGCGCCGCCCGAGCCGCACGGCCAGCACGGCGGGATCGGCCCGTCGGGGCAGCGGAACGAGCCCGGAACGCGCGAGCTCCGCGATCACCTCGGCCCGGGAGGCCGGCCACATCCAGAACGTCTCCGTGTACTCGCGCAGGACACCCCGCGCGCCGCGCACCCAGTAGTCGAAGCGTGTACGGATCCGGTCCGCGTCGGCCGACATCACCATGCGCCCTCCGTACACGTGCTGGCCCACCTTCTGGGCGGGCAGGACGTGCGTGGCCTCGTCACGGGGGAGGCGGTCGGGCGGCAGGTGGACGAGGAGCACCCCACCGGGCAGTAGTGCCTCGGCCACGGCCGGCCACAGGGCGCGGCGCGCGGCCGGCGGGAGACAGCCGATCGTGTTGTGGCATATCGCCACGTCAGCGACCTCCCGCAGCCCGGCCTCGCCGAGACCATGGGGGTGCACAGTGACCCGCGTCCGCATGCCGACGGGCAGCGCCGCCAGCCGCGTCATCAGCAGCGACCGCAGGGAGCGCGCGGGCTCGACCGCATGGACCGGAGCCCGCGACTCGGTGAGGCTCATGAGCGTGACCCGCCCGGTACCCGCGCCCACGTCCAGTACACCCCGGCGTGCGGTGCGTACGTCTCGGGCGTAGAACCGGTGCACACGGACCCTGTCCCGGTCCGCTTGAAGGATGTCGTAGAACTCGGCACTGACCTCGTAGGCGTCCCGTGGCTCCGGGCTCGGCGGATCAACGGTGACATCTGTCAAGAAAGGGAACATATAGAGACAGACAGGCCGGACGGCCCATCTGTGACAGCGGGCTCGACGGAGAGTGCACCGACGCCGGGCAGGGCCACGACAGGCGTTGGTAGCGTCGATCGTGCCGCGCCTGCCGGTGCGATGTGCCGACCGACCGAGAGAGATGCGATGTCCCCGACGATCCGCAGGGCTGTGATCCCCGCCGCCGGACTCGGCTCCCGACTGCTGCCCCTGACGAAGGCGACACCCAAGGAGATGCTCCCGGTCGGCGACAAGCCGGTCATCGAGCACACCGTGCGCGAGCTGGTCGACTCCGGAATCACCGACATCACCATCGTGGTCTCCGGCGGCAAGAGCCTCATCCAGGACCACTTCCGACCCAACCCCGCCCTCGTCGAACAGCTCCGCGCCGACGGCAAGACGGCCTACGCCGACGCCGTCGAGGAGGTCGCCGAGCTGGCCCGCAAGGGCCACATCACCTACCTCGACCAGCACGGCCCGTACGGCAACGGCACCCCGGTGCTGAACGCCGCCCGCTCCTTCGGCGACGAGCCCGTGCTCGTGCTGTGGCCCGACGACGTCTTCGTGGCCGAGGTCCCCCGTGCCCAGCAGCTGATCCGCGCCTACGAGCAGACCGGCTGCCCGGTGCTGGCCCTGCTGCCCATGGATCCGACCGAGTCCCAGCGCTACGGCGTCCCCGTCGTCAAGGAGGACCTCGGAGACGGCCAGCTGCGCATCACCGGCCTGGTCGAGAAGCCCGAGCCCGCCTCCGCCCCGTCGTCGTACGCGGCCATCGGCGGCTACGTCGTCACCCCCGGCATCATCGACGAACTGCGCGAGCAGACCCGCCGCTGGTACGAGCACCGGACCGGCGAGGTCTATCTGACCGACGCCATCAACGCCTACGCCGCCACCCGCGCGGTGTACGGGCAGGTCATCAAGGGCCGCTGGTACGACACCGGCAACCCGGCCGACTACCTGGTCGCCCAGATGGCGTCCGCCCTCGCCCACCCGGAGTACGGCCCCCTTCTGCGCGGTCTGGTCGCCGGGCTCGACGACGCCGGCTGACCCGGCGCCTCACGGCACGGGCCGGTCCGTCGGTGCGGGCGCGTCCTGCCGGGCGCGGATGAGGGAGATCACCGTGTCGGTCGTGCGGTCGAGAAGGCTGCGCCCGTCGGGCAGCCGCTGTTCCCGGCTGATGTAGCTGCGGGGGCCGAGATGGGTCGCCGGATCGAGCCGATGCACGGTGATCTTCCCGGCCCGCCGGGCACGGTTCCAGCCGCTGCCGCGGAACAGGCGCCAGCGCTGCGGGAACATCCAGGTGCCGACCCACTCGATCCGGTCGTGAGCACTGGTGAGCCGGTGCAGCTGCTCGACTCGTGAGAGGTCGTTGGCGCCGTTGTGGAACCCGCCGAGCGTGATCACGACGAGCGGGCAGCGCAGCTGGGTGTGCAGTTCGTCGGCCGCGCCGGTGGCGACCTGCGCCCCGCCGCTGTAGCTGAGCAGCACGACCGGCACCCCGCTGCCGGGCCGGTAGCCGGCGAGCTGCAACTGCGTGGCGATCTGGGAGCCGACGGCCCGGTTGTACAGGGGGCGGTAGCGGTGGTCGGCGGCGACGAAGATCTGCATGACGTTGTGCAGGAACAGCAGCAGACCGATGTGCCGGCGCAGCCACGCCCACACCGGACGGTCGGCGAGCGGGTCGGCCAGCGGCGAGTAGGGCTGCACCTGGCCCAGCACCCGCAGCTCGGGTGCCCCGGCGAGCACCGCCTTGACCAGCTGTCCGCCGTCCCGCGTGTCACGGACGCGGCGCTTGCCGATGCCGTCGAGGTAGACCAGGTAGGCCGCCGGGGGAGCGTCGGCTGCCGCGCCCCGGGCGTAGGGCACGCCCTCGGGCAGCTCGGTGGTGGGTGCCCGGAAGCCGGCGCCGTAGGCCAGCACCTCGTAGCGGGCCAGCAGCCCCTCGGCGAGCAGGACGGGCCCGAGCACGCAGGCCCAGAGCAGGAAGTCGTTCATGGGATCGGCTCCGGTGTACGAGGCGTACTGAGCCGGACGACCAGCCGCCGCACGGCTTCGACGGCGAGGCCGAGTCCCACCCCGGCGACGGCCACGCAGCCGGCGGCGCCCCACCAGCCGAGGTCGGTCGCCGCCGCGAGCGGTCCGGCCAGACCGGCCCCGACCCCCACGAACAGCACCAGGTGCAGCAGCGGTCCGAGCAGCGGGAACGCGAGCACGGCGCACAGCAGCAGCGGGGCGGCCAGGCCAGGCGTCCACTCCAGGGCGTCGCCCGCCGCCGCCGGGGAGGACACCACCAGCTCGGCCAGGGTCCACGCGGTCAGCGGCCACAGCGCGAATACGGCGGCCTCGACCAGACCCGCCCCGATCAGCAGCCCGACCACCAGCGTCCGGGGCATGCCGGGCCGGCGCGCCAGCAGCGGCAGGATGCGCCCGGCGGCCTCCGACAGCCCGGCGAACAGCAGCAGCACGATCACGAGGGACATGACTCAGCCCTGCTGTGCCGGATCGGCGGTGACCGGCCGGCGGGCAGCGCCGGCCCCTTGCATGTACCGCTCCAGTTCGTCGGCTGCCCTCCGGTGGCCGCCCGCTTCGTGCTGGGCGGCCTTCAGGGCGGACGCCGCCTCCCGGAAGGCGGGCTCGTGCAGCAGGCGTCGGGCGAGGGCGCGCACCGAGCCCTTGTCGACGTCCTCGGTACGGACCGACAGGCCCGCGCCCAGCTCGACCACACGAGCCGCGGTCATCGGCTGGTCGGCGCCCTGCGGGACCACCAGCATCGGGACCCCCGCGTGCGTGGCCTCGTTGACGCTGTTCATCCCACCGTGGGTGAGGAACAGTGCCGCACGGTCCAGAACCTCCAACTGCGGTACGAAACGCAGCGGGAGCACATGGGCGGGCAGCGGCCCCAGGGCCTCGGGCACGGTCTGCCCGGTGGACACGATCACCGTGCCGCCGAGCGGAGCGAGCGCGATGGCGAACGTACGCAGCAGCTTCGGATCGGCGCCGAACACCGTGCCGAGCGAGGCGTACAGCACCGGGCTGCGGAGCCGGTCGGCGTCGAACGACGGATCGGCCGGGCGGGCACCGATGCTCGGGCCGACGAAACGGTAGGACTCGTCGAAGTGCTCGACGGCCGGCTGGAACGTCCGTGAGGTGTACACCAGATTGAGCCCCTGGCGGATGTTCAGCAGGTCGAGCGGCGGCAGTCCGCGCGCGTCGAACCGGCGGCGCAGCTCTCCGCGGGCCCGCAAGTAGCCCCGTACGCTGCCGAGTTGACCGCGCGCCGCCGCCAGCAGATCCCACGAGGCGTGAGTGGGGCTGGGGACCTGCCGGTTGAAGGCGAACGTGGTGAACGACGAGGCCGCGGGCACGCCCAGTTCACGTGCCGCCACCGCGCCCCACAGACAGGAACTGTCGTGGACGATCAGGTCGGGCCCGTCGCGGCGCAGGTCGTCCAGCACGGTGGGCAGCAGACGCAGACTCGTGGTCGCGAGCGACTCCAGCAGGGTGACCGGTGTCGGCGGATCGGGCAACGGCTGCTCGCCGCCGGGATACAGACGCACGGACGCGCCGGTGGCCTCGATCTCCTGACGGAACGCCGGCGAGGTGTGGTACGTGACGGTGTGCCCGCGCCGGACGAGCTCGGCCACCACCGGCAGCGTCGGATTGATGTGCCCGTGCATGCCGATGTTGAGGAACGCGATGGTACTCACAGCCCGGCCTCGCCTACGGAAGAAATCGATGCCCCGCCCGCACCGGCGGCCGCGGGCAGCGGGCCGTCGAGCCGGTACAGGCCCGGCCCGTCGATGCGCAGCCCGTCCAGGAAGCGCCCCGCCGAGCCGGCCGCGGTGCTGATCAGCCGCTGGGAATGACCGAAGTCCCACGGGGCGGGCCAGATCTCGATGCCGGTGGGCAGCACGACGGTCGGGACGTGCCGGGACACCTCGCGCAGATCGCGCTCGATCCGATGGCGCAACAGCAGCGTTCCGGCCCGGGCCGCGACCGCGCCGGCCCGCAGACGCCCGCCGATCGGGCGCGGCGCCACGCTCTGCGGCCCGGTCGACACGACCACCACACCGGCCGCCCCCGCCTCCAGGGCCGCCAGGACCGGCACATACGCGATCACCCCGCCGTCGACGAGTGTGCGGCCCGCACGCTCCACCGGCGGCAGCATCCCCGGGACGGCCGCGCTCGCCAGCAGCGCGGACTCCAGGTCCCCGCGGTCGAGCAGAGCCGGAGCACCGGTGCCCAGGTCCATCGCCACCGCGGTGAACGGGACCGCCAACTCCTCTATCCGTGAGGGTAGTCCGGCGCGGGCGATCAGCCGGCGCAGCCCGCGGTCGGTGAAGACAATGGCCCGCGACGAGAGGTGGCCGAGCGGGTACACCTCACGGCGACGCAGCTGGGTCCACACATGGTCCAGCCACGGCGCCGCCCGGTCGGGATGAGCGGCCGCGATGGCGCCGTTCAGGGCGCCCACCGACGTTCCGATGATCATGTCCGGCACGAATCCCCGCTGTTCCAGCGCGTATCCGACGCCGACATGCGCCGCTCCGAGCACTCCACCGGCGCCCACCACGACGGCGACGGGGCGCGGAAGCGCGTCCAGTCCCGCCGACGGGGCACCGGCCGACGGGACCGGCGACAGATGACGTGCCCGCTCGGCTCGCGTCATGATCCACCTCTCTCGTCGTACGGGGTGGCGGGGCGGTCAGCCGAACATGCCGGGCCGATAGTCGCCGGCGGGCTGCTGGTTGATGACGTTGACGCGGTTGTAGGCGTTGATGACACCGAGCAGCGAGATCAGCGCCACGAGCTGCTCCTCGTCGAAGTGCTTCGCCGCGTCGGCCCAGGCCTCGTCGGTGACGCCACCGGCCGCGTCGGCGATACGGGTGCCCTGCTCCGCCAGCTCCAGGGCGGCGCGCTCCGCCTCCGTGAAGACCTTGGCCTCCCGCCAGGCCGCCACCAGGTGCAGGCGCTGCGCGGTCTCACCGGCCTCGGCGGCGTCCTTGGTGTGCATGTCCGTGCAGAAACCGCAGCCGTTGATCTGGCTCGCGCGGATCTTCACCAGTTCCTGGACCGTGATCGGCAGAGGCGAGTCCGCGAGGAGCTTGCCGGCCGAGTTGAGGTGCCGCAGCACCTTTCCCGCGAGGGGGTTTCCGAAGTAGTCGAGACGCGGTTCCACGGTCTTGATCTCCTAGCCGTTCGGGATGGCTTGCACACCACTGACCGGACGGAGCCGAAAGCTGTGACAGCACGGCATGTGTGAACCACGTCTCACCACCGCTCGCCGGAGACCGCCTCCTCGGGGCGGTCCAGGGGCGCCCTCGGCGTTACCAGGGTTTTTCCCGTACGTGCCGACCGAGACTCTCACCGTGCCGCATCCGAGAGAACCCGCAGAACACGCCGTCCGACCTGAGCCGACGCCCCGCGTCCCGGCGGGTCCCGGCCCAGGTCGTGCCGACGGGGCGGCCGCCCATCCCCCGGGGCGGCCGCCCTCTGTGTGTACGCGCGCGCCGGCGCTCCCGCGCCGGGCGGACGCCCGGTCCGTGACCGCACCGGCCCGGGCCCGGTCGACGACATCCCGCATCGGTAACCGCTGGCGACCCCGACGGCGAGACCCGAGGCTCGGGCCCGGTCGACGGCCCGGTCGAGAACGGCACAGCGGCCGGAGCCGACGGGACCGGTGACGACGGCGGTGTCGGAGACACCGTCCTGAAGTCGTCGCACGAACCCGTCGAGGGTGTCGAGCACGGTCTGCCGGCCGGCCAACCGGGCTGATCAGGCCGGGCACTTGGTCCTGTCCCGGCCCTCCACGGGTCATCTGCGAGAAACTGGCCGGTAACTCGGGTGAACACTGGATTCCCGCTCCGGAGACCATAGTTGGGGCTCCATCTGTGCCCAGTGGAGTCAAAACGAATCCAGGCAGCTCAGCGATGGATTTCTGACATACGTTCAGTTGACTCGGATTCCAATTCCCCGGACGGATACCGGACGGGTCGCCCGGTGCGCCCGGTGCGCCCGGTGCGCCCGGGGTGTCCGGACGGCCCATGCCGGAAGCCTCACGACCGGCCCCCGGGCTGTTGAGCAAGTGACGTATGCGCCCTGTGGGAAAAGATGCGCGCTTTGTGACTGTGTGGTGCTCTTGGTTGTGGAGGCTATGGCTGACCCCAGAGGAGATGGTGATATGCCTTCCATCAAGGCGATCGAGGAAACGACCGGCGTGCGGACCGACCTCGAAGCGGCACTCGACCCGGCCGAACCCGACGGCGTCTTCCGCGACAGCCGCGAGTGCGCAGCACTGGCGCTGCTCTCCGCGGACACCAAGCTGCTGCTGTCCCCCCCGACCCCTCGCCCCAAGAAGGGCTGAGCGGACGAACGGGAGCGACTGAATGGAGCAGTCAGGCACTTCGGCCCTCCTGCAGGGCGCTGTGCAGGACATTGCGTCCGACGTGGTCTCCGCCCTTCGGGGCGGAGACCACGTGCGCATGTCAGGCACCGCGGCGATGAACGACGTCGAAGGAGGCATGGCCCTCGCGGCCGTACGCGTGGTGGGAGCGGATCTGCTGCTGCCGCACGTCCTCTTCCCGACTCCGCCCGCCCCGGAGGCACTTGAGACGTTCCGCAGAACGGTGGAGGCCTTCCCCCCGCGTCCCGACGCGGCACCCACCGTGATGTGGAGCCACTGGGCCATGCGCCGCACCCTGGCGCGGCTCGACCCATCCCCGGCCGGCGACCCCGACACCGAACCAGGCGCGGACTGGCTCGACGAGGCGCCCTGGCAGACACTGACCCACCAACTCGCGGTCCTGGCACCCCTCGCCCTGCCCGGCGAGGACTGCGCCGTGGCCCGCGTGGCCCGGCGCCGCCCGGTCGACGTGGCCCGCGGCTTCGTCAGGGCGGTCCGCCGCAGGGACTGGCAACAGGCGGCCGGCGCCGGGCGCTGGCTGACCCTGCTGGACGGCGTACCGGACACGCTGGGCCTCGAAACCGGCCTGGACTTCGTGGAGTTGATGGGCGGCAGCGATCCCCGGGTGACCCTCCAGGTGCAGGCGGCACGGGTCATGCGGGCGGCCGGAGCACTCGTATGACGGCGACCGCCATGGGCGTCGGGGACATCCGCGAGGTGGGCGCCGCCGCGTTCGCCTGGCTGTCCGCGCACAGCGCCGACTTCGCGCTGGACGAGGACGCGTTCACCGAGGACGCCCACGTCGACGTCACCTGGAAACCACTCGGGGAACTGGCCCAGACCTGCCAGAGCGTACGGACGCACCTGCCGCCGTCGGACCCGCTGCACGGGTGCGCGTCGGACCTGCTGCGGTTCGCCTGGCAGCAGACCGGCCGCGGCGAACTCTTCCTCCGCCTCCAGCGGTCGGAGCCCTTCGCGACCTACCCCCTGGAGGTCTACTCGGTGTTCGCCGCGGCCGGGCTGCGGCATCCCGGGTACGAGGCGGCCGCCGCCACGACGGCCCGCACCCGGGGCTGGCGGCTCACCGAACAGGAACCCACGCGCCGCCTCGGCGTGCTGAAGGCCGAGCGGCGCAGCGGCATCGAACGGCCGGACGAGTCCGCCCAGGTGCTGCGGCGCACCTGGCTGGGCGGCCTGCCGGAGCCGTGGACCTTCGAGCGCTCCTCGGGGTACGCGCTCACCCACGTCGTCTTCCACCTCACCGACTGGGGCCGCACCCCGACCGGCGTACCCGCCGACCTCGCCGCCTATCTGGCCCACTGGCTGCCGTCCTGGCTCGACACCTGCCTGGACGCCACGATGTGGGATCTGAGCTGTGAACTGCTGGTCGTGGCCGGGAGCCTGCCGGCCCCGCCCGACCTGCCGGCCTTCCAGCCCGCCTGGGCCCGCATCGCGCGGGCCCAGCACGGCTCCGGGGCGCTGCCGCAGGAGGGCCCGGGCGCCGACGCCGCCGCCCCCGAGCCGGACTTCCTGCGCTGCTACCACTCCATCCTGATGGCCGCCTTCGCCGCGGCACAGACCGTCAAGCGCCTCACCGGCGAGGGCGACGACGACAGCGACGCGGGCGGTGACGGTCACCGGTCGCGAGCGGGCCGCGCGCGGACCCGCCACGACGGACAAGGAGTGCCCGGATGACCGACACCCGTCTGATGCACACCGTCGGCGTGCGCGCCCTGGAGTGGCTGTGGGCCCACCGCGACGGGTTCCGCCTGGAGCCCGACGTCGATCCCGAGATCGGCTTCCTGGAGCGCTTCAAACCCGTCGGTGAACTCGCCCTGATCTGCCGGGTGCTGTTCCGCGAGGGCGTCGCCGGGTCCCGGCAGGCCGACCTGGCCCGCCGGCTCCTCGACCACACCTGGCGGCACACCCTGGACGGCGGCCGGATGCTGGCGCGCGGCCAGCGCATCGAGCCGATGTCGCCCATCCCCTTCGAGGTGTACCTGCCGTACAAGGAACTCGGGTACAGCGAGCCTGAGGTGGAGCGGGCCACGGTGCTCTACCACCGGCTCGAGAGCTGGGCGGCCCTCGAACTCGACCCGACCCGGCGCCTCGGACTGGCCGCGTTCCAGCGCCGCTTCGGCCTCACGCCCCGCCCGCCCGAGGCGGCACTCGTGGCTCCGACCTGGCTCGCCCGCAGGCCCGAGCCGTGGACGGTCAGCGGGCACATCGCCTACGACGTCACGCACACGGTGTTCCACCTCACCGACTGGGGCGCGCACCCGGAGGCGCTGCCGCCGGACATCGCCGACTACCTCGCCACCTGGCTGCCGGTCTGGATCGACGACTGGCTGGACCTGAAGCGCTGGGACCTGCTCGGCGAACTCCTCGTCGTCGACGCCTGTCTGCCGCGGCCGACGCTGGACGAGCGGGGCTGGGCGGGCTTCGCCGCCGCGCAGCAGGCCGACGGCGCCATGCCGGCCGTACGGTCGATGCCGGAGGGTGAACCGGACGAGCTGTTCGACATCGTCTACCACCCCACCCTGGTCGCCGCGTTCGCCTCGTTCCTGGCCACCTCCCGCGCCCTCACCGAACTGACCCACGCGACGTCATGACCGCCGGGCTGCCGCCCTGGCCGGGCATCGACGACGACACGGAGGCGGTGGCCGAGGGCGGCATCCTCGGCAACGCCGGTACGGACCGGCCCACTTCGGCCGACGACGAGGACGCCCTGCGCGAGCGCGTGGCGCGGGCCGTCGACGCCATCGACGCGCCCGACGTGGTCTTCGCCGTCTCCCGGAACGGCCGGCGCACCCTGCACTGCGGTGGCGGCGCCCCGCATCCGCCCGTGCCCCGGGAGGACCTGCGGTACGAGATCGGCTCGGCCTCGAAGACGTTCACCGGGCTGCTGCTGGCCCAGCTCATCCGGCGCGGCCTGCTCACCGGGGGTGAGCCGGCCACTGCCTGGCTCGCGCCGGGGCGCCGCGCCGGCGCGTCCCCGGCGACCCTCGCGCACCTCCTCACCCACACGGCCGGACTGCCCACGCTGCCCCCCGACTTCTACCGGCGCGCACTGCCCGCGTGGCGCACCAACCCCTACGGCCGCTACCCCGCCGAGCGGGTGGTCGACGCCTTCCTGCGCCACCGCCCCCGGCATCGGCCCGGCACCCGCTGGCAGTACTCCAACTTCGGCGTCGCCGTCCTCGGCCACACCCTCGCCACCGCGGCCGGCACGGCGTGGGAGGAACTCCTCCGTACGCATGTGCTGCGCCCGCTCGGCCTCGACGGCACCGCCCTGCGGCCGGAGGACCCCGAGACCGACGCCGTGGGGCACGGCAAGGACGGGGTCACGCCCGCGCTCGCCTTCGACGCCGGAGGCTTCGCGGCGGCCGGCGCCGTCCGTGCGACGCCGCACGATCTGCTGACGTTCCTGGAGGCCCACCTCGACCCGGCCGGCTCCCCGCTGGCCGGAGCCCTGAGTGCGGTCCGCACCCCTGTACTGCGCCGCGGTCTCGGGCACCGGCACGTGCACACCATGGCGTGGTTCCGGCACCCCACGGACGGCGGGCCGCTGTACTTCCACAGCGGGGCCACCCTAGGCCAGCAGGCCTTCCTGGGCTTCAGGCCCGACACCGGCACCGCCCTGGCCGCGCTGTGCACCCGCCGCTTCCGCGCCCGCGACGCCTTCATCGCCACCGCGTACGCGTTGCTGGCCGACGAGTGACCGGGCCGGGCCGTCGGAAAGACGGACGGTGCGGGGCGCGCGCCCCGCACCGGAAGCCGTACGACTCCTGCGTCCGCCTACAGTCGCTGCCACAGGGCCGGGGTGGCGCCCGGCGACCAGCGGCCCTGCGCCTGGTGGCTCTGGAGGCACTGGTAGCGCACGCCGGAGTGGGTCACCGTGGTGCCCGCCTCGTAGACCCGGCCCGCGGCCCATGCGGTGGCCGTGCCGTTGTCCGTCGGCGCGGGGGAGCCGGCCTGCGCGGTCGCGGTCTTCAGGACCAGGCCGAAGTCGCTGAGGACCGGGTTGATCGGCTGGTAGAAGGTGGTCCCGCCGCTCGTGCAGTCACCCGAGCCGCCCGAGGTCACGCCCTGTGCCTGGGAGCCGGAGATGTACGGGCCGCCGGAGTCACCCGGCTCGGCGCACACCGTCGTCTCCGTGACGCCGTCCACGGTGCCCTCGGAGTAGCTGACACTCGTGTCGTGCTGCTCGATGGTCCCGCAGTGCCAGCCGGTGGTGGAGCCGGAGCGGCAGATCGACGCGCCGACGAGCGCCTGGACCGAGCCGGTCACCTGCGTGCGCTGGCCGCCCTCGCCCTTCACGTCCGACGTGGCCGTCCAGTTGCTGTTCACGCTGACCCACGACATGTCCTTGCCGGGGAACGTGGACGCCTCGAAGGTGCCCTGCGTGGCCATGTTGAACCCGCTGGTCGAGTCGTCGGCGTTGCCGCAGTGGCCCGCCGAGGTGAAGCCCTGCTGAGTGTCCTTGGTGACGGAGAACCCGATGGAGCAGCGCGCCGAGCCCTCGATGTAATAGGCCTCGCCGCCGACGACGTCCGCCAGCGGCCGCGGCCGGGCCGCCGACACCAGGACGGTCACGCCCTTGTCCTGGACACCGGCGGCCTTGATGAACGCGGTCGCGGCCGGCTTCCTTACCGCCCGGACGACCACCCGGTTCGTCGGCACGTCGACGTACCAGACCGGTGTGTCGCGCGTGTTGGCGCCGTTCGCGGCCTTGTCCAGCTTCTCCTTGACGGCCTGGAGCTCGCTCAAGGGGTGCTTGACGACGACGGCCTTGGCACCCTGGGCCCTAATGGCGGAGACGTCGTCGGCGTGCGTCGTGGCGACCGCGAGCTCGGCGGAGGTCGCACCCCGCAGCCAGGCACCCGCGAACCGCTTGCCGAGCGAGTTGCGCAGGCGCCCCGCGCGGACCCCGGCCTCCGCCTCGTTCACGAGCCGCTCGGCCGCCTGTCCCGGCTTCAGCTTCAGGTCACGCTCCATGGCGCGGACCACCGCGGCCGGCGGCCGGTCGGCACCGAGCGTCTGCGCGGCGGTGGACGCGGGCGCCGGCGGCGGCGCGGCCGTGGCGGCCGTGGTGACGCCGGTCAGCGCGAGGGCGCCGAGAGCGGTCAGAGCGGCGCGGCGACCGGCCGCGGTATGTCTGAGGAGCATGCGATGTGCCTCCATCGAGTACGCGTGGGATTCCGACCAGATGGAGGCCTTGACGCAAAGACATGCGCCAATGTCAGAAAAGATTATTTTTAGCGCTTTGGGGGGGTGCCGCTGGCTGCCATGTGCGCCAGCGGGGCGATCACCAGAGTTTCATCGTTCGTTTTCTTGAATCATTCGTGTTTGCAGAGGTAGGTTGGGCGCATGACCGCATCCCAGACTCCGACCCCCGCCGAGGAGCTCCGCGGTGCCGGCCTGAGGGTGACCGCGGCGCGTGTCGCGCTGCTCGACGCCGTCCGGGCCGGTGACCACCTCGGTGTCGAGGCCATCGCCTCCGGGGTGCGTGATCGCGTAGGTCATGTCTCCCTGCAAGCCGTGTACGAGGGCCTGCACGCGCTCACCGCGGCGGGACTCATACGTCGTATCGAACCGGCCGGAAGCCCGGCCCGGTTCGAGGGGCGTGTCGGCGACAACCACCACCACATCGTGTGCCGCTCCTGCGGTGTCGTCGCCGACGTCGACTGCGAGGTCGGCGAGGCGCCCTGCCTGACCGCGTCCGACGACCACGGCTTCGCGATCGACGAGGCCGAGGTCATCTACTGGGGCCTGTGCCCCGACTGTTCCACCGCCAACAGTGCACCCCGAGCACTGTGATCCACCTAGTTCGGAAGGTTTCCCATGGCTGAGAACCCCGATGCGATCGTCACTGACGCGAAGACCGAGGGCACGGGTGGCTGCCCCGTCGCGCACGGTCGCGCCGCGCACCCCACGCAGGGCGGCGGCAACCGTCAGTGGTGGCCGGAACGGCTCAACCTGAAGATCCTCGCCAAGGACCCCGTCGTCGCGAACCCGCTCGGTGCGGACTTCGACTACGCGGAGGCGTTCAACGCCCTCGACCTGGCGGCCGTGAAACGGGACATCGCCGAGGTGCTGACCACCTCGCAGGACTGGTGGCCCGCGGACTTCGGCAACTACGGCCCGCTGATGATCCGTATGGCCTGGCACAGCGCCGGCACCTACCGGATCAGCGACGGCCGCGGCGGTGGCGGCCGCGGTCAGCAGCGCTTCGCGCCCCTGAACAGCTGGCCGGACAACGGCAACCTCGACAAGGCCCGCCGTCTGCTGTGGCCGGTCAAGAAGAAGTACGGCCAGTCCATCTCCTGGGCCGACCTCATGATCCTCACCGGCAATGTCGCCCTGGAGCAGATGGGCTTCGAGACCTTCGGCTTCGGCGGCGGCCGGGCCGACGTCTGGGAGGCCGACGAGGACGTGTACTGGGGTCCCGAGACCACCTGGCTCGACGACCAGCGCTACACCGGCGACCGTGAGCTGGAGAACCCGCTCGGCGCCGTCCAGATGGGCCTGATCTACGTCAACCCCGAGGGCCCGAACGGCAACCCGGACCCGATCGCCGCGGCCCGCGACATCCGTGAGACGTTCCGCCGCATGGCGATGAACGACGAGGAGACCGTCGCCCTGATCGCCGGTGGCCACACCTTCGGCAAGACCCACGGCGCCGGCCCGGCCGACGCGGTCGGCAACGACCCCGAGGCCGCCGACATGGAGCAGCAGGGCCTGGGCTGGAAGTCCACCCACGGCTCCGGCAAGGCCGGCGACGCGATCACCAGTGGTCTGGAGGTCACCTGGACCACCAAGCCCACCCAGTGGAGCAACGACTTCTTCGACATCCTCTTCGGCTACGAGTGGGAGCTGACCCAGTCCCCGGCCGGCGCCAACCAGTGGGTGGCCAAGGACGCGCAGGAGATCATCCCCGACGCGCACGACCCGTCGAAGAAGCGTCTGCCCACGATGCTCACCACGGACCTGTCGCTGCGCTTCGACCCGATCTACGGCCCCATCTCCAAGCGCTTCCACGAGAACCCGGCCGAGTTCGCGGACGCCTTCGCCCGCGCCTGGTACAAGCTCACCCACCGTGACCTGGGCCCGAAGTCCCTGTACCTCGGCCCGGAGGTCCCCGCGGAGACCCTGCTGTGGCAGGACCCGCTGCCCGCCGCCGAGGGCGAGGCCATCGACGCCGCCGACGCGACCGCGCTCAAGGCCAAGATCCTCGACTCGGGTCTGACCGTCCCGCAGCTGGTCAAGGCCGCGTGGGCGTCCGCCGCCACGCACCGCGCCAGCGACAAGCGCGGCGGTGCCAACGGCGGCCGTATCCGCCTGGAGCCGCAGCGCGGCTGGGAGGTCAACGACCCGGACGAGCTCGCCCAGGTCCTGCGCACCCTGGAGAACATCCAGGGCGAGTTCAACTCGGGTGCCAAGAAGGTCTCCCTGGCCGACCTGATCGTCCTCGGTGGCTCCGCCGCCGTGGAGAAGGCCGCCAAGGACGCCGGTGTCACGGTCGAGGTGCCGTTCACCGCGGGCCGTGTCGACGCGACCGAGGAGCACACGGACGCCGAGTCGTTCGCGGCGCTCGAGCCCACGTACGACGGGTTCCGCAACTACCTCGGCAAGGGCAACCGCCTGCCTGCCGAGTACCTGCTGCTGGACCGCGCCAACCTGCTCGCGCTGAGCGCCCCCGAGATGACCGCCCTGGTCGGTGGCCTGCGCGTCCTGGGCGCCAACCAGAACGGGTCCAAGCACGGCGTCCTCACCGAGACCCCGGGCAAGTTGACCAACGACTTCTTCGTCAACCTGCTCGACCTGGGCACGACGTGGAAGTCCACCTCCGAGGACCAGACCACGTTCGAGGGCCGTGACGCCTCGGGCCAGGTCAAGTGGACCGGCACCCGTGCCGACCTCGTGTTCGGCTCCAACTCCGAACTGCGCGCCCTCGCCGAGGTGTACGCGAGCGACGACGCGAAGGAGAAGTTCGTCAAGGACTTCGTCGCGGCCTGGGCCAAGGTCATGGACCTGGACCGGTTCGACCTCGTCTGATCAGTCCCCGTAAGACGTCCGGGCCGGCCCGCTGGGGTCGGCCCGGACGTCTTTCACAGAACGCACACCCCGCACCATCAATTATTTAGACTTCAAGCTATAGGCTCGCCGCATCCAGACAGAGGCCGACGAGGTTCCAGGAGACTCGGCGTGGTTGACGGCGACGTAGTGGTGATCGGCGGCGGCTATGCCGGCGTCCGGCTGGCCAAGCGACTCGACACGACCGCGCGGGTCACACTGGTGGACCGCAAGGAGGTCTTCTTCCACCGCATCGCCGCCCTGCGCGCCGGAGTGCGTCCGGACTGGTCGCACAGCCCGTTCATCCCCTACGACCGGCTGCTGCGCAACGGCCGCGTGGTCGTGGGCAAGGCGGTCCGTATCGACACCGGCGGGCGACAGGTCGTCCTCGGCACCGGCGAGCGGCTCGCGTACGACGTGCTGGTGATCGCCACCGGCGCCGACTACCCCGAGCCGGCCCGCTTCAGCGGCACCACCACCGAGGAGGCGGTGAAGTCCTTCGCCACGCACCAGCACCACATCGCGACCGCCGGGCACGTCCTGGTCGTCGGCGGCGGGCCCTCCGGCGTGGAGCTCGCCGCGGAGATACGGCTCTCCCGGCCCGATGCCCGCCTCACCCTCGCGCACTCCGGTCCGGAACTCCTGCACTCCACGGGCAGCGCACGGGCCGGGCGCCGGGCGCGGGGCTGGCTGGAGTCCCACGACGTGCAGGTGTGGCTGGACTCCTTCATGTCGCCGGGCAACGACTTCGGCACCTACCGCGACGCCCGCGGCAACCTCATCGAGGCGGATCGTTCCTTCTGGGCGACCGGCACCACGCCCAACACCCTCTGGCTGCGGCTCGCCGGTCACGGCGACTGGCTGAACGCCACGGGCCACGTCAAGGTCGACGAGGCACTCCGCCTCCGCGGCCGGCAGGACGTGTTCGCGGTCGGCGACGTCAACGACGCGACCGACCTCAAGATCACCCCGGCCGCGCTCGCTCAGGCCGACCTGGCCGCCCACAACATCCGCGCCCACCTCAACAGCAACGGCAAGCACCGCAAGCAGCCCCGCTTCTACCGGCCGATGCACCGCACCCCGCTCATCGTCCCCTTCGGCGCGGCCGACGGTGTGACGGTCATGCCGGTGCCGGGCGGCGAAACAGCCGTCCTCGGCAGCCGCACCACGACCGTGGCCAAGGCGAAGAACCTGATGACGCCCTACATGAGGCGCCAGCTCGGCTACAGCGCCGCGTGAGCGCCGTCGGCCGGGCGGCCTGAACACGCCGGCCCGGTGTGGGGGAGGCCACGCCGCCGGTGAGATCGCGGGCATGTTCCGCGCCGGGGCGGCCGGGCTACCGTTTGCGGGACCCCCCTTCCCCTGATGGCCTTCGCCCATCGCCAGTACCTCGGACGGTCCGGCCGTGCTCGCAGACCTCTCCCCGCTCATCGCCGCGACCACCCAGTGGCTGACCCGCTCCTACCCGGCGTACGGCGGTGCCCTGGCCGCAGCCCTGGGCGAGGTGCAGGCCCGTCAGGCGGTCACGGTCGCCGCCTGGCTGCGCTACCCGACGCCGACCGACGCCGCGCTGGTCCGGATGGCCGGCCCCGGCGGTTCGGCCGGCCTGGACCGGATCACCGGCGCGGACATCGCCGCGCACGAGGATCCGGACGACTTCGCCTGGCGCACCTGGGTCGACGAAGTCGTCGCGAGCTGGGCCGCCTGCCTGCTCATCGACGCCGACCTGGCCCGGCTCGCGGTCTGCGCCGTCGCCGACGGCGGCCTTGCCGCGGCCCCGGCGGAGTTCCGGCGCCTGGTCTCGCCCGACGCCGACGACCGCCGGGCGGCTGCCCTGCTGCGCCACCCCGATCTCCTCGCCCCCGTGGCGGTCCTGCACCGCACGGCACTGGACGAGCGCCTCGGCCCGGGGCAGGCGCTGATCGCGTGAGAGGGACGCCCGCCGCCCGCGGAGGACCGGACTTCACGCCGCGTCAGTTCCAGAGGGCGCCTCGGGCCCCTTGGCAGGGCCCGCCACCTGCCGTCTACGACCGCGTCGCACACCACGCAGCCCCCAGCGTCGGCGCCGTACGCGTGCGGCCTAGGGTGCGGGCATGAGCTCGCAGGCATACCTCTCCGAACTGTTCTCGCTGGAAGGCCGGGTCGCCGTGGTGACCGGTGGCAGTTCCGGCATCGGCCGCGCCATCACGGAGGCACTCGCCCGGGCGGGCGCGAGCGTCGTGGTCGTGGCCCGCAGGGAGGCGGAACTGGCGGCGACCGTCGGTGAGTTGGAGGCCAAGGGCTGCCGCGCGGCCCGGGTGAGCGCGGACCTGGGCACCCGTGACGGCGTGCGCGCCGCGGCCGAGGCGGCGGTGGAGGCGTTCGGCGAGCCCGACATCCTGGTGAACTGCGCCGGGATCAACCTGCGGCCCCCGATGGGCGAGCTCGGCGAGGACGTCTGGGACACCACCATGGCCCTCAACCTCGACGCGCCCCACCTCCTCGGACAGCGGTTCGGACCCGGCATGGCCGAGCGCGGCTTCGGGCGGATCATCCACATCACCTCCCAGCAGGCGCACCGGGCGTTCGTCCAGAGCGGCGCCTACGGCGTCTCGAAGGGGGCGCTGGAATCGCTGGCCCGCTCCCAGGCGGAGGCGTGGTCGCCGTACGGCGTCACCTGCAACACGCTCGTGCCCGGGTTCGTCATGACGCCGCTCAACACCCGCCTGTCGTCCGACCCGGACAAGGTGGCGGCACTCGCCGCGCGCACCATGGTCGGGCGCAACGGCCTCGCGGAGGACTTCGCCGGCGCCGCCGTGTTCCTCGCGAGCGGCGCCTCCGCCTACGTCACCGGACAGTCGATCTTCGTGGACGGCGGGTTCTCGGTCCACTGAGCCCGGGGGCCCCGGCCCGTCAGCGCAGGTCGAGCCGCATCAGGATCCGCGGATGACCCGCCAGCACCGAGGTCGTGTCGGCGACGTGCACGAACCCCGCGCGCTCGAAGTTCCTGCGGATCCCGGCGTACGCCATCGTCAGGTCGACCCGGGCGTCGCCGTTGTCGAGCGGGTACGCCTCGATCACCGGAGCGCCCCGGTCGCGTGCGAACTCGACCGCTCCGGCGATCAGGGCGTGGCTGATCCCCTGCTTGCGATGGCCGGGGCGGACGCGGACGCACCACAGCGACCACACCGGGAGGTCGTCGACGTGCGGGATCTTGCGGTTGCGGGCGAAGGACGTGGCCGAGCGCGGCGCCACCGCGGCCCAGCCGACCGGCTCGTCACCGTCGTAGGCGAGCACCCCGGGAGGGGGATCGGCATGGCACAGCTCTGCGACGTACTCGCCGCGGGCCGGTCCGCGCAGCGCGTTGTTCAGCTTCGAGGGGATGCGGTAGCTCAGGCACCAACAGACGCTCGCCGTGGGCGACTTCGGGCCGAGGACCGGACGTACGTCCTCGAAGACGGATGCCGGGCGGACTTCGATGGCCATGGCACAACCCTTTCACGCCACCCGCACGGGTGCGGAAGCCGACCCGGCGACGCGTCATGCCGTGGCGTGGAACGCGTGCAGTGTCTTCGCGACGGCCAGGTCGGGGACCTGGCCGAAGTCCTCGTACCACTCGCCGACCACATGCAGGCCCGGCGGCTGTTCGGGGCACACGAGGTCGTCGCACTCGGTGCGCATGGCGGCGACGGTCCGCGCACTGGCGACAGGGACCGCCAGGACGAGCCGTGCCGGGCCGTGGCGGCGCAGGAAGCGCAGCGCCGCCGTGGCCGTGAGGCCGGTGGTCAGGCCGTCGTCGACGAGGACGACCGTGCGTCCGCTCACCGAGGGCGGCGGGCGGCGGCCGCGGTAGACGTATTCGAGGCGGTGCAGCTCGTTGCGCCGGTGCACGACGACGTCACCGAGCCGGTCCTCGGACAGATGCATCATGGCCAGGCTCTGCCGGTCGTACAGAGGCGGGTCGTCGGCGACGATCGCCCCGATCGGTGTCTGCGGCCGGATCGGGGTGCTGATCTCGCCGGCGATGAGCACGTCCAGTGGGGCGTGCAGGGCACGGGCGACCTCGGAGGCCACGGGTACGCCGCCCGGGGGCAGGGCCAGCACCAGCACATTGCTCAGGTCGTCCGACCCGGCCCACTCGACCAGCCGCAGGCCGAGCGCCCGTCCGGCGTGGGTACGGTCGCGGAATGGCACGGGACTCCTCCCTCCCGATCTGCGCAGCCGCCGAGTGCCCGGCCCGAGGCACCGCGAAACGAGCGGGCACCGGGGAAACCGGCCGGCCTCCGGAGCGGCATCCCGAACCGACCACCGCCCGGCTCCGCTGCACCCGTACGCCGAACACCGACAACCCAAATTGATGACGATTCAACTGTGGCCGGTACGCCGGGCTGCGTACACGCCGCGCAGAGCGCATGGTGGTGACATGAGCACGCGTCCCCCCGTGGTGGTGTCGCCGCCGGAGTCGGACGGCGGGCGTCAGGTGACGATCCGTGACGAGCCGACGGGCACCGCCTACAGCCTGTTCGACGTCATGGACCTGGTGCACCGCGCGGGCCTGCCCACCGAGGACCGGGCCGTCGACGACCCCGAGCTGATCGAGTGGCGCGGCGGCGGCCCGTACGACTGGAACAGCCCGGACCCCTCCGACAAGGGCAAGGGGTGAGGGCCGAGCGCAACCCGGACCCCACGGCATCGCCGGCCGCCACAACAACACCGACCGCACGGCCACCGTCGGCGGCGTCGGCTGGACCATCCGGTAGCGGACCGAGTCCGGTGGGGTGTCCGACACCGGAGCGCGGGGTACGCGGCGACGGACGGAAGGGGAGACCCATGCAGTTCCGTGACCGCGCCGAGGCCGGGCGGGAACTGGCGGAGCAACTGCGCATCCGTCAGGACAAGGGGGAGCTGCCGCACCCGGTCGTCCTCGCGCTGCCCCGAGGCGGCGTCGCGGTCGCCCGGGAGATCGCCGAGGTCCTTCAGGCGCCGCTGGACGTGCTCGTCGTACGCAAGATCGGGGCGCCGTTCCACGAGGAGTTCGGGGTCGGTGCGCTCGCAGGCGAGGACCCTGCGCTCTTCGACGAGCAGACCCTGTACCGGCTGGGGCTGAGCGAGGCCGACCTCGCGCCGGTCGTGGAGCGGGAGCGCAAGGAGCTGCGGCGCCGCGAGGAACGCTATCGGCAGGGCCGCCCGGCGCCGGGGCTGCGCGACCGTACCGCCGTTGTCGTGGACGACGGGGTGGCGACCGGCAACACCGCACGCGTCGCGGTGCGCGCCGTACGCAACCGGTCGCCCCGGCGGCTGGTCCTCGCCGTGCCCGTCTGTGCCCCGGAGGCGGCCGAGGAACTGCGCCGGGAGGTGGACGAGTTCGTCTGCCTGTACGAGCCGCGGCTGTTCAGCGCGGTGGGCGAGTGGTACGAGGACTTCCGGCAGCTCACCGACGCCGATGTGCTGGACGCGCTGCGGGGTGACTGAGGCTCACCCCGGGGCGGCGGGCCCGCTGAGGGCGAGCGCGCCGTCCGGGCCGAGGGTGACGTGGACGCCGTAGCCGATGCGGTCGAGGGTCGTCCGCAGCCAGCCGCGGGCCTCCGCCGGCGCCGGCTCCAGACGCATACGGCGGGCCAGCAGGGGCTCCATGCGCAGCCCGGCGAGTTCGCCGGTGTCCGCCGTCAGGGTCACGAAGTAGGCGATGCGCAGGTCGTCGCGGTACTGCTCGTAACCGGGGATGCCCTCGTAGTCGTCGATGAAGTCGCCGCAGCCGTGCAGGATCAGCCGGCCGCCGTAGACCTCGACCGCCCGCGGGTGGTGCGAGGAGTGGCCGTGGACGACATCGGCGCCGCCCTCCACGAGTGCGTGGGCGAAGCGGCGCTGCTCGCGGGGGACCGGATAGCCCCAGTTGGAACCCCAGTGCACGGACACCACCACGAGGTCGCCGGCCCGCTTCACCTGCCGTATCCGCCGGACCGCCGCGGCGGCCGTGGCCGGCGACAGCTCGGGCACATAGGCGACACCGGGCCGGTCCCCGGTCGCCGCCCAGCCCGCCGGGACACCGCTGTCGGCGGCGCCCAGCGCGAAGACCAGCAGGCGCCCGCCGTGACGGAGCGGCAGTGCCACCGGCGCGTACGCCTCCTGCGCGCCGCGTCCCGCGCCGGCGGTGCGCAGGCCCGCCCCGTGCAGCACGTCGAGGGTCTCCTTCAGGCCCGCGCGGCCGAAGTCCTGCACATGGTTGTTGGCCAGGACGCAGACATCGGGCCGGGCCACCGTCAGGGCCGGCAGGTTGGCCGGGTGCATGCGGTAGTGGACGGCCTTGCCGGGCTCGAAGGCGTCACTGCGCGTCACGGACGTCTCCAGGTTGACGATCCGCACGTCCGGGCCGCCCGCCTCCAGCAGCCGCAGCGCCTCGCCCCACGGCCACGACGCGTCCACGGGAGCCGGGATCGAGCCGCTCACCGATTCCGCCATGCGCACGTAGGCGCGGGCGTCGGTGACGTACCCCTCCCGCAGCACCGGGTCACCGGGCCGGGCCAGGATCTGGTCGACGCCGCGTCCGAGCATCACATCGCCGCAGACGAACAGCGTCACCGTGCCGCCGTTCATGCCTCCACGGTACGAGTCCCTCGCCTCGCCGCCGACCTGTGCCCCTCATACGTCCACGGTCACCGCGCAGGACCATCCGTACGGATCCGGCCCGATGTGCAGCCCGTGCCAGGAGACACCTCTCGGGTCGATGCCGGTGACCCGCACGTCGGTGAGTTCGGCGAGAGCCAGCCGTACGTCGAGTTCGCCCTCCGCGGCGTCGGCCTCCAGGTCCACCGGGACCCGGCCGTCCTCGTCGAGGCGTACGGCGACCTCGTCGAGGAGCGCCGTCAGGAGCCCCTCGTCGGTGTCCTCGGCGAGCCGCACCCGCTCCACCGAGGTGGGTCGTACCGTGGTGACGTCCGCGAAGCACTCCACCATCCCCAGCGCGGCCTCCACCAGACACCGCTCGCGACTCACCCCCCACGCCTCGATCCGTACGTCGTCCGTGTGCGGCACGGCCCGATGCCCGCTCTCGCCGCGCCGCCGCGCCTGAATGACGTCGTCCGTGTCGCCGACCATCGGCACCACCTGATCCACCGAGTCGTCCCCGAGGAGTGCTACACGGACAGGGGTACCCGGCACGGGGCACGGTGTACCGCCGCCGAGGCCGAAGGAGCCGACATGCCGGACATGGAGCAGGACGAAGCACGCTCGCGGTTCACCGCGGCACAGGTCGCACGACTGGCGACGGTCGACCCGGAGGGCCGGCCGCATCTGGTGCCCGTCGTGTTCGCGTCGGACGGCGACGAGATCGTCACCGCCGTGGACGCCAAGCCGAAGCGGTCGAAGGGGCTCAAGCGGCTGCACAACATCGCCGTGCGGCCGGCTGTGTGCCTGCTGGCCGACGCGTACGACGCGGACTGGGACCGGCTGTGGTGGGTCAGGGCGGACGGCGGCGCCCGGGTCCTGCCGCCCGACGCGGCCGACGAGGCCGCGCGCGCCGAGTACGCCGACGCCGTGGAGCTGCTGCGGCAGAAGTACCCCCAGTACTGGCAGGAGCCCCCGGAGGGGGCGGTCATCGTGGTCACCGTCCTGCACTGGAGCGGCTGGCGGGCCGTGTCGGGCGGCCGGTGATCCCACCGCTCGGCGGTCCCGCAGCGGCAGACCCATTGACCTTGGCCATCCACGAACATCATCTCCGTCCTCATATGTAGACCATGTCTTTATATGAGGATCACATTCAGTGAGGTGAACGTACGCGGCCAGGCGGCGTTCAAAGGAGAACTGAGACATGCCGCTCGTGGTGGTCGGGATCAGCGTCCTGGTCCTGCTCGTCCTGATGACCAGGTTCAAAAGGAGTACTTCAACCTGTCCGTCCTCGACGCCGTCAAAGCCCGCACCACGTACACGACGGTCCTCGCGATCCTCGGGTCTCGGCGGCGTCCTGGTCCTACGTCGTCGTCCTGGAGGACTCCGAGGGCCGCACCGGCCTCGGCGAGGTACCCGGCGGGGAGAAGATCACGCGGACCCTGCGCGACGCCGACCCGGTCCGCGTCGCCCAGCTGTGCAACGCGATGGGGCTGACCTGGGGTTGCCACTCCAACAACTACTTCGACATCTGCTGAGGAAGGCGTGATTCGGTCCGGCCGGCCGTCCGGCCGGGACGACGCCGTGGGCATGCGGTACCTGGTCGAGGGCTGGAGATTCGACGCGAAGCGGCCCTGCCTCGTGCGCTGAACCGCCGGCGGACGGAGGTCAGAGAGCGAAGACTCGGCGGGCGTTGCCGTGCAGGAACAGCTCCCGCGTCTCCTCGTCCAGACCCAGGGTGTCGAGGTGCTCCAGGGCCCGACTCGGCGTGATCATCGGGTAGTTGGAGCCGAACAGCACCTTGCGGCGGCCCCTTCCGCGCAGGTACTCCACCAACTCCGGCGGATAGCGGCGGACGGTGTAGGCGCTGGTGTCGATGTGGACGTTCTCGTGCTTGTCGGCGACCGCGATCATCTCCGTCGTCCACGGGTAGCCGATGTGCCCGCACACGATCGTCAGCTCGGGGAAGTCCAGCGCCACCTGGTCGATGTAAGGGATGGGCCGCCCGGTCTCCGACGGCCGCAGCGGGCCGGTGTGCCCCACCTGGGTGCAGAACGGCACACCGAGGTCGACGCAGGCCGCGTACAGCGGGTAGTACAGCCGGTCGGTGGGCGCCAGCCCCCACAGCCACGGCACCACGCGCAGCGCCACGAACCCCCGTTCCTCGACGGCGCGCCGCAGTTCCCGCACCGCCGCCATCGGGCGGGCGAGGTCGGCGCCCGCCACCCCGCGCAGCCGTCCACCGGCCTGCTCGACGAAGCCGGCCACCTCGTCGTTGTCGACCAGCGGTCCCTGCGGCCCGTACCAGGCGGACGCGAGACCGATCTCCACGTCCGCGGCCTCCAGGGCCGCCACCGTGACCTCGACCGGCAGCGGCTTCTCCAGCCGCTCCATGCCGGTCCACCGGCGCAGCGACTCGAACATCTCGTGGTTGGCGTGGCGCGGGGTCGGGTGCTGCATCCAGGCGTCGATCACGGGCATGGGGCGGCCTCTCTGCGCGGGCGCGGGAGCGCAGGGTCTCGCGCACGACCTCACTTCACCAGTGAAGTGAGCATGGCGCCGCCCCGTCGGGTCTGTCAACATCGGTCCATGTCCGAGCCCGATCAGCGTCTGTACTTCCTGCTCCAGCGAGCGGCACACCAGCTGCGCATCGCCTCCGACCGGCGACTGGTGGCCGTCGCCGGGATCACCACGGCCCAGCTCGGCGCGCTGTACGCGGTTCGTGACGAACCCGGCATCACCCAGCAGGGGCTGGCCCGCGTCCTCGGACTGCGCGAGTCCGCCGTCACCGGACTGGTCGGCCGGCTCACCGCGGCCGGCCTGGTCGTCAAGCGGCCGCATCCGCATGAACACCGGTCGGTGGTACTGGAGTTGACCGACGAGGGCGCCACCGCGCTGGACGCCGCGCAGCCCGAGGTCGACCGCTTCAACGCCGAGGCACGGGCGCTGCTCGGGGAGGAGGGGTTCGCACGGACCGCGGCGGCGATGCGTGCGCTGGCCCGATGGGAGTCGCCTGACGCGGGCGGGTGACCGGCGCACCCGGAACACGCTGGGGCAGAGACTTCATGCGGCAGGCCCCGGGCTTCGAGCGGATGCTCGTGGACGACGCCGTCGGCCTGGTGAATTTCTGGTTCTCGGTCTCCCAGGGCGAGCGGCGCACCCGCGTCACAAGCCTCCCCGGACAGCACACCTAGCCGCGGGGGAGCACCGTCACGCGACGGAAGTTGCAGGTGTTGCCCGCAGTCCGCCCGGCGGGAGCGGGCCGCTGCTGATGGGCCTTGAGTGCGGCACTGACCAGGCTCATCAGCAGATCGACGTCCGTGTCGCAGTCGAGGTGCACGGTCACCCAGTCCGACCCCGGGACGAGCCGGATCGCGGTGGAGACCTGGAGATCGTCGTGCAGTCGCCGGATGGCCGGAACGGTCAGATGCAGGTCCACGTCCCGGTCGGAGTGGACGTGCACGATCTCGCTGTGGACGGTGCGCAGTGCCCGCCCGGTGCCGCAACCGGCCGGGCCCGAGACGAGGTCGGGCCAGGCCTGCAGTTGTTCGATGGCACGTTGGGCCAGTGTCATGGCCCCATAGTCACCCGATCACCGCTTCGCAACCAGAGGTTGAGCGATTCGTAACCGGTGTGTGAGGTGTCTGACAGCCGCGCGCCGCGGCTGTGAGCAGACCGAGGGGCATGCTGATCACCTTTTCTTCCGGCGTGGGGGGAGCTACGAACGGTGGGGGGTGGGATCGGGGGAGTGGTCAGCCGGCGACCGCGGCCGGCGGTGCGCCCTCGTGGGCGGCCCGCAGCACTGCGAGTACGCCGTCGGCCGTCACCGGCCGGGGGTTGGCGTACGCCTGGTTCGTGGCCTGCTCGGCCGCCGTCGCCAGGTCGGCCTCGGTGAGGCCCAGTTCGGCGAGCGAGCGGGGCGCGCCGAGGCGTCCGGCCAGCTCCCACAGGGCCGTCGGCGCTTCGGCCGCGTCCAGCACGCGGGCCACGGCGGCTGCCGCCTCCGGGGCCGCGGAGGCGTTGTACGCCAGGACGTACGGCAGCACCACCGTGTGCGTCTCGGCGTGCGGCAGCGCGAAGGTGCCGCCCAGGACATGGCAGAGCTTGTGATGCAGACCCATGGTGGTCGCGCCCAGACAGGACCCGCACAGCCAGGCCCCGTACAGGGCACGCCCGCGCGCCTCCCGCGACGCCGGGTCCGAGGCCACCGCCGGGAGGGCCCCTGCCATCGCCCGTACGCCCTCCTCGGCCATCAGCGCGACCAGCGGTGAGGTGTCCGGCGCGTACAGGGCCTCGACGGCGTGCGCGATCGCGTTGACGCCGCTGGTCACCGAGAGCGGCACGGGCAGCGAGAGGGTGAGCTCGGGGTCGTAGACCACGCTGCGGGGCAGCACCTTCGCATCGCGGCCGGTGCGCTTGACGCCGTGCTCGGTCAGGCCCCACACCGGGGTCATCTCCGAGCCGGAGTACGTGGACGGCACGGCGATCAGCGGCAGGCCGGTGCGCAGCGCGATCGCCTTGCCCAGCCCGATCGACGAACCGCCGCCCACGGCCACGCACCCGTCGGCGCCGACCGCGCGGCCCGCCCGCACGGCGGCGTCCGCGACCTCGGCGGGCACATGCATCCTGGCCCCCTCGTACAGCCCGGCGCACGCCGGACCGAGCGCGTCGGCGACCGCCCGCGCGGTGTCCGCGCCCCGCGACCCGCACACCACCAGCACCCGCCGCAGCCCCAGCCGTTCCACCTCGCCGGGCGTCGCCGACACGGCCGCGCCGGCGCGGAAGACGACCCGCCCGGGCCGGCACTCGTAGGAGAAGTCGAGGGCGTCCGTCACGACGGCTCCAGCACGAGGTCGAACCGAGCCTGCCGGAACGGGTTGGCCACGCCGAACTCCGCTGCCGCGGACGGATCGTCGACGGCGGCGAAGTCGGTGACGAGGCCCGGCTTGACGGCGAACACCGCGTCCGAGTCCAGGTAGTCGCTGCCCGCCACGAAGATGTGCGTGGTCACCGGGGTGTGTCCGGTGGCGGAGGCGATGAAGTGGATGTGCGCGGGCCGGTAGGGGTGCCGCCCGGTGGCCCGCAGCAGCCCGCCGACCGGGCCGTCCGTCGGGATCGGATAGGGGCTCGGCACGCACGTGCGGAACCAGAACCGGCCCTCGCCGTCCGCGGTGAACAGACCGCGGCCGTTGCCGGCGGGCTGTACGTCCGGCTGCTGCACGTCGTAGAAGCCGTTGCCGTCGGCCTGCCAGACATCGACCACCGCGCCGGGCAGCGGGGTGCCGTCCCGGGACAGCACCCGCCCGCTGACCACGCACTGCTCTCCGCCGCCCACGAGGTCGATGTCCGCGCCGAGCTCGCGCACGGGCGTGGCGGTCATGTGGAAGGGGCCCAGGACCGTCGACTCGGTGGTGCCGGGACCGTGCCGGTCGTTGATCGTCTCCACCAGCATCGACAGGCCGAGCACGTCGGACAGCAGGATGAACTCCTGCCGGGTGTCCGTGCACATCCGCCCGGTCGCCGTCAGGAACCCGATCGCCCGCTCCCACTCCTCCCGCGTCAGCCGTGTCTCCCGGGCGAAGGCGTGCAGATGCCGCACGAGCCCGGTGAGCAGCTCCCGCAGCCGCGGATCGTCGGTGTCCCGCAGAGCGGCGACGACCTCGTCGGTGACTGCCGGCCCGTCCGCCATGTCCGCTCCCTCTCCGTCGTCCTGTGCGCCCGTCCCATCCGTGCCCGAATCGGTCGCACTCATCCCAGCCGCGCTCATCCCGGTCGTGCCCCTCAACCGTGCCCGAGAACGCGCCGCAGTGCGTCCGTGAGCAGCGGCTCGGCCTCCGCGGTCGCGTCGGCGTGCCGGAAGGCCACACAGCCGTCGGGGCGGACGAGGAGAGCGCCCGCGTCGGAGATCCCGCTCAGGGCGGCCCGGTCGCCGTAGGGGTCCTCGTGCTCCTGACCGGGGTCGACGACGACCGGAGCGATGTCGAGGGACCGGGCGTGGGCAGCCCGCAGCCACGCCTCGCCACCTATGCCGGTGAGCAGCGTGAAACGGCCCTTGCCGACGGTGTCGAGGGTGGACAGCGTGCGCGTCCCGGAGGTGATCCAGGCGTGCGGGAGCTTCGCGCCGGGGCGGGAGGACGGCTGGTGGTGCAGCTCCGGATCGCGGGCGCAACCGGGGTCCGGGCTGCCGTCGGGGACGATCGCTTCGGACGTGTAGCGCTGGTTGTTCCTGCGCCTCCTCGACACCCTCGCGGCCCGCTCGGTGACCCTGCCCGCACTGCGCGAACGCCCCGAGGACATCCGGGAGTTGCTGCCCGCCCTCACGCCCGGGCGGGCACCGGGCAGCCCTCCGCCGACCTGGACGCCGGACGCGCTGCGGGCGCTGGAGCGGCATCCATGGCCCGGGAACGTCACGGAACTCGCCCATCTCGTGAGGGCGTTGGCGGGCCGGTGTCGGGTCTTCGGACCGGTGCGGCGCGGTGAACTGCCCGATCCCGTCCGTGCAGGACCCGCGGGACGCACCCTCAGTCCGATGGAGCGGGCCGAACGGTCCGCGATTCTTGAGGCGCTGCGCCGGCACGGCGGCAACAAGGCGCGCGCCGCGGCGGCGCTGGGAATCGGCCGCGCCACCCTCTACCGGAAGCTGCGCGAGTACCAGGGCCGGGACGCCCCGGGCGGGCCGAGGCCCTGAGCGTCCCTGACCTGCGAGGTGTTCAGCGGGCTCCGGTCCAGTTGTGCGCGACGTCGACGACGACGCGACCGTCGGTCACCCACACCCGGAACGGCAGCCGCGCGCGGACGCCGAGCCCGATCTGCGTGTCCCCCTCGAAGCTGCCCACGAACCGCGCGTCCCGGAACGTGCGGTACCCCGTGAGGTTCACGCCCGTCAGACGCTGACCGGCCTTCGCGGGATACGTGGGCTTCCCCGTGGCGGGGTCGTACGCGGGCGCCGCCACGCGCACCTCCAGGACGGCGCCGCCGCCGACGGTGATCTGCCGGCCAGAGCCGTCCTGGTAGAGACGGCTGACGTACCGGACGGAATAGCCGAGTTCACTGCTGCCCGCGCCGGGGACGTCGACGACCATGCGGTCGAAGCAGGCGTGCCGGCCGGTCCTGATGTTCGTCATCGGCTCCGACGTGGCGGCGGAGCGGGTCTCGGCCAGGCTGCCCCAGCCGGTCGGACAGGCGGTGGCCTGCGCGGTGGTGCCGGCGGTGGCTTCGGCCGGGACCGCCGCGACGCCCAGTGTGGCGACCATGAGTGCTGCCGTCGCCCAAGCGGTTCTTTTTTGTACCATTGCGTCCCCCGAGAGGTGATGTGCCTGATATTAGGGGAGACAACCGTCTTGGCCCAATGGTTGCACGGTTATGGAGCCCGGTCGTCCGGACTTTCCCGCGATCGGCGGCCGATTGGGGAACCCGTGCCGGACCTGGGACGTTCTACGAGGGGCGGCCGTGATCGGCGGTGGCGGAAGACCTGTGCGAAGACCTACCGGGGGCGATGTGACGCGGTTACTGGTCGTAGGGGGCGGAATCGCCGGCACCGGGGCGGCACTGGCCCTGCACAAGGCCGGACACGACGTCGCCGTGTACGAGGCGCACCCCGACTCCGCGGAGGACATCGGCGCCTTCCTCACCCTCGCGAGCAACGGCATGCGCGCGCTGGCGGAGGTCGACGCCTCGGCGGCGGTCACCTCGATCGGCTTCCCGCTGACCTCGATGCGCGTCCTCGACGACTCGGGCGCCGAGGTCGCCCAAGTCCCGCTCGGTGAAGCCGGAACACCGCATCTGCGGTACCGGTGCGTGCGACGAGGTGACCTGAACGCCGCCTTGCAGGCCGAGGCCACCGGCCGGGGCATCGGCATCCGGCACGACACGCGCCTGGTCTCCGTCGACGACGGCCCGCAGAGCGTCACCGCCCACTTCGCCGACGGCACCACGGCGACCGGCGACCTTCTCATCGGCGCCGACGGCCTCAACTCCACCGTCCGCGGACTCACCGCGCCCGACAGACGGCCGACCTACTCCGGGCAACAGGTCTTCTACGGCTGCACCCGTCAAGCGCCCCCGGCGGCCCGGCCCGAGACCATCACCATGGTGCGCGGCAGCACCGTCGCCTTCGGGTACGCGGTCTCGCCCGACGGTGAGACCTACTGGTTCGCACGCGTCGCCGGCGACCCCCTGGCCGCGGACGACATCGAGCACGCCACCCCGGCCCGCCTGCGCGACCTGCTGCTGCCGCTGGTGAGCAAGGACGCCACCCCGGCCGCGGACCTCGTCGGCGCCACCTGCGACGACCTCATGGTCACCAACGCCACCGAACTGCCCATCGGCACACCGTGGCGCACCGGCCGGAGCCTGCTCATCGGCGACGCGGCCCACGCGGCGTCCCCGGCCACCGGGCAGGGCGCGTCGATGGCGCTGGAGGACGCCGTCGTCCTCGCCAAGTCCCTGCGGGACACACCGGACACGGACGCCGCGCTGTCCCTCTACGAGACCCTGCGCCGCCCCCGGGTGGAACACAACGTCACCGTCAGCGGCAGCATCTCCCGTGGCGCCCACGACCCGTCCGACCGCCGCCCCGGCGGCGGCGCCCCGCCCCGGCCCGGTGACGACGAGCTCGCGGGGCACCTGGAGTGGGACACCGCGCTGCGGCTGCCCGCGACTTGAGTCGATGCAGTGGCCAACCGGCGCAACCCCGCAGCGCGCAGGCCCCTCATAGAGGTCGAACCACCCCGGGTTCGCCGAGAGGAGCGCCTGTTGGCCCGTCAGTTGTCCCGTCGACAGTTCGTGGTCTACTCGCTCGCGGCGACCACCCTGACCGTCGCGGCACCGCTCGGCTGCGACGGCTCCACCGCCGAGGGCGCCGAGAACGCCGCCGACGGCGCGGACGGCGCACGCCGCTCGTCCGACGTCCTGGCCACCGGAACCGACGAGGAAATGCTGGTCCTGGAGGTCACCCGGGCCAACAAGGTCGTCGTAAGGCTGCCTCGCGTCGAGGTCGGCCAGGGCGTCACCACCGCCGTCGCCATGATGATCGCCGAGGAACTCGACGCCCGGCTCGCCGACGTCGAGATCCCGCTCGCGGAGGCCCGCGGCAAGGGCAACCAGTTCACCGGCGGCTCCAGTTCGGTCAGCTCGCTGTACGGCCCGGCCCGGCAACTCGCCGCCATGGCGCGCGCCAAGCTGGTCACCGCGGCCGCCCGGCGCTGGCACGTCCCCGCCCGGACGCTGCGCACCCGCGGCACCCGGGTCGTCGCACCGGACGGCCGCATGGCCACCTTCGGTTCGCTGACCAGGAGCGCCGCCCCGATCACCAGACCCACCGTGCCGGCCACGCCCAAACCGGCGTCCCAGCACCGGCTGATCGGCCGGCCGACGAACCGCATCGACGCCCGCGACATCGTCACCGGGAAGGCCGAGTACACCGGCGACCTCGCGGTGGCGGGAGCGAAGCCGACGGTCGTGGCCCGGCCGCCGACGCTCGGCGGGAAGATCGTCTCGGTCGACTCAACGGCCGCCCGCGCCATGCCCGGCGTCCACGCGGTCGTCCGGTTCGCCGGCGGTGTCGCCGTGGTCGCGGAGACCTTCCACCACGCCTTGCAGGCCCGCGACGCCCTGCGGATCAAGTGGGCGCCGGGACCGCTGGCCGGTGTCTCCGACAGCCAGATCCGCTCCCGGCTGCGCGCCGCCGTCCCGGAACTGGGGAACCCGCCGAGCGGATCGGCGCAGACCGAGGCCGAGTTCGAGTTCGCCTTCGTCAGCCACGCACCGATGGAGGTCCTCACGGCCGTGGCGGACGTACGGCCGCAGCGGGCCGAGATCTGGTTCTCCTCCCAGACGCCCATGTCCGCGCGGGAGGACATCGCCTCGACGATCGGCGTGCCCGCGTCGAAGGTGCGGATCCATGTGATGCGCGGCGGCGGCTCGTTCGGCCGACGGCTGAACCACGACGCCGCGATCGAGGCGGCCGTCATCTCCAAGAAGGCGCGCCGCCCGGTGAAGCTGATGTGGAGCCGGACCGACGACATCCGGCACGGCCGGATGCGTCCGGCCTCCCACCACCGCGTCCGCGCCAGCCATGCCCAGGGCCGCGTGGTGGCCTTCGCGCACGCGACCGCCTCGGTCAGCGAGTCCCTCGACGCCCGGGGCCTGTCCGCCCAGGGCGGCGCGCGCTCCGCCGCAGACGCCCCGGCGGCGGCACCGCTCCCCAGTGACAGCGGCCTCTACAACTTCGGCCGCCTCTCCGGCGACTCGGGATCCATCGAACTGGCGGTACCCCTGGGCGCCTGGCGCTCGGTGGACTCCGGCACCGTCCGTACCGCCGAGGAGATCGTCGTCGACGAGGTCGCCCGCGCCCTCGGCCAGGACCCGGTGGACGTCCGCCGTACGACACTGCGGAGCAAGGCGGTCAAGGCCGTACTGGACAAGGTCGCGACCGCCGGGAAATGGGGCCGGACCCTGCCCGCGGGGCATGCCCAAGGGGTCGCCGTGCACGAGGAGTACGGCTCCTGCGTGGCCTGCCTCGTCGAGATCGACGCCGTCGACCCGAAGAACCCGAGGGTGACCAAGGTGGTGATGGCGGCCGACGTCGGAACCGCCGTCAACCCGCGCGGACTCGAGGCCCAGCTCATGGGCACCGCCGTCGACGGGATCTCCACCGTGCTGAGGGCCGGACTGCACATCGACAAGGGCGCCGTCCGCGAGAGCAGCTTCGCCGACTTCCACTACGCCCGCCAGCGGCACGCCCCGCAGCACTTCGAGGCGCACATCCTGCCCTCCCGGCGCGAGCCCGGCGGAGCCGGTGAACTCGGCGTCCCCGCCGCGGCCGGAGCCGTCGCCAACGCCTATGCGCGGGCGACCGGCACCAAGCCGCGCCGCTTCCCCCTGAACTTCTGAGCCACCCCAAGAGAAGGTCTCCATGCCCTCCTACTCCTTCACCCTCAACGGCAAGCGGGTCACCGTCGAGGCACCCGCCGACATGCCCCTGCTGTGGGTGCTGCGCGACCTGCTGAACGTCACCGGCCCCAAGTACGGCTGCGGCGTGGGCGCCTGCCGTGCCTGCACCAGCCATCTCGACGGCGACGAGATCCAGCCCTGTGTCGTCAAGGTCGCCGACTGCGCGGGCCGCGAGGTCACCACCATCGAGGGCCTCGCCGACGGCGACCGGCTGCACCCCGTGCAACAGGCCTGGCTCGACTGCGACGTCGCCCAGTGCGGCTTCTGCCAGCCGGGCCAGATCATGGCCGCGGCCGCCCTGCTGAAGAAGACACCCAAGCCGGCGGACGCCGACATCGACAGGATCGAGAACGTCTGCCGGTGCGGCACCTACTCCCGGATCCGCGAGGCGATCGGGAAGGCAGCCGCCAACGGCTGACCCGGCCACGGCCCCGGGCCGCCGTACGCTGAGGCCCGTGCACAACAGCTTCGAAGGCCCGGGCGCCATGGCAGCGCGGCTCACCGGGTGCGCGGTGACCGGTGAACGACGTCTGTCCTCGACGCTCGCCGAAGTCACCCTCGACGGCGGCCGGGTGGTCATGGTCAAGCGCGGCGACGGCGAACGGGCCGCGCAGGCCGAGGCGGCCGGACTGCGCTGGCTCGCCGAGGCCGGCACCGTGCATGTCCCGGCGGTGCACGGCCGGGATGCCCGATGGCTGGTCACGGACCGGGTGGCGACCGGCCGGCCCGATGCCGGGGCGGCGCAACGGCTCGGCCGTGAACTGGCGGCCCTGCACGCCTCCGGGGCAGGCGCGTTCGGCGCCCCACCGCCGGGCGGCCCCGAGGAGGCGTACATCGGTCTCGCCCCGATGCGCAACGTCACCGGCGACGACTGGCCCCGCTGGTACGCCGAGCACCGGGTCCTGCCGTATCTGCGCAGCGCGGTCGACGAAGGGACGATCCGCGGTGCCGAGGCGCCCGTCGTCGAGCGGGTCTGCGAACGGCTCCCCGAACTGGCCGGCCCCGCCGAGCCGCCCGCCCGGCTGCACGGCGACCTCTGGAACGGCAACGTCCTGTGGGGCGCCGACGGCCATGCCTGGCTGATCGACCCGGCCGCGCACGGCGGGCACCGCGAGACCGACCTGGCCATGCTCCACCTCTTCGGCTGCCCCCACCTCGACCGGATCCTCGACGGCTACCAGGACGCCGCGCCCCTCGCCGCCGGCTGGGCCGACCGCATCGCCCTGCACCAGCTGTTCCCGCTCCTGGTGCACGCCGTGCTCTTCGGCCGCGGCTACGCCGAACAGGCCCTGGCGGCAGCCGGATCGGCCCTGACGGGCTGACCGGGCGAGGCGGTGCGCGTCACTCGGCGCCGCGCACGGGGCGGCCCGTGAACGCGTCCAGCAGGAGCCGGTCGCCGAGCGGTCGGTCCAGTTCGACCGTCACGTTCTCGGCCAGCAGTTGTGACGTACAGAGCCCGTCCCTCGTTCCGACCATGTAGCCGGACAGCACCACGCCGCCGTCCGTCTCCAGGACGTCCACGGCCGGCCCGTCGTCGCATGCCCCGTGGTGGGCCCGCACGGTGACGGACCGGCCGTCGGCGGCCACCCCGACCACCCGGTCGAGCTCCCACAGTTCGGCGGTGGGGGAGCCGACCGGTCCGATGGGCGGCTTCGGAGGCCGCGACGGGCCGAGGGCGACACGCTTGAGCGGAGTGTCGTAGCCCTCGATCGTGAACAGCCAGGCCGGGACGGTGGCCGGGCCGCGACTGGTGGCCAGTGTCGTCTCGCCCAGCTTCGCCCCGGTCACGGTGAGACGCGGCCCGGGACCGTCGCTGCCGTCCAACCTGTCGTACGTCGCCCGTGCTTCCATGAGGGGGAGGGTCAGCGAGTCGCCGTCCCGCCAGGTCACCTTGCCGTCCTTGCGCGAGGTCCTGGGAAGGTCGCCGCGCAGGGTGAAGTTCTGGGTGAGGTACGCCTCCTTGTCGTCGCCGCTGTGGAAGGCGCCGTCGGGCAGTTGCACCGGGTCGCCCAGCGGGTAGTAGCCTGCGCGCCAGGTCTCGGCCGCCGACGAACCGTCCCATGCCTTGGCCACCTCGAGCGCGCGGGGCCTGGTGTCCGGCGCCGGCTCGGACGCGCCCGAGCCTTTCGAGCCGTCGCTGCACCCGGCGGCGAGCAGGCCGAGGGCGGCGAGGGACAGGACGGTGCGGGAAGCGGTCGTAGGCATGGGAACCCCCGAGTGGACGGCGACGAGCCGGTCGGGGCGGTGTCGGCGCGCCGCCCGACACTGAGACGCACGAAGCGCGCGCCGCGTTCGGTCAGACCAGGGACTGCGTGCCGACCACGGCCAGCAGCGCCAGGCGCTCCGCGTCCTCGGTGCCAGGTGCGGCCGTGTAGACCATCAGCCGCAGATCGCTGCCCGCCACGACGAGGATGTCGCAGTCCAGGGTCAGCGGTCCGACCTGCGGATGTTCGATGACCTTGTGGCCGGTCTCGTGACGACCGACCGTGCCGGTGTCCCACAGCTCCGAGAAGCGCGCGCTGTTCGTACGCAACTCGGTGATGAGCCGCCGCAGTTGCGGGTCCGACGGGTAGCGGCTCGCGGTCGTGCGCAGATCGGCGACGAGGTCGGCCTCGAACGCGGCCCTCTGCCGCGGGGTCTGCCGGGCCCGGCCGCGGGGGCCGAGGAAGGCCCGCCATACGCCGTTGCGTTCGAAGCCGCGCCATCCGGAGGGGTCTCCCATGAGCGCGGCGTAATGGGGGTTGGCCAGCAGCAGCGTCCAGGTCGCGTCGTAGACCCCGACGGGAGTGCCGTTCAGCCGGTCCAGCAGGCGCTGCACGCTCGGCGTGATGTGGGCGGGGACCGTGTCCGGGCCGGGCGGCACCAGGCCGGCCAGCCGGAACAGGTGCGCGCGCTCGTCCGCCGACAGCCGCAGCGCCCGGGCCAGGGCCTCCACGATCTGCCCGGACGGATGGCCGGCCCGGCCCTGTTCGAGGCGGGTGACGTAGTCGACCGAGATGCCGGCCAGCAGCGCCAGTTCCTCCCGGCGCAGCCCCGCCGCACGCCGGTGCCCACCCGCGGGCAGACCCGCCGACTCGGGCGTGACCCGGTCGCGCCAGCGGCGCAGGGCCTGTCCGAGTTCCGTCGCCGTCATGCCCTCAAGTGAACACCGTCGGGCAGAGGCGTGCCTGGTACCAGCAGTCCCAGGAAGACGGGACGGCTGGCTGACCCATGCGCTGCGCAGCACGCTGAGGACATGACGACAACACTCATCACCGGAGCGAACAAGGGACTCGGCTTCGAGACCGCGCGTCGGCTCACCGAAGCCGGTCACACCGTCTACATCGGTGCCCGGGACGCCGAGCGCGGCCGCCGCGCCGCCGAACGGCTCGGTGCCCGGTTCGTCCAGCTCGAAGTCACCGACGACGCCTCCGTCCAGGCGGCCGTGAAGACCGTCGAGGCCGACGGCGGACTCGACGTCCTGATCAACAACGCCGGGATCGAGGTCAGGGGCGAGAACAACGGCATCCCCGCCGCCGCTGACACCACCGCCGACGAGATACGCACGGTCTTCGAGACGAACGTCTTCGGCGTCGTCCGAGTCCTGCACGCCTTCCTGCCGCTGCTGCGGAGGTCCACGGCGCCCGTCGTGGTGAACGTCAGCAGCGGCCTGGCCTCGCTGACCGCACTGTCCGCCCCGGACTCGCCGGCCCACTTCTACCAGGCCGTCTCGTACCCGGCCTCGAAGACGGCGGTCAACATGATCACCGTGCAGTACGCGAAGGCGTTCCCGCAGATGCGGATCAACGCCGTCGAGCCCGGCTTCACCGCCACGGACCTCAACGGGCGCACCGGCACCCAGACCGTCGCGGAGGGCGCCGAGGTCATCGTCCGGATGGCACAGGTCGGCCCCGACGGCCCGACCGGCAGCTATGTGGACATCGACGGGCCACTGCCCTGGTGACAGACGACGTCAGATGACGGCGTCGGCGCGCAGGGCCGCGATCTCCTCGCCGGTACGGCCGAGTTCGGTGAGGATCGCCTCGGTGTGCTCGCCCACCGCGGGCACCGGATCCATGCGCGCGGGCACCCCCGCGAGGTCGGCCGGCGGCAGCAGGGCCCGCGCGGTCGCGCCGCCGGGCACCGCCACGTCGCGCCAGCGGTCGCGGCCGGCCAGCACCGGGTGGTCCAGGAACGCGGCGACGTCGTTGACCCCGGCACAGGCGATGCTGATGGACTCCAGGTCCTTGAGGATCTCGTCGGCGTCGGAGCGGGCGCAGCGCTCGGCGACGACGGCGTTGAGCTCCTCGCGGTGGGCGACGCGGGCCGAGCTGGTGGCGAAACGCGGGTCGTCGGTCAGGTCGGCCCGGCCGAGGAACTCCGCGCACAGCACGGCCCACTCCCGCTCGTTCTGGATGGAGAACAGCACCTCCTTGCCGTCGGCGGCCGGGTAGGCGCCGTACGGGGCGAGGGTGGGGTGCTGGGTGCCGAGCCGGGGAGGCTGGGTGCCGCCGTACTCCGTGTAATAGGCGGGCTGGCCCATCCACTCCGCCAGCGCCTCGAACAGGGACACCTCCACCGGGTGGGCCGTGCCGGTGGTGGCGCGCGTGAACAGGGCGGTGAGGATGCCGCTGTAGGCGTACATCCCGGCGGCGATGTCGGCGACGGAGATCCCGACGCGTGCGGTCTCCTCGGCGGTCCCGGTCAGGGACACCAGGCCGGTCTGGCACTGCACCAGCAGGTCGTACGACTTGCGCCCGGCCCACGGCCCGGACGTGCCGTACCCGGAGATCGTGCACGGGATCAGCCGGGGCCACCGCTCGCCGAGTGCCTCCACACCGAGGCCGAGACGGTCGGCGGCGCCCGGCGCGAGGTTCTGCACGAACACGTCCGCCGTGTCCAGGAGCCGGTGCAGGATCTGAAGGCCCCGCGGGGCCTTCAGATCCAGCGTGAGGGACTCCTTCGACCGGTTGAGCCAGACGAAATAGCTGGACTGCCCATGAACCGTGGTGTCGTACCGCCGGGCGAAGTCCCCGTCCCCGGGCCGCTCGACCTTGATCACCCGCGCCCCGAGATCGGCCAGCTGCCGGGTGGCGTAGGGGGCCGCCACGGCCTGTTCGAGGCTGACGACGGTGATGCCGGACAGGGGGAGACGGGGCGCGTTCATGAGGCCATTCGTACGGCCCCGGACAAGATCCCGTCAACGGCTACCGGGAGAGGACCGCGACACCGGCATCTGGATGCGTGCGACGGCGGCCGTGGTGTCGCGTCAGACCGGCACCCGGAGCGTCTCGACGGCCCGGACCAGCGGCGCCAGTTCGGGGTTTTGCGCTGCGGCGTCCAGGGCCTCGCGCAGCGCCGACTGGTTGGTCGGGCGGGCCTCCTCCAGCAGCTCGAGGCCG